>CAZUIA010000103.1:0-10005 GCA_964620835.1 uncultured Oscillospiraceae bacterium
GCTGATGAAGCGCACGGTGCTGATCGCGAACACCTCCGACATGCCGGTCGCGGCGCGCGAGGCGTCCATCTACACGGGCATCACGATCGCCGAATACTTCCGCGACATGGGCTACAAGGTCGCCATCATGGCCGACTCGACGAGCCGCTGGGCCGAGGCCCTGCGCGAAATGTCCGGGCGGCTGGAGGAAATGCCGGGCGAGGAGGGCTACCCCGCCTATCTCGGCTCCCGCGTGGCGGAGTTTTACGAGCGCGCCGGCCGCGTGGTGTGCGCGGGCAAGGACGGCCGCATGGGCTCCATCACAGCCATCGGCGCGGTGTCCCCGCCGGGCGGCGACATTTCGGAACCGGTCTCCCAGGCCACGCTGCGCATCGTGAAGGTGTTCTGGGGCCTTTCGGCGCCGCTTGCGTATATGCGCCACTTTCCGGCCATCGACTGGCTGCAGAGCTACTCGCTCTATGTGGACCGGCTTTTAGGCTGGTATGACGAAAACGTGGCGCCCGAATGGATGGCGCTTCGGGCCGAGGGCATGCGCATCCTGCAGGTGGAGTCGGAGCTCAACGAGATCGTCCGCCTGGTCGGCATCGACGCCCTTTCGTGGAAGGACCGCCTGACCATGGAGGTCGCCCGGTCGCTGCGCGAGGACTATCTGCAGCAAAACGCGTTTGACGAGGTGGATACCTATACCTCGATGGACAAGCAGCACCGGATGCTGCGCCTTGTGCTCCTGTACGGCGAAAAGGGCCGGGCGGCGCTGGACGGCGGCGCGAGCCTGTCGGCGCTCCTTTCGCTGCCCGTTCGGGACCGCATCGCCCGCATGAAGTACGTCGCCGAGGAGGACACCAAGCAATTTGACGACATCGAGGCCGAGCTGAACCGCCAGATGGCCGCGCTCGTCGATGGGGGAGGGCTGTAACGATGCTCAAGGAATACCGCACCATTCGCGAAGTCGTGGGCCCGCTGATGCTCGTTTCGGGCGTTGAGGGCGTCAAGTACGACGAGCTGGTGGAAATTCAGCAGGAATCCGGCGAGCGGCGGCATGGCAAGGTGCTGGAGGTGGAGGGCGACAAGGCGATGGTGCAGCTGTTTGAAAGCTCGCACGGCCTTCGCATCGACACCAGCCGCGCCAGGTTTTTAGGCCGCTCCATCGAGCTGTCCGTGTCGCGCGACATGCTCGGCCGCGTGTTTGACGGCATGGGCCGCCCGCGTGACGACGGGCCCGAGATCATCCCGGAAAAGCGCATGGACATCAACGGCGCGCCGATCAACCCGGCCGCGCGCGACTACCCGTCCGAGTTCATCCAGACCGGCATCAGCGCCATCGACGGGCTGAACACGCTGGTCCGCGGGCAGAAGCTGCCGGTGTTCTCCGGCTCGGGCCTGCCGCACGCGCAATTGGCCACGCAGATCGCCCGGCAAGCGAAGGTGCTCGGCACGGACACCAAGTTTGCCGTCGTGTTCGCGGCCGTCGGCATCACGTTGGAGGAAGCGGACTTTTTCATCTCGGACTTTCGGCGCACCGGCGCGATCGACCGCGCGGTGCTGTTCATGAACCTTGCAAACGACCCGGCCATCGAGCGCATCTCCACCCCGCGCATGGCGCTGACCGCGGCCGAATACTTGGCCTACGAATGCGACATGCACGTGCTGGTCATTTTGACGGACATCACCAACTACGCCGACGCGCTGCGCGAGGTGTCCGCCGCGAGGAAGGAAGTGCCGGGCCGCCGCGGATATCCCGGATATTTGTATACGGACCTTGCGACCATGTACGAGCGCGCGGGCCGGATCAAGGGCAAGGCCGGGTCCATCACGCAGATCCCGATCCTATCGATGCCCGAGGACGACAAGACCCACCCGATCCCGGACTTGACCGGGTACATCACGGAAGGGCAGATCATTTTGAGCCGCGAGCTGCACCGAAAGGGCCTGACCCCTCCGGTGGACGTGCTGCCGAGCCTTTCGCGCCTGAAGGACAAGGGCATCGGCGAGGGGAAAACGCGCGAGGACCACGCGCCCACGATGAACCAGCTGTTTGCCGCGTATTCGAGGGGCAAGGACGCCAAGGAGCTAGCCGTGATCCTGGGCGAGGCCGCGCTGACGGATGTGGACAAGCAGTACGCCGCCTTTGCCGACGCGTTTGAAAGGGAGTACGTGTCGCAGGGGTATGAGACGAACCGCACCATCGGGGAAACGCTGGACCTTGGGTGGAAGCTGCTGAAGATGCTGCCGAGAAACGAACTCAAGCGCATCCGCGACGCGATGATCGACAAATACCTACCCGAAGGGGACGAGGCGTAATGGCCATCCTGCAGGTGAACCCTACCCGCATGGAGCTGACGAGGCTGAAAAAGCGGCTCGTCACGGCCAAGCGGGGGCATAAGCTTTTGAAGGACAAGCGCGACGAGATGGTGAGGCAGTTCATCGCGCTGATTCGGGAGAACCAGCGCCTGCGGCTGCAGGTGGAAGGGGAGCTATCCGAAGCGCTGAGGGAGTTTGCGTTCGCGCGCGCGGTGATGAGCCCCGAGGCGCTGGAGGCGGCGCTTTTGTACCCGGCGCGCGAGGCGAAGCTTTCGATTTCGCAGAAGAACGTGATGAGCGTGAAGGTGCCGGTGATCCGGGTGCAGGAGGATTCGCTCAAGGAGGCGGCGCAGCCGTACGGCTTTGCGGACACCTCGGCGCAGCTAGACGGGGCGATCGCGACCATGGCGGAGGTGCTGCCAAGGCTGGTGGAGCTGGCGGAAATCGAGGCTACGTGCAACCTGCTGGCGGACGAGATCGAAAAGACGCGCCGCCGCGTGAACGCGCTTGAATACGTGATGATTCCGCAGACCGAGGAGACGATCCGGTACATCGCCATGAAGCTGGAGGAAAACGACCGGAGCGCGCGCACGCGGCTGATGAAGGTGAAGGACATGATCGCCGCGCGGGAGGCGTAAGGACCATCAATGGGGTCATTGTTCGCGGGCATCCGGATCGGGTGCCCGCTTTTTCTTGTGATGGGGGCAGGCGGGCGTATCCTGTTTTCGGAGCTTCAGACGAGGGAACACACAATGCCCATCGCTGATGGGCATATAGGAACGGCCGCGCCGGATATAGTGCTGGCGAAAATGCTTGCAGGTAAGGCAGGTCAGCGAAAACATAATAGCACCCCCTAATGACTATTATATGCAAATAGCAACCAAAAGCAACCAATTGTTTTCAGGTTGCATAAACTATACAATGCCTACCATAAGCTGCTGCGAGATCGGAGGAATGCAAAATGGCCGACCCAATACTGAAAAACAGAACACGGTTTACCTCGTCCTTGAAAAATGAGCTGGTTCCTCTTTTTGCCGAGCTGTCCGAGGAGATGAGGATCACCAAAACAAAGCTTTTGGACGAAGCGATAGAGGATTTGCTGAAAAAATACGGAAAAATGATTCCTGAAAAGGAAACAAAGCAAAAGAGAACATAAGCTGGAAAATCCCCTCTCCTTGCAGGGCAAAGGCATGCCCGCGGGATATGCGGGTATGAGGCTAACGCACAGTGTGCCGGCCAGCTTTGCCCCGTCTGCATCCGTCCGTCCAAGAAAGGAGGCCCGCCATGCCCGCCGACTTCACCCACGCAAACGCCCAGCCCTTTGACCTTGCCGCCGGCGAAAACGCGATCCTGCTCATTCACGGCTTTACCGGAAGCCCGAGCCACATGCGCCCCATCGGCGAGGCGGCGCAGAAGGCCGGCTTTTCGGCGCGCGGCATCCTGCTGCCCGGGCACGGCAAAACCGTCGAGGAGATGGAAAAAAGCGGCGACGCCCAGTGGCTCGCCGCCTGCCGGGACGCCTTTTTGGACATGCGGGCCCGATACAAACGCGTCGCCGTCGGCGGACTGTCCATGGGCGGCATCCTGTCGCTCCTGCTGGCCGAGGAATTCGAGCCTTCGGCGGTGATCCTGTTCGCGCCGGCGCTCCGCTACAAATCGGCGGTCAACCACCTCTCGCCCATGGCCAAGCACTTCCTGCGCGTCAGCCCGTGGAAGGGCCATCCGTACACCCCGGAGGAATTCCTCTACGAGTACGACTACGGCTACGAGGGCGCGCCGGTCGCCAAGGTGGAGGACATGACGCGCCTGCAAAAAAGGGCGCGCGCAAACCTTGAAAAAGTCACATCCCCCCTGCTCGTCATCCAGTCGCACAACGATGAGAGCGTGCATGAAACGGTGCCGGACCTCATCGCTAGCCGCGCGTCCTCGGCGGTCAAGGAAATCTGCTGGGTAGACCGCTCGGCGCACGTGTGCACGATCGGGCCGGACCGGGCCTATGTAAACGAACGCGTCGTTGACTTTTTGCGGCGCTATGGGGTATAATTTATCCTTAGTGAATCAATTGCGATTTGAGGAGTAAAAGGGGATTAGGACATGAAAAAATGGGGCGCTCTGTTGCTTGTCTTGGCGATGGCGGTAACGCTGACGGCCTGCAAGCCGAAGGATCCGGAGCAGGATGCCAAAACGGTCGTTGCCACCGTCAACGGGACCAACATCCTAAAGGGCGACGCGCAAAAAACTTACGACTTTATGATCCATCAATATGTCTCGTACTACCAGCAATACTACGGCTCGACGGTCGACCCCGCGGACAAGGAGCTCGTCACGCAGGTCAAGACCTCCACGCTCAACGCGCTGGCGGAGCAGCTCGCGCTGGAGCAGAAGCTGCAAAGCCTGGGCGCGGGCCTGACGGAGGAGGAGCTGGCGCAGCTGGAGTCCGATTCCGTCGCCGAGTACAACAACGCGGTGCAGTCCTTCCTGGAGGCCAACAGCCTGACCGAGGAGGAAGCCAAGGCAGAGGCGGACGCGCAGGGCTTTACGCTGGATTTTGTCCGCTTTGAGCACCGCAACGAAAAGATTGAAGAAAAGATCCGCGCCATAGCCGCCGTGACGGTCACGGACGAGGAGGTCAAGGCCCGCTACGACGAATTGGTGGCGCAGGCGCAGTCCGCGTACGAATCCACGCCCGGCCAGTTCGGCTCGGATGTGACCGGCGGCAAGACGATCTACGTGCGGCCCGAGGGCTACCGCTACATTCAAAACCTGGTGATCGGCATCCCCGAGGAAACCATGGCGCAGATCACCGAAAAGAGCAACGAGCTGAACGCGGTCTGGTATTACCAGTACATGACGCAAAACCAGCTCGACACCCAGACGGACCTGGATGCGGAGACAAAAAAGACGTACGAGGACCTGCTCGCCTCCTATGACGAGGATTACAAGCGCCTGGAGGGCGAAATCGAGACGCTTAAGCAGCAGGGACTGAGCCAAATCCGCGAAAAGGCCGAGGAGGTGCTCGCGCTGAGCAAGGCCGAGGGCGCGGACTTTGACGCGATCATGAAGGAACACAACACCGACACCGCGACGGGCGACCTGCTGACGCGGGGCTACCCCGTCAGCGCGGGCAGCACGAACTACGTCGAGTCGTTCACCCAGGGCGCGATGGCGCTTGCAAAGATCGGCGACGTGTCCGGCCTGGTCGAGTCAACGTACGGCTACCACATCCTCAAGTACACGGGCGATGTCGAGCCGGGCGTGGTGCCGCTTGAGGACGTCAAGGACGTGGTTTCCCAGGACGTGCTGACCACCAAGCAGAGCGAAGCCGTCACCGCGCTTCGGTCGGAGTGGATCGGCGAAGCGAAGATCAAGACATACATCAGCAGGTTCTGACAAAGGTTCCGGTCATCGGTCCATATAAAGGCTTTGACGCGGGAAGAGTAGCGAAAAAGACGCCGAAAGAGAGCGCGCGCCACCGGCTGAAAGCGCGCGCGGGCGGTCCTTCGCGAAGTGCCCCCGCCAGCCGCGCGCCCGAAGGCAAGCTGTGTAGGGCGCGCCGGATGCGCTCCGTTATCGCGCGGCGCTCACCAGAGTGGAACGCGGGTCCTCCCGTCTCTGTCAGGGACGGAAGGCCCGCTTTTACATGGCATAATCCGTACGCTGCATGAAAGGGGAAAGACAGATGAAGGTTTTCAACACCCAAAACCGCCGCAAGGAAGAATTCGTCCCCATCGAGCCGGGCAAGGTGCGCATGTACGCCTGCGGTCCTACGGTGTATAACTATTTCCATATCGGCAACGCGCGCATGTTCGTCATCTTCGACACGCTGCGCCGCTACCTGGAGCACCGCGGATACGAGGTGAAATTCGTGCAGAACTTCACCGACATCGACGACAAGATGATCGACCGGGCCAGGCAAGAGGGCATCACCGTGAAGGAGCTGGCGGACCGGTACATCGCGGCGTATTTTGAAGACGCGGGCGCGCTGGGCGTTCGGCCCGCCACGGTGCACCCCAAGGCGACCGACCACATCCCGGAGATCCTTTCCATCATCCAAAGGCTTGCGGACAAGGGCCTTGCGTACGCCGTGAACGGGGACGTGTACTTTGACACGCAGGCGTACAAGGGCAGCTACGGCAAGCTGTCCGGGCAGAACCTGGAAAACCTGGAAAGCGGCGCCCGGGTCGACGTGGGGGAGGAAAAGCGACACCCGATGGATTTCGCGCTGTGGAAGGCGCAAAAGCCCGGCGAGCCCGCGTGGGAAAGCCCCTGGGGCATGGGCCGGCCCGGCTGGCACATCGAGTGCTCGGCGATGAGCATGAAGCATCTGGGCGAGACGATCGACATCCACGGCGGCGGGCAGGACCTGGTGTTCCCACACCACGAAAACGAGGTGGCCCAGTCCGAGGGCGCGACGGGCAAGCCGTTTGTCAAATACTGGATGCACAACGGGTTTTTGAACATCGATAACGAGAAGATGTCCAAATCCCTCGGCAACTTTTTCACCGTGCACGATATCCGCGAAACATACGATCTGGAGGCTGTGCGCATGTTCCTGCTGTCGGCGCACTACCGCAGCCCGCTTAATTTTTCTCCGGAGCAGGTCGCTCAGGCCAAGGCCGCGCTGGAGAGGCTCTACACCGCGCGGGACAACTTCGCCTTCCTTGAAGAGGGTGCGCAGGACCGCGAGGTGAACGCGGAGGAGGCCGCGCTCCTTCAGGCGGTCAAGGCCGCTGCCGCCAAGTTCGACGAGGCGATGGACGACGATCTGAACACCGCCGACGCCATCGGCGCGCTGTTTGAGCTGGTCAAGCACGCCAACATCGCGCTGAAGCCCGGGTGCGCGAAGCAGGCCGTGACCGCCGTGCTGGGCGCGTTTGCCGAAATGAGCGGCGTGCTGGGGCTGGTGAAACCCAAGGACCAGGGAAGCGACGAAAAGGTGGACGCCCTGCTGGCGGCGCGCGCCGAGGCGCGAAAGGCGAAAAACTGGAAGGAAAGCGACCGCCTGCGCGACGAGTTGAAGGCCATGGGGTACGCGGTCGAGGACACGGCGCAGGGGCAGAAGGTCCGGAAGGCATGAGCGGGCGGCCGCTTTGGCGAGGGTTGCCGCGCCGCGCGCCCCGCCGAAAGAAAAGCGCCGCCTTCCCAAGCGCGCGATTGCGCTTGCCCTGAACATGCGGTATAATTTTCCTGGAGGCGAGCGTATGCAGGCACTGCTCGGCGCGCTGAAACACTGTCCGATCATCGCCGCGGTGCGGGGCCGGGAAGCGCTTTCGCGCGCGGTTTCCTCCCCGGTAGGCGTCATTTTCCTGCTGGGCGGCGACCTGTTTACGCTGCCCGAGCAGGTGCAAGCAGCGAAGGACGCCGGCAAGCTCGCGCTCATCCACCTGGACCTGGTGGAAGGCGTCAGCCGCGACGCGGCCGGCGTTTCGTGGATCGCGCGGACGGTCCGCCCGGCGGGCGTGCTGTCCACCCGCGCGCCGCTTTTAAAGGCCGCGGCCGAGGACGGGCTTTCCACCGTGCTGCGCATCTTCCTGGTGGATTCCTCGTCCATGGCGACGGGCGTTCGCATGGTGAAGGCGTGCGGGCCGTCGCTGGTGGAGGTCATGCCGGGGCTGGTGACGCGCGCGATCGCCCAGCTTGGGCAGCGCATTTCGCAGCCGGTGATCGCCGGAGGCATGCTGGAAAGGGAGCGGGACGTGGAAGCGGCGCTTCAGGCGGGTGCGCTGGCGGCGTCCACCTCCAGCGAGGCGCTCTGGGCGCGCACCAACTGGCGGTAAAAACGGGAGGACGGCGGGATGGAAAAGACGGCATTCGCGGCCGGAAGCCGCGAGGTGGGCCGCGCGGCGCTGATTCTCAGCATGACGCGCTCGCGCGAGGAGGAGAAAAGCCTGAAGGCCCTGTTCCAGGCCGAGGGCATCCGCACGGCCGCGGTGGATTACGGCGGGGAGTTCGTGCCCTCGATCATGCGCATCGTGGAAAGGACGGTCGTCGCGGCCAAGCGAGAGGGCCTGATCGGCGATACGCACCTGGACGAGGGCGCGGCCATGGGCGCGGCGCGCGAGGCGCTGTCGCAGGTGTCAGCAAAGGCGCTGGGACTCAACGTCGGCGGAAAGATCGGCATTGCCCGGTCGGGAGAGCACATCGCGGTGGCGGTGTTCTTCGGCGTGGGGCTGGTGCATTTAAACGAGGTCTGCGTCGGCATGGGGCACCGGGCCATTTAGCCTTTGGCGCAGGTTCTGGGAGGGGAAAAGCCGATGGCACTTACAATCGCGATCGACGGGCCGGTGGGCGCGGGCAAATCGACCATCGCGCACGGCCTAGCGGAGGCGCTGGGCATTTTGCATCTGGACACCGGGGCCATGTACCGCGCGCTGGGGCTAAAGGCGCTGCGCGAGGGCGTTAACCCGCACGATCCGATGGCGGCCGAGGCGCTTTCGGAGCAAACGGAGATCTCCGTCTCCCTTTCCGGCGGCGCCCAGCGCACGTTCCTGGACGGGGAGGACGTGACCGCGCTGATCCGGACGCCCGAGGTGAGCGCGGCCGCCTCGGCCGTCTCCACGGCCGAGGGCGTGCGCCGCCGCATGGTGGCGCTGCAGCGCCAAAGCGTCGCGCAGGTGGACGCGGTGCTCGACGGGCGCGACATCGGCACGCGCGTGCTGCCGGACGCCACGTTCAAGTTCTACCTGAACGCCTCGCCCGAGGTGCGCGCCAAGCGCCGTTTTGACGAGCTGCGCGCAAAGGGCGAGCGCTGCGCGTATGAGGACGTGCTGGCGGACCTGCTGGCGCGCGATACGCAGGACATGGGGCGCACGGTGGACCCGCTCCGCCGCGCGAAGGACGCACTGGAGATCGACACGACCCACCTGCCCGAGCGGGAAGTGCTGGAATTGCTGCTGAAGATTGTGCGGGGTGCGTCATGCTGAACGCTGAAAAAACATGGCTGTATACCCTGGCGCGCGTGATCCTGGGCTTTGTGTACAGGGTGTTTTTCCGCGCCAAGGCTCGGGGTGTTGAGAACTATCCCAAGGACCAAAACTGCATTATCCTCGGCAACCACGTGTCCGCCTGGGATCCGCTGTCCATCGGGGTGTTTTACAAGCACAGCGAAATTCATTTCATGGCCAAGGAGTCGCTGTTTCAAAACCCGCTCTTGCGCGCTCTCCTTACCGGGCTGCACGGGTTTCCCGTGCACCGGGGCGAGACGGACATGGCGGCCATGCGCACCGCGATGCAGGTGCTTCGGGAGGGCAGGGTGCTGGGCATCTTTCCCGAGGGAAGCCGCCGGCAGGAAATAAAGGTCGAGCGCATTGAGACGGGCGTCGCCGTCTTGGCGCTCAAGACAAAGGTGCCGCTCATCCCGGTGTTTGTCGGCGGCACCTACCGCCTTTTCGGCGGCGTGCGCGTGGTGGTTGGCGCGCCGGTCCCACTTGACGACCTGCGCCAAAGAAGGGCGGATAGCGAAACGCTGGAAATGGTCAAGGCGCGCATCATCCAGTCGCTGGAAGCCCTTCGGCCGCTTTCGAATTTTTAAGGGATTGTCATAATCTTTACGGAACCATTGCAAAATTCACGCAATAAAAAATCTTTACAAAAAATTGGATGGATTTGCAGGAATTTGGGAATCCATATCGAAGGTGTAGAAGATCATGTATTGTTTGGGCCTGGAGGAGCAGCGTTGCCGGTTGAGATCGGGAAGCACGCCGG
>CAZUIA010000104.1:0-9988 GCA_964620835.1 uncultured Oscillospiraceae bacterium
GCGGCGCGGGTTCCTCCCCGATGCTCGCGCGCACGCGAGCGAGGACGCCCGCAGCAATATCCTTCAAGCACCGGCCCTTTTTCGCAAAACTCGGCCTGAAATCCCGTAAATTTCAGGCGCCGTCCCCAGCCCTCCCCCACGCGCGGTTCTCCCAATCCGCCGTCCATCTTCACTTTACAATTGCCGCCTCCTTTGTTATACTTACCTTTGCACGAAAAAAGGAGGGAACCCTATGCCCCTTGTCAATACCCGCGAAATGTTTCATAAGGCGTACGAGGGCGGCTACGCCATCGGCGCGTTCAACGTCAACAACATGGAAATCGTCCAGGCCATCACCGAGGCGGCCAAGCTGGAAAACGCCCCGCTGATCCTGCAGGTGTCCTCCGGCGCGCGCAAATACGCCAAGCACGTCTACCTCATGAAGCTCATCGAGGCCGCGGTGCTCGACACGGACCTGCCCATCGCCGTCCACCTCGACCACGGCGCGGATTTTGACATCTGCAAGGCCTGCATCGACGGCGGGTTCACCTCGGTCATGATCGACGGCTCGCACCATGATTTTGAGACCAACGTCGCCCTGACAAAGAAGGTCGTCGATTACGCCCACGACCGAAACGTCACCGTCGAGGGCGAGCTGGGCCGCCTGGCGGGCATCGAGGATGCCGTCAACGTGTCCGACGCCGACGCCGCCTTCACCGACCCGGACCAGGTGGCCGAATTCGTCGGGCGCACGGGCGTGGACAGCCTGGCCATCGCCATCGGCACCAGCCACGGCGCGTTCAAGTTCAAGGGCGAGCCGAAGCTCCGCTTTGACATCCTGGACCGGGTAGTAGAAAAGCTGCCGGGGTTCCCGATCGTGCTGCACGGCGCGTCCAGCGTCGTTCCCGAGTACGTGGACCTGATCAACCGCTACGGCGGCGATATGCCGGGCGCCAGGGGCGTGCCGGAGGAGATGCTCCGAAAGGCAGCGGGAAGCGCGGTGTGCAAGATCAACATCGACAGCGACCTTCGCCTGGCCTTCACGGGCGAGCTTCGCCGCTATCTCTTTGAGCACCCCGGCCACTTTGACCCGCGCCAGTACCTGACGCCGGTCCGCGACGGCCTGCGCGGGATGGTGCGGCACAAGATCGTCAACGTGCTGGGCTGCAACGGAAAAGCTTGATCAAGGCAAGGGGACGCGTATCGCCGCGTCCCCAGTTTTTTCCAGGGGGGTGATGCATCCGTGCGGCGGTGGATCCCGATTTTGCTCTGTCTTTTGCTGCTTTCGCCCGCGGCGCGCGCCGAGGAAGGGCCGCTGCTTTGGACGCTGCGCCTTCCGGGCGGCAGCGTGACGAGGCCGGCCGCGATGGCGCTCATGGACGATGGCGGCACGGTGGTCGTCGGCGAGACGGACAGCCAGGACGGGGAGCTGGGCGACGCCCTGGGCGGCAGGGACGCCTTTGCGCTGCGCGTGGACGCGGACGGCAACATCCTGTGGAAGCGGCGGTTCGGCGGGTCGCTGGACGACGCGTTCACGCAGGTGCTCTCCACCCCGGACGGCGGCGTAGTCGCCCTGGGCACGACGACCTCGACCGACGGGGACGCCCGCGCCTCGCGCGGCGGCATGGACGCCTTTTTGGTCCGCCTGAACGAAAGCGGCGAAACGCTCTGGATCAAGTGCCTGGGCGGAACGCTCGACGACGAGCTGCTGACCATCACCCGGGGCGAAGACGGCATGCTGTTTGTCGCCGGCAGAACCAAGAGCCGAAACGGAGACCTGCGCGCCAACTTCGGCGGCTATGACGCCTGGGCCGCGCTCTTGCTGCCAGAGGACGGCAAGCCCCTGTGGGTGGTGCGCTATGGCCAGGGCGGGGACGACCGGTTCATCCAGGCGATGCCCACTTATGAGGGCTGGCTGCTGCTGGGCGAGATCGCCGAGGAGCAGCTTTCCGAGGAGGGCGCCGAGCCCACGTGGATGCCGCGCCCCGTCGCGGTGATGCTCGGCAGCGACGGCCAGGAGCCGCTTGGCGGCGAGGAAGCGCCCAGATGGCCGATCACGCTGGGCGGCACGGGCGAAAACAGGCTGGTTTCGATCCTGGAGACGGATGTCGGGTGGATGCTTTCGGGCGAGACGAATTCCCGCTCGGCCCTGATGCCCTCGCCCCGCGGCGGGCTGGACCTATGGCTTTTGTACCTGCGCCAGGGCGGGTATATGCTCTGGCAGCGGGTGTACGGCGGCAGCAAGGACGAACGGCTGCATTCGATCCGGCAGTTGCCCGAGGGTGGCTATGTCCTTCTGGGGACGACCGAGTCAAGCGACGGCCAGGTGACGGGCGCGCACGGCGCGCAGGACGTGTGGCTTCTGCGCGTGTCCGCCGGCGGCGTTTTGGAATGGCAGCAGACCATCGGCGGCGGCGACCGGTCGGTGCCGGCCGGCATGCTGGCGCTGCCCGGCGGGGGCTTTTTGGTGGCCGGCTGGACGCTCGCCCAGGACGGGGACTTTCGGCCGCACGCGTCGGTCCGCACCGGCTTTTTGGCCAAGCTGAGCGTCAACGGAAACCTGGAGCGCGTGCAGCTTGTCGGCGGGGCCGAGGAATGCACGATCCTTGACCTGAAAGCCTCGCCGGAGGCCGCGTACCTGCTCGGAAAGATCCGAACGATCAGCGCCGACGGCATCCACGAGGCGCTGTGGCTTTCGCGCCTTGCGCCGGAGTGCTATCCGGGGGAGTGATCCGAAGGAAGTTGCGAGGGGCGGAAGGAAACGTAGAAATAAGGGAGCCTGGCGGCGCCGCTTGCGGGCCGTTGGAAGAACCGGGGCTGTCCCGCGCAAAGAGCGGGACAGCCCCGGTTGATTGATGGAAAAAGGAAGGGCGGCGCGGGAATTTGTGCGGGCGCCCTCGCTCGCGTGCGCGCGAGCATCGGGGAGGAACCCGCGCCGCACCGGTGTTGCGGTCCGGGAAAAGGATGCGGCGCGGGGGACCGGGATGGCTGCTCCTTTACGGCTTTTTCCGCGCGGGAAAGGGCCTCCGGCGGCCAAAGGCGCTGCCTTTGGAATCCGCCGGGGACTTGTCCCCGGACCCCTTCTTGGGGCGCGCTTTGTGTGGTAGACCCTTTGGCTTTGCCCTGCCTTGTTGATGCCGGTGCCGGGCGCGTCAGCCGATCAGGTCGGCCTCGGTGACCACCCCGCGGTCCAGCGCGTCGGCCAGAAGCGACTCGTACAGGCCCGCGAATGAAAGCTGCATATACGGGCCGACATATACCACATGCAGGATGCCAAACGTTAGGCCCGACAGCAGCAGCCAGCCGAGAAAGCTTAGAAACATCACCAGAACTTCCGCCTTGTGCCCGTCCGTGATGGCCATGGACAGCTCCACCGCCCGCCGGGGCTCAAGGTTCGGATACTCCGCGACAAGGTACGGCGTCAGCGAGTACGCAAGCGCCCTGACAATGCCGGGGATGATGAACACAAGGCTCCAAAGAAACGTGAGCAGGCCCGCCCATAGCAGCGCGATCAGCGACTGCAAGTACTGCCGAAAGCCGTAAAAAAGCGACTCCACCGGAGGCTGCTGCGCCCGCCAGGCCCCAAGGAAAAAGATGCAAACCCCCACCTGAAGCGGAGGGAGCAGCACCAGCGCGGCAAAGCCGAAGGTAACCCCGCCCACCACAGCCGAAAGCGCCGTAAACAGCAGGTAGACCCCGACGGAAGGCCCGCGGTACGTGGAAAGCAAAAAACGCGCGCGCTCCTTGATCGTGACCCGATCCATGACAGTTCCCCCTTTTCGTTCGTCCCAATGCGCCCAGTGTAGCATGGAGGCAAAGCGTGAACAAGGGATGCCGCTTCATTTGTCGCTTGGAAGGTTTGTCCGCCCAAAAACCGGAAATCTCCCGGCTGCCCGGGCGGGACGGCAGGGGGAGTGACGCCCCGCCCGGAAAGACCGCCGGCCTTCACGCGCGTTCCCCCTTTCACATCGGCCAAAATACCTCCGCCGATGCGCCGGGGCCGCGCTCAGCCTTCCGAATCGCTCTCGCCGTCCACCTTGGGCCGGTGGATGGCGTACAGCTTCGCGTACGCGTCCGCGGCGGCCGCGTCCTTCGGCGGCGTGGGCGCGATGCCGGTGCATTCGTTCGTGGACACGAGGTTCTCCACGTCGTACACCGGCTCAAAGGGTTTTTTGTGTTTTTTGATTGGGTATTTTTGCATGTTTCTCTCCCCTTTCTTATCTGCTAGCATATGAAAAAAAGGGAAGAATATTGACCGGCAAAAAAACCCTGTTGCGTGCCGGGCCCGCGGGCGCCCGGCCGCCGCACGAATAGAAACGCTTTTGCCGATGATACTATTTTCGAGGTGAAGAGCATGAAAAAGTATCCCGACCTGTTTGAGCTGCTTCGAAACGAGCAGGAGGCGCGCGATCTGTTCGCGTCGCTGCCCATGTATGTCCGCACCGCCATCAACGACCGGCCCGGCGCGATCAATTCCATCGATTCGCTGCGCAGCTACGTCGCAAACATCACCAGCGGCGACAAATAGCCCGGCGGCCCTGGGCCAAATTGTTTACAATCTGTTTACCTGCCTTGAATTGACAGGGCAGCGCGCTCCTTTGTATGATACAGGCGGAATCAAAAACGCCGGCACGCAAAGGAGCGTTGGAAGGAACATGCGTAAACGATATATCTCCCTTGGCCTTTTGTGCCTGCTGCTTCTACCCGCGGGGCTTTTGTCAAGCGCCGAGGACGCAGATGCGCCGCTGGAGGCGCGCGTGCTGGAGCTGGAAGCCCGCGTGGCCGAGCTTCAGGCGCAGGTGGAGGCGCTTGTCGCGCAGCAAGAGCAGCAGCAGAACACCCCCGCGCCGTTTTCGATGAATCAGCCGCAGCCGCTCGGCGGCGCGCTGACGGTCACGATCACCGGCTATGAGACGGGCACGCGGTTTCGCTATTACCCCGCGGGCGGGTTTTCCACCTCCACGCTCAGCGCCAGGACGGGTTACCGCCTGCTGCTGATGACCCTTCGGGTGGAGAACACGTCCGGCGGCGACGTCTACGTCTCCCCGCTGGTCAGCGCGCAGATCGCCTATGGAAGCGATTACACGGCCGCCGCGCGCGACACCTTCTTTTACCTCGCTTCGCCCGGCGCGTACGCGGGCGGGCTGAAAACGATCGGAGCCCAAACGGCCGTGGAAGGTTGCCTGCTCTTTGCCGTGCCGGAGGACGTGGACAGCTCCGACGAGGCCATCCGCGTGACCTTTACGGTCGACGGCGCGCAGTATGCCTGCACGCTGCGCGCGGGCAGCGGGCTGAAAGCGAGCGGGGAAGAGGCCGCGTTTTAAAGGCGGGCGGGAAAGCTACCAAACGGGGGGCGTCCAGAGCGTGACGCGCCCCGTTTTTCGCGTTTCGTTCAGATCGATCAGGCGCTGGTTTGCGCTGCCGCGAAACGGAAGGCTCAGCGACCGCTTCGCGAGCACGAACCGCCCGTCCACCAGCACGTCGGCGGCGTCAAGCAGGGAAAGCCGGTCCGCGTCGCCGCTTTGCAGAATTTCTTCGTACGTATAGCCACTAAAGACCCATACGTTCAGATGCCGGGGAAGCAATCTCACGAGCGCCGCGCACGCGGCGGCCTGCTGCATGGGCTCGCCGCCGGTCAGGGTAACGCCGGACAGCAGCGGGTTTTTTTTCGCCTCCAGGGCGATGTCGGCGATCGCCGCGTCCCGCCCGCCCGAGGGGTCGTGGCTTTCGGGGTTATGGCAGCCCGGACAGCCGTGCGGGCAGCCCTGGGTGAACACCGAAAGGCGCAGGCCCGGGCCGTCGACGATGGAGTCGGAGACAATGCCAAAGACGCGCAGGGTTTGCGTATCCACGGGGGAACGCCCCTTTCTGTACAGTTGGTGAGAAAACCAGGGGCGTGCCAGGCCCGGTGCGCCCCATCGGAGCGCTGAAAAGCCCCGGGAGAGCTCGAGAGGGGCCGCAGCCCCTCTCGAATCAAATCCCCCGCGTCAGCCGCATTGTCGCGCTGCTGCGCATCGCTCTGTGCGGCTTTAAACCTCCGCATTCACGATTCCGCCACTGGCGGGTGAATGCTCCGGTTCATGTACGGTGGATTTGCGCAGATTCCGTAGGCAAAGCCGGAGGAATCTGTACGTAAGCTCCCACCCGAAGGGTGGGATGAGGGCGAGCGAATTGAAAATTCGCCGCCCGAAACCCGGCGGCGCCGTAGGCGCTGACGGGGCGTTTCGCCTGAGGCCGCCCGGAAATCCCGCAGGATTTCAGGCCGAATCCCTTCCCACCCCGTTGACAAACCGCAGTTTATCAACGGCCTATAGGGAATGCTTGACCCGATCGCGCTCCTCGGCGCGCTTGGCGTTGTTGAAGCGGTTCAGCGTGCCGACCAGGTAGCCGGTGATGCGGCGAATGCGCTCAAACTGCTGGCCGCCTTTTTCGGTGCGGCCGCACTGGGGGCATTCGTCGCCGATGATGCCGCTGAAGCCGCAGATCGGGTCGCGGTCCACCGGGTGGTTGATGGAACCGTATCCGACGCCCGCGTCGTGCATGGCGCGCACAATGCGCTCAAACGCGTCGAGGTTTTGCATCGGGTCCCCGTCCAGCTCCACGTAGGTGATGTGGCCCGCGTTGGTCAGGGCGTGGTACGGGGCCTCCAGGCGGATCTTGTCATAGGCGCTGATCGGGAAATACACCGGCACATGGAAGCTGTTGGTGTAGTATTCCCGGTCCGTTACCCCGTCGATCTTGCCGTATTTTTCCCGGTCGATGCGCACGAAGCGGCCCGAAAGGCCCTCGGCCGGCGTGGCGATGAGCGTATAGTTCATGCGTTTTTTCCGGCTTCTTTCGTCGCAGCGCTGGCGCATGTGGCCGATGATCTCCAGCCCCAGGTTCTGCGAAAGCTCGCTTTCGCCGTGGTGCTTGCCTGTCAGGCACTTGAGCGTCTCCGCCAGGCCGATGAACCCGACGGTCAGCGTGCCGTGCCTCAAAACCTCGCCCACCTCGTCGTTCCAGTCCAGCTTTTCGCTGTCGAGCCACACGCCCTCGCCCATGAGGAAGGGGTAGTTGTAGACCTTCTTGTGCGACTGGATGACGAATCGTTCGTCCAACTGCTCAAACACCAGGTCCATCTGCCGGTCCAGCTCCTCAAAGAAAAACTGCGTGCTGCCGTTTGCCTTGATGGCGATCCTGGGCAGGTTGATCGACGTGAACGACAGGTTGCCCCGGCCGTTGGAGATCTCGCGCGAGGGATCGTACACGTTGCCGATCACGCGCGTGCGGCAGCCCATGTAGGCGATCTCCGTCTCGGGCGTGCCCTTGTAGTACTGCGCGTTGAACGGCGCGTCCAGGAAGCTGAAGTTCGGGAACAGGCGCTTGGCGCTGGTGCGGATGGCCAGGCGGAACAGGTCGTAGTTGGGGTCCTCGGGGTTAAAGTTGACGCCCTCCTTCACGCGGAAGATGTGGATGGGGAAGATGGGCGTTTCGCCCCGGCCCATGCCCGCCTCGGTCGCCAGCAGCAGGTTTTTGACCACCATGCGGCCCTCGGACGAGGTATCCATGCCGTAGTTAATGGACGAAAAGGGGATCTGCGCGCCCGCGCGCGAGTGCATGGTGTTCAAATTGTGCACCAGCGCCACCATGGCCTTGTAGGTGGCGTGGTCCGTCTCGCGGATGGCCGTGCGCTGGGTGAAGGAAAGCGTGCGCCGCGCGATTTCCTCGCTGGACAGCGCGGCCAGGTGCGGCAGCATGGCCTCGGTGAACGCCGGGGCCTCGTCCAGCGTCGGGATCATGCCGGTTTCCCTCTGCACGGTTTCGATCAGCCGCTTCGCCGTCTCCACGGGCTCGGGAATGTCGGCCAAAAGCTCCAGGGCGTGGGAAAGGTTTTCGCGGTAAATCTTCACAAACGTCTTTCGCACGCCCGGGGCCAGGCCGTAGTCAAAGTTCACGATGGACTGGCCGCCGTGCTGGTCGTTCTGGTTTGACTGGATGGCGATGCAGCAAAGCGCGGCGTACGACGCGATGCTCTGCGGCTCGCGAAGCGATCCGTGGCCCGTGCAAAAGCCGCCGTCAAAGAGCTTCAACAGGTCGATCTGGCAGCACGTGGTCGTCAGCGCGTAAAATTCCAGGTCGTGGATGTGGATGTCCCCTTCCCGGTGCGCCTGGGCATGCCTTGGGTTCAACACGTACATGTCGTAAAACTGCTTGGCGCTTTCCGACCCGTACTTGAGCATGATGCCCATGGGCGTGTCGCCGTTGATGTTGGCGTTTTCACGCTTGATGTCGCAGTCGGTCGAGTCCTTGAACGTGATGTCCTCCAGGGTTTTCATCAGGCGGCCCTTCATCTCGCGCACGCGGCTTCTCTCGGCGCGGTAGAGGATGTATGCCTTGGCCGTCCTGACAAAGCCGTTTTGGATGAGCACCTGTTCCACCGCGTCCTGCACCTGCTCCACGCCCGGCACGCCGCCGATGGATTCGTCCTGCTCCAAGAGCGCGACGACCTGCGAGGCGATCTCGTGCGCCGTCTCCAGGCCCTTGGCGCTGCCCGACGCCTTGAACGCCTTGACGACCGCGGCTTCGATTTTTTCAATGGTAAACGGCACGGTGCGGCCGTCTCTTTTCGTAATGGTCGTAATCATTTGGTAAAACATCCCTTCCTGCCCGTTCAGCCATTCCATTATATGGGGGTGGGAAGAGCAAGTCAATACTATATGTATGGTTTTAAAACAGTAAAAAAGCAGAACGAATCTTTGCGAAAAGCAACAAAAAGAAGCGGCGTTAAGGCACTGACAAACCTCTGGGAGAGCTTGACAGGGTTCGCAAACCCTCTCGACTTCAATCAAATCCAGCGGCATGTACGGTGGATTTGCGCAGATCCCATAGGCGTAGCCGGCGGAATCTGTACTTTCTCCCTGAGGCCGCCCGGAAATCCCGCAGGATTTCAGGCCGAATCCCCGTT
The DNA here is from genome assembly GCA_964620835.1 of uncultured Oscillospiraceae bacterium. Taxonomy (GTDB): domain Bacteria; phylum Bacillota; class Clostridia; order Christensenellales; family Aristaeellaceae; genus Avichristensenella. Next base: position 8,927 of record CAZUIA010000104.1, read on the forward strand.
CCAAACCGTTGACAAACCGCAGTTTGTCAACGTTCGGGCGTTCAGATCTTGTTCAGGTCCTTCAGGCTGGCGATCGGCTCGCCCACCAGGCCCACGAGCAAAAATTTGCCGGCCATGGGGTCGAACTTGAACTCGTGCAGCACGCGGAAATTTTCGATCTGGCCGGTGGAGGAGACGTGCATGCGCGGGCCGGTGCAGTGGTGCAGCTTTTCCCCAAAGCGGATGTGCTCGTCGTCCACATAGCAGACCGGCATATCCAGGGCGATCTGCTCCTTGACCCACTTTTCCAAAAGCTCCAGGTCCACGTCCGGGCACTTGTCAAACTCCAGCACGAAGCCGTGGCGCACGTCCGAATGGGTGTAGGTGCCGTGGTAGGGGTGAAAGAGGTACCGCTCCACGAGGTCCTCGGCCGTGTGCGCCATGCGGCGGTAGCGGATGGATCGGTGCACGATGTCCGCCACGTCCTGCGGCTCCGGGCCAAAGAGCGTGGGCCGGGTGACGATGATGTCCTCGCCCACGCCGATCAAGAGCTCGGCGTTCAAGTCCAAATGCGGGTACAGCAGCTCAAAATGCTCCACCACCACGCGCTTTCCCCGGTGCAGCGCCTCGCGCACCGCGTCCGAAAGCGCGTGCACCTGCGTGAACGCCATCTCAAAGCGCATGTCCAGGTGGTAGGTGTGCGGGGTGTAAAACCCGCCGCTGTCCATATCCAAAAGGGGCAGCGGCCGCACGTTCACGCCGTTGTCGTCGTTGGAAAGCTCCAGCCCCGGAAACATGCCCCTGAGCAGGATGCTCTTGCCAGACCCCGCCTCGCCCACCACGCCGATGAGCCGGTCAAACGCGTTCAAGTGCCGCTGCGCGAGCATCATGCCCATCTCGGTCATGCGCACCGCGCCGCGCGGCGCGAAATACACGCTGTACAGGCACCGGTCGTCCAGGGTACGGCGGCGCTGGGCCATAAGCAACCTCCTTTTTGATCAAGGGGCTTCCTTTCCGCCGTGAGGCAAAAAAGAAGGGATGGGGTGGCGTGCGGATTCGTGCGGGCGTCCTCGCTCGCGTGCG
>CAZUIA010000105.1:0-9969 GCA_964620835.1 uncultured Oscillospiraceae bacterium
GTACATGCCGCTGGATTTGATTTGATTCGAGAGGAGCTGTGGCCCCTCTCGAGCTTTCCCGGGGCTTTGTCAACAGTCTGAGGCACGGACGTGTTCCGTGCCTGTTTTGTATGCCCGGCAAAGCCGGGGAGGCCCCATCCTGTGAGGTTCGAAAAACCGCATGCCCGCGCGACAGCCGGCCATACTCCGCCGCTACGCCGTACATGCCCCCACTGCCGCGCCAAGCCCGTGGGATGCCGCAAACGGTACCGTTCCCCATCCTATTCAAAAACAAAAACAGAATTCCTGGTCCCATTGTACAAAAACAATTCAAAAAACTCTGTTGACAATGGTCTTTATGCTGTGATATGCTGAAACCAAGAAATGGGAACGATCCCATTTCTTGGGAGGCGGATCGTATGCCACCCACCATTCTGGACATCGCAAGGGAAGCCGGTACCTCCAAGAGCACGGTTTCCCGCTATTTAAACGGCGGCAGCGTGGGCAAGGGAACGCTCGCCGCCATCGAGCACGCCATCGAAAAGCTGGGCTACGCCCCCAACGTCAACGCGCGCCGGCTGGTCAGCCACCAAAGCCGCACCATCGGCGTGGTGCTCGACGACATTTCCGACTACATCTACGGCGCGGTGCTTTCAGGCATTCAGCAGGTGGCGCGCGAGCACGGCTATGTCTGCACCTTTTTCAGCCGCCTGCCCACGCACGCCACCGAGGCGTCCTATCTGGAGCTCTTTCAGTCCCGCCAGGTGGACGGCCTGATCTTTGCCACCTTCCGGCGGCGGGACCCGGACGAGGTCGCGCGCCTTGCGCGCAGCGGACATCCCATCGTGCTCATTGGCGAACACGCGGGGCTTTTGCCCCTGCCGTCGGTGGATGTGGACAACGTGTCCGGCACGCTCAAGGAGGTCAGCCACCTCATCGCCCTGGGCCACCGCCGCATCGCCTACCTCGCCGGGCCCGAAACCATGTCCGCCAGCGCGTCGAGGCTTCGCGGCTATCAAAAGGCGCTGGATTTGAACGGCATCCCGCAGGAGGAGGCGCTCGTGGCCCAAACGGGCTGGACCGTTGACGAGGGCTGCCGCGCGGCCAAGCGGCTGCTTTCGCAGACGCAGTTTACGGCGCTGGTCGGGTCCAACTCCTTTTGCACCTACGGCGCGGCGCGCGCGCTGCAGGAGGCGGGCCTTCGGATTCCCGAGGACGTGGCCCTAGCCGCCTTTGACGACGACATCCTCTGCGCGTACACAAACCCGCCGCTGACGACGCTCGCCCAGCCGTTTCGGCGCATGGGCAGCATTGCCGTGGAGCAGTTGGTGCTCCTCATGCGCGGGGAGACGGACGTCTACTCGACCATCTATGTGCAGCCAAAGCTCGTCATCCGGGAGTCGAGCGGCGGAAAGGACCGACGGCCGAAGGAGGTATGAACCATGCTGACGCGAAGGCGGCAAAAATGGGCGTATCTGTACATCCTCCCCTTTTTCGCGATCTTTTTCACCTTCAGCATCTACCCCATTTTCTACACGCTCTACCTGTCCTTCACCAGCTATGATCCGCTTATGCTCGTCACGTCGTGGGTGGGGCTTGACAACTACGCGCCTGTTCACGTCCAATTATTTCTGGGACAGCGTGGGCAACACGGTCGTCATCTGGCTGTTTTCGATCATTCCGCAATTGATCATCGCCATCACGCTGTCGCTGATTTTAAACGAGCGCTGGGTGAAGGGGCGCGGGCTGTTTCGCAGCGTGTACTATTTCCCAAACCTCGTCACGCCCATCACCATCGGGCTTCTGTTCAACATGCTCTTCAGCTTTCCCGGCGGCACGGTGAACAACATCCTGTCGTTCCTCGGGCTGTTCGGCGCGCCGGTCGATTTCAAAAACACCCCGACGCTTGCCAAGATGGTCGGCGGCATCGCCATCTGCTGGCAGTACTTCGGCTACAACATCATCTTCATCTCCGCGGGCCTGAACGCTATCAGCCAGGACGTGTACGAGGCCGCGGAGGTGGACGGCGCGAGCGTCGTCCAGCGCACGACGCGCATCACGCTGCCGCTACTCAAGCCCATTTTGCTCTACGTGATGATCACCTCCATCATCGGCGGCCTGCAGATCTTCGACATCCCCAAGATGCTCTTCAAGGACAACCTTGGGGACGCCACCCGCACGATGGTGCTGTACATGTACCAGTCGGCCTTTGAAAGGTGGCAGTTCGGCTACGGCGCGGCCATCGCGTACGGCATTTTCCTGATCATCGGCGCGTTCTCGCTCCTTTCGCTCCTGATCACCAACCGCGGCGGACAGAAGGAGGTGCTCTGATGACGACTGCGCAAAAAGCCGTCTCCGTCAACCGGCGCGCGAAAGCCCGGCGCTTTACGGCCCGGACGATCTGCTACGCGCTGCTGATCCTCATTGCCGTCGTTTCGTTTTCCCCGTTTTACATGATGCTCATCGGCGCGACGCAGGACAACTACCACATCACCTCCACGGTCACGTGGCTGCCGGGCAGGCATTTTGCGCAAAACTACGCGCGCATGATGCTCAACAAGGACATCTGGCGCGGGTTTGCCAACTCGCTGAGCCTTTCCGTGGTCAACACCGCGCTGTGCCTGTACTTTTCGTCGCTGACGGCGTACGCCTTTTCGAAGTTCCGTTTCAAGGGGCAAAAGCCTCTCTTTGCGCTCATCCTGGTGATGATGATGATCCCCGGCCAGCTCGGCGTGATCGGCTTTTTCCGCCATGTCAGCAACCTGAAGCTGCTCAACAGCTATGTGCCGCTGGTGCTGCCCGCCGTCTCCAACTGCTTTGCGGTGTTTTTCTTCAAGCAGTACCTGGACGGCGGCCTGCCGAACGAGCTGATCGAGGCCGCGCTGATCGACGGCTGCCGTGAAATCGCGATCTTCCACCGCGTGGTGCTGCCGTGCATGGGCGCGGCGCTGGTGACGCAGGGGGTCATGAGCTTCATCGGCAACTGGAACAGCTACCTGAATCCCCTGATCATCCTGACGGAAAACAAAAAGATGACCCTGCCGGTGCTGCTTGCGTCCATCAAGAGCGGCGGCGGCACGGCGGACTACGGCGCGCAGTATGTCGGCATCCTCATCTCGGTCGTTCCGCTGATCTTCGTGTTCGCCTTTGCCAACAAGGTGATCATGAACAAGATCGCCATCGGATCGGCGGTGAAGGGGTAGGCGGCAAAAGGGTCTGCGGCGAATTCTCGCAAGCGTGTGCTTGTGAAATAAAAGGAGGAAACAAACCATGAAGCGTATCCTGTCCCTGCTCGTGTGCGCGCTGCTTGTGCTTGCGGCGATGCCCGCGCTGGCCTACGAGGTGGACGAATCCCTCACGGGCGAATTCACCTGGTGGACGTACTTTGACCAGGCGCCGTTCCTCAAGGAGGAATTCCAAAAGATGTACCCGAACGTCACGATCAACCTGGAGGTGTTCGGGGGCGAGGACTACCAGACCAAGATCATGAACACCCTGCCCTCCGGCCAGGGCGTGCCGGACCTGTTTGACCTGGAGGAGGGCTATGTCTACAAGTTCATCGACAGCCCGCTGCTGGTGAACCTGGAGGAGCTGGGCGTGCGGGCATTCACCCAGGATTACTATCCGTGGGCGCTCGCTATGGCCACCGACGCGCAGGGCAACATCAAGGGCGTGTGCGACAACGTTTCCCCAATCGCCTGGTGGTACCTGCGCGACGCGATGGAAACATGGCTCGGCACCAGCGACGATGAGGAGATCAGCGCGAAGCTGTCCGATTGGGACGAGATCCTGAAAATTTCCCTCGAGCTCAAGGAAAAGAGCGACGGCACCGTGTGGCTGCTCCCGAACCTTTCGGACATCGTCACCGTGGAAGGCTACAGCCTCACCCCGTTCGTCCGAAACGGCGAGTTCTCCATCGACCAGGGCTGGATCGACACCATCGCCGTGATGCGCAAGTTCTGGGACGAAGGGGCCGTGCCGGATCTGGGCGGCTGGTCCGGCGAATGGGCGGAAGCGTGGAACAGCGGCACGCTGCTCATCCGCACCATGCCCTCCTGGGACTTCTTCACCAACTGGGACAAGAACAGCGGCAATGTCGGCGTGGCGCGCCCGTTCAAGGCCTCCTACACCGGCGGCACGTACCGGTGCGTGTACAGCGGCAGCGAAAAGAAGGACCTGTGCCTGAAATTCATCGAGTTCCTCACGCGCGTGGACTACCAGATCGCCAACCTGGAGACGAACAACCAGATGCCCGCCAACATGAAGGTGCTTGAGGCCATGGGCCCGGACTACACCAACGAAAAGTTCGGCGGCCAGAACATCTTAAAGACGTACGACGCCATCTGCCGCAACATCCTGGAGATCGTTCCGGACAAGTACACCCGCGACTGCCAGAACATGTTCAGCAAGCACGTGCGCAACGGCATCAAGGAAGGCCTGGCGGACGAACAGATCCTGGACAACTTCAAAAAAGAGGTCAAGGACAAGTACCCCGAGCTCAAGGGCCTGTAAGAAAACAAAGCGGGTGGGAGCGGGCGCGGGCCCGCTCCCCTTGAAAGTTGGTTTGCGATGAAGCTATTACCGGCGTTTTACCAGGTGGGCGGCCCTTCGCTGAGCCATGCCTATGACGCGACAAGCTACCTGCTGCCCGCAGGGGATACGCTCTACCTGATCGACTGCGGCACGCCCGAGGGGTACGGCGAGCTGCTTGCAAATATCCGAAAGCTGGGGTTTGACCCCTCGCGCGTCCGGGCCATTCTGGGCACGCACGGCCATTACGACCACGTGGGCGCGGCGGCGCGCTTTCAGGCGGATTTTGGCGCGAAGCTTTTCCTGCATGCAAACGACCGCGAGCAGGTGGAGACGGGCGACAGCGTGCGCACCACGGCGTCGCTTCTGTACGGCGCTTCGTTTCCCCCGGCAAAGGTAGACCGGCTGCTGAAGGAAGGCGATGTGTTTGAGACGGACGCGGGGCTGCTTCAGACGCTCCATACGCCCGGGCACACGATGGGCGGCTGCTGCTTTGTGCTCAGGCACGCGTGCGGCCTGGTGGCCCTGATCGCGGCCGACACGCTGCACGGGGGCTTCAGCGACAAGATCGGTTCGGACGAGACGGTCTGGCGGCAGAGCCTTGACAAGCTGTGCGAAAGAAGCTTTGACTGCTACACCATGGGGCATTGCCAGCCCATGCTGTTTTGCGACGCGAACGCGCGGCTTTCGTCCCTGCGCCGGTCTTTTGCGAACTATTTAAACCCCTGGTTCAAGACGTTTTTTGAGAAATATCCGTATTGACACGAAGGAAGCGCGGAAATGCGCCGAAAGCGGCGGGGGATTTTTTCGTTCCGCAGGAGCCAAAGGGAGGCGTGGCAACGCTGCGCCGACCGCAGCGCGGCGACGCGGAGCGGAAAAGAATCCGTCGCTTTCGGCACATGCATGCTTGGAATTCGTATGAAACGAAAAGCGGCGGGGGTTTCCCATCTTTTGCAACGCAATATTTTGAAAAAACCATATGCGAAGCGAAGAAACTACGGCGCCGCTTGCAAACGGCCCCCGGCCATGGTAGGATGCGCATATGAATACAAATATGAGTGCACAACACAATCAAAAGACCGCCCGGCTTCGTCGGGTGGTCGAGGAAACCCTGCGCACGTATGCGGACAGGGGATACTTTCCCTCCGCCGCCGTCAGCGTGTTCACCGCGGACGAGACGCTGTGCGAGGCGTCCCTTGGCAGCGCGACGCCGGACACGGTGTTTGACGTGGCCTCCCTGACAAAGATCGCCACGGCGACCCAGGTGCTCCTGCGCATCGACCAGGGCGAACTGTCGCTTTCCGACGGCGTTTTGCTTCACCTGCCCGAGCTTGCGGGCGATCCCCTTCTTTCAGAACGCCTGTCCGGCGTGACGCTGTTTTCGCTTTTGACGCACACCTCCGGCATTGTGGACTGGTATCCGTTTTACGCCGAGAAGGGCAGCTTTGCGAAGGTGCTGCACACCGCGCTTGCCAAGTATCCGCCGGTCTCCGGCGCCGTGTACAGCGACCTGAACTTCATGCTGCTGGGAAAGCTGCTGGAAAGAAAAAGCGGCCTTCCGCTGGACGCATGCCTTGACGAGCATCTGGTCAAGCCCCTTTCGCTGGGCCGGATGACGTATCGCGCGGACCCCGCGTGGGACATCGCGCCCTCCTGCTACGGAAACCCCATCGAAGAGGAGATGTGCTTAGCGCGCGGCATTTCTTTTGACGGCTGGCGGGACCACACCGCGGTGCGCGGCGAGGTAAACGACGGCAACGCCTTTTACTACTTCGGCGGCGCGGCGGGCAGCGCGGGCATCTTTGCCGACATACACGCCTACCGGCGGCTGTGCCAGTTCTACCTGCGCGCCGCTTCCCCGCTGCTCCTTCAGGCGCAGACGGAATGCGTGCCCGGGCGCGGCCTCGGCCTCCAGGTGGGCGACATGTACCCGGACGGCTGCGGCCACACGGGCTTTACGGGCACCAGCATCTATTTCTCCCGCAAGCTGGGCATCGGGGCGGTGGCCTTCACCAACCGGCTGTTCTTCCCCCACCCAAACCCAAACCCCACGAACGACTTTCGGCGGGCGCTGCACCGGGCCTTGGCGGAGCTTTTTTGACGGTGCGGGAAGCGCGCGCGAAAGGGCCTCCGGCGGCCAAAGGCTCTGCCTTTGGAAACCGCCGGGGGCATCGCCCCCGGTCCCCTTCTTTGGGTTCGGCAGCACATTTTCAAAAGGCGGATTGTCAAGTCAAGTACAACTGTCGTGCTCAAGGACCTCAGAAGGAGTAAGCCAGCTCAAGCATTTGCGTGGACGGTTAATGAGCAGTCGCATGACGTGTTCCACAACCGCCTGATTGATTTCCATGAAGTCGGTTTCTTTGGGGAAGAATTGTCTGATCAGCCCGTTTGTGTTTTCCGCCGCCGGTTTCTGCCAGGGACCGCTTGGCCTGGCAAAGTAAAACAGGGCGCCAAATTGCTTCTTTACTTCTGCATAACAGGCGAATTCCTTTCCCCGGTCCGCTGTGATCGTCTTGACCGGCAGCTCCGGCAGCATCAGCGCGGAACCCCGCAGCGCCTCTTTCCGGGACCTGTTTTTCAAGACCGCCAGGACACAATATCGGCTTTTCCGATCCACCGCGTTGAGAATACACGCACTTGAGCCCAAACTACCCGATACGATCGTATCCGCCTTCCAGTGCCCCAACCGTCTGCGCCTGAGTGCCTCCCGCCCTCGCGTTTTCAGCTCCCTGATTCCATGAAACCGCCCCCGCTTTTCCCCGTGGACATGCCCATGATGGCGGAAGGATTGCGAGAGCAACGCCGAGCGTGCCAAGGGTCCTTTTCGTAGCCACCGATAAATGCTTGTGTGGGAGAGCCGCATCTGCTTATCCTGGGCGGATTCCAGCCCCATCCGCCCGGCGATTTGCTCCGGTGACCACGTCAAAAGCATGCGCTGTTCCACATAATCAACCAGCCGCGTTTCTACCAGCCGCGTTTCTACCAGCCGCGTTTTGCGGACACAGCGTTTTCGTCGTTGCGCGCAGTGCTGCTGCGCCCCGTCTGACTGGTAGCTTCTGCTTTCTTCGTTCCGTTTGATTTCCCGGCTGACCGTGCCGGGGCTCCTGCCCAGTTCCCTGGCAATTTCTCGTATCGACGCCTGACGATTACGCGTTAGGGCTATACTGCCGCGCTCTTTTCGTGTAAGATGGGGGCAGCTCATAAGCTGTCTTCCCTTAGATTACTTTCGCAATCATTTGAATAAGATTATAGTATTTCCCGTTTTCAGCTTTCCGCATCTTTATATCTTCCCCGATACCTTGCCAATCGCTGGTATGCCATTCATCCCACGACTGTTTACAGCAGAGCATTTCACGAATGTCAATAATTTCAATGCCTTTTACTGTTTCCCACAAGCTTTTCCACCAGGCAAGAGAATGAATGGTCCTTGCCACCTCACTATTCCAAAACGGCTTCATCTCATCAGGGACATTTTCCCCAAATTCATACTTTATGCCGGGAATCGCCATGGCGATATACCCGCCCTTTTTTACAAAAGGAATGAGCGACGGGAGCATTTCTGGCGTATCGCCGAAATGATGATAAGCGCCCACCGTAAACAACAGGTCAAAATATCCGTTTGCAAATGGCAGGCCTTTGGTCGCGTCTACGGAAATGGGAATGGCCTTATCATCAATCCCGATAGATTTGAACCGCTCATAGTTTTCAGTTGGCGAAATCCAAAGGTCGGCGGCAAAAACGGATGCACCGTATTTTTTCGTCAAATAAAGCGTGGAAAGACCACACCCGCAGCCGAGGTCAAGGATTCGCATATTCCCGTTGATGTTCAGGTATGACGACAATTCCTCCGATAACCGCATGGCGTTTGGTCCCATCATGGTGGCTTTGAGGAACTCAACATTTTTATCATCAGACATAAACTGGTCCGTAAATAGATACATGGTATTCTTCCTTTCTAATTGTCCGGTCTAATTGTCCGGCAATACGCAAATCGCGTTTAAATAGCCCATTGTACGCCTCCTATATAGTAAAAAATAGGATTGCGCAAGAACTACCTTGATTGGGAAATTATGCGATAGTCCTTGCGCCGCACAATTCCGATCCCCGTTTCTCTTTGATGATAAGCCAATGCTCCTTTCGTTTTTTATCTGTGGTTTCGTTCTTTGACATGCTTCTTCATACGTTTCATTTCATCCTTGCCGCCAAACATTCGATTGATTTTCTCATTTTCGAGCTGGCGGGCATTTAGACCAGTATAGGATAATTCCCGCTGTAATTTTTGATAGCTTTCAAATCGTTTCTCTGACAGGGTTCCTGTTTCGATCGCTTCTCTGATGGCACACCCCGGCTCCGTACCGTGAGAACAATCGCCAAATTTGCACCGGGCGGCAATTTCCTCAACGTCTTCAAAGGCCTTTGACAGGTTTCCCGCATAAATCTGCAACTCCCGCATCCCGGGTGTGTCAATGACGATACCGCCGCTCGGCAACAAAAGCAGTTGGCGGTGGGTTGTGGTATGTCTGCCCTTATCATCATCTTCCCGTATCGCTCTTGTTGCAAGCACATCCTGACCCATAAGGCGGTTAATAAGTGTAGACTTGCCAACTCCTGATGAACCGACAAACGCAATGGTCTTTCCTTGCCCGATATAGGCGTTGATCGCTTCATACCCGTTCTCATTTTCAGAAGAACAGTGAATAACATCAACGCCCATGCTTACGGAGGCAATTTCATCCAGCTTCTGTGGCAAATCATCGCACAAATCAGATTTTGTCAGAACGATAACCGGGGTAGCCATACTCTCCCATGCGATCGTTAAATATCGTTCAATTCGCCGAATGTTAAAATCCGCATTGAGCGACATGCAAATGAAGATGGTATCAATATTGGCGGCAATCACCTGTCCGATATTTTCTATACCGGCAGATCGCCGCGCCAAAACGCTTTTTCGGCTAAGGATATGATGGATAATTGCATGGCCGCCCGTTCCATCCGGTCGGTCAATCATCACCCAATCCCCAACGGCGGGAAAGGCAGTTTGGCTGTCTGCGTTATAAGCAAGTTTTCCCGAAACACTTGCGTCTACTTCGCCATACTCGCCGATTGCTTTGTATAATTCACGATGTTGCTCGGTAACTCTGGCAATAAACAGGCCGTCATACATGGTCGCTTCCTGTTCAAAGCGTTCAGTGAATCCATAGTTTCTCAAATTGATATTCATGGGTTCAAAATCCTTTCGCAAAGTTATAATACGTGCCAAATAGCCTCGCGACAACAAAAAAGCGCAGTTACCCACTGCGCTGCAAAACAAACGAAAAGGTGTGGCGAAACACTTCTCCGATCATTTCGTAAGGCATTTGGGTACACAAAATAAGCAGGTCAAAATCCCGCCTCTGTGACACAAATAATTACCTTATCGAACGACCGACATCAACATACCTCTTTCTAAAGCTATATATT
>CAZUIA010000106.1:0-9854 GCA_964620835.1 uncultured Oscillospiraceae bacterium
AGCGAATACAATACCGTGTCGCTGATTTCGTTGTTTTCATCGACGACGAGGACGATTTCGTCATAGGCGGAGGGCCATTGCCCCGCGATGACGTCGTACTGGGCGGACAGCAGCGCCCGGTTTCCCAGGAGCTCTTCCCATATCTCCACGGATGAGCCGCCCCCGCCCATCGGCATACCTCCTGTGGACATGCCGAGTTTTTCATACACATCGCTCGGGTTCACGCGCAGCAGGCCGCCGGATGTGTCCGCCTGATAGACCGGCAGGTCCAAATCATAGCCGTACTGGATGGAAGTGGACAGGTCCCGGATCTCCCCGGCCTCGTCGCTTTCCAGATACGCCATGAACCGCTTGAGGTCATTGCGGGTGATCTGCATGGACACCGTGGACATCAGGTCCGTCGTGATGTTGTTGGCATACACGGCGCTTCGGTCATGGCTGATGCCGCGGCGGTTGTTGTTCATCATCATCGAGGACATCATGCCGCCAAAATCCATGGACTGGTTTTCGATTTCGATCGGATAGGTGGACAGGGTATCCGTTTCGATGCCGCGAATGTACGCGTTCATGCCGCTGGACAAGGACAGGATGAGCGCGATGCCGATGATGCCGATGGAGCCCGCAAACGCCGTCAGGATGGTTCTGGTCTTTTTGGTCAGCAGGTTGTTCAGGCTCAGAGACAGCGCCGTGCCAAAGGACATGGACCGCTTCGTCCTTTTTCCTTTCGGGCCCTTCTCCGGCGCCTGCTCTTTGGATGCATACGGGTCGGTGTCGGAGAGCACCCTGCCGTCCAGCAGGCGGATGATCCGGGTGGAGCACCTGTCGGCAAGCTCGGCGTTGTGCGTCACCATGATCACCAGCCGGTCCTTGGCGATTTCCTTCAGCAGCTCCATGATCTGCAGGCTTGTTTCCGAGTCCAGCGCGCCGGTCGGCTCGTCGGCCAGCAGGATCTCCGGGTTGTTCACCAGCGAGCGGGCGATAGCGACCCGCTGCATTTGCCCGCCGGAGAGCTGGTTTGGTTTTTTGTGCAGCTGATCGCCAAGCCCCACCTCCTCAAGGGCCTTGACGGCCCGCTTGCGGCGCTCCTCCCGGGAAATGCCGGCAAGGGTCATGGCCAGCTCCACATTCGACAGCACGGTCTGGTGCGAGATCAGGTTGTAGTTTTGAAAGATGAAGCCCACCGAGGTGTTGCGATAGATGTCCCAGTCGACATCCGTATACTCCTTCGTGGAGATGCCGTTGATGAACAAATCGCCGCTCGTATACCGGTCCAGGCCGCCGATGAGGTTGAGCATCGTGGTCTTTCCGCAGCCGGACGGCCCCAGGATGGAAACGAATTCACATTGGCGAAATGCAAGGCAAACGTCGCGCAGCGCTTCCACCTTTGTGTCGCCGGCCCGGTACTCCTTGACGATGTGCGAAAGTCTCAGCATTGTTTTTGCTCCTTTGGGTCCATTGGATCTTTGCTTTGAGCTATCCTATCGCAAAAGGATGAACTGAAAAGAAACTATGGCGGTTCATGCTCATTTCATCTTTCGTGTTATAATGGTGTGGCGGGGAGGCGATGATGCATGTTTCACATTTTGGTCGTGGAGGACGACAAAAACACGCGCAAGCTGCTGGAGGCTGTTCTAAAGAAAAACGGGTATCTTGTCCACACCGCGCAGGACTGCCAGGACGCGCTGGAACGGATGGACACACAGCATATCGACCTGATCCTGCTGGATATCATGATGCCGGGCATGGACGGCTACGAATTCACGCAAACATTGCGGGACGGCGGCTGCACGCTTCCGATCCTGATGGCCACGGCAAAGCTTCTGCCCAAGGACAAGCGCAAGGGGTTTCTGGCCGGGACGGACGACTACATCACCAAGCCGCTGGATTTGGAAGAAATGCTGCTGCGCATCCGCGCGCTGTTGCGCCGGTCGCAGATCGTCAACGAGCGCAGGCTGACCGTCGGAAGCGTTGTGCTGGACTACGACGCCATGACCGTAACCCGCGGGGAGGAAAAGCAGCCCCTTCCGCAAAAGGAGTTTCAGCTCTTGTACAAGCTGCTTTCCTACCCGGACCGGATCTTCACCCGGATGGAACTGATGGATGAAATCTGGGGGATGGAGTCGGAAAGCCAGGATACGACGGTCAACGTGCACATCAACCGCTTGCGCAGGCGGTTTGAAGGCTATCCCGAATTTGAGCTCGTCGCGGTGCGCGGGCTCGGATACAAGGCGGTACGGAACGCATGAAGAAAAAACGGACCCGCGATCTCAGCATGCCCCTGCTGTTTTCGCTGTTTGTATGCCTCGTGTTCCTGATTACGTCCTTCATCATCGCGTCGGTCAGCTTTTGGGCCATCCAGTCCGGCTTCATCCTGATGCTGGGCGACAAGGCGCATTTCGCGCTGATCCTGATCGTGCTTTTTTCCAGCGTGTTCGTCGGCACGATGGTGTCGCTGGTTATGGGGCGGTTTCCCCTCAAGCTTGTCCATCAGCTCATCCGCATGACGAAGGAGCTGGCGGGCGGCAATTTCGGCGTGCGCCTTCGCATCGACAGGCCTCCCGTCCTTCGCGACCTGGCCGAGAGCTTCAACAGCATGGCGCGCGAGCTGGGCGGGCTTGAAATGCTCCGCAAGGATTTTGTCAACAACTTTTCGCACGAGTTTAAAACGCCGATCGTATCCATCAAGGGGTTTGCCGAAATGCTGAAGTACGGCGATCTGTCGGAAGAAGAAAAAAACGAATACCTGGATATCGTCATCAGCGAATCGGCCAGGCTGGCGGAGCTTTCGTCCAATGTGCTGTACCTTTCCAAAATTGAAAACCAGGAGATCCTCTCCGAAAAGGACCCGTTTCAGCTTGGCGAACAGATACGCCACTGCATCCTCCTCCTTCGGCCCAAATGGGAGGCAAAGCGCATTGCCCTGTCCATCGAGCTTACGGACATTCTCTTTCTTGGCAACGAGGAGATGCTCGGCCATGTCTGGCGCAACCTGCTGGACAACGCGATCAAATTCACGCCCGAAGGCGGAGCGATCCGGATCGCGCTGAAGGCGGACCGGGACCGTGTCCGGTTTGAAATACGAGATAGCGGCGGTGGGATCGGGCAGGACGCCCTGCCCCATATTTACGACAGGTTCTATCAGGCGGACACATCCCACGCTGCGCCGGGCAGCGGCCTTGGCCTTACTTTGGTGAAAAAAATCGTCTCCCTGCACAGGGGCGCCGTGGAGTGCCGGAGCGTGCCGGGCCAAGGCGCGGCGTTTGCGGTCACGCTTCCCCTGCATCCCTAAGCCTCCCCGGCGGCAGGCAAAATCGCGTCGGCAAACGTACGGAGAGATCGCCTTCCAAAAGGACGGCCCGCCGCGTCCCCTCCCGCGGCGGGCCCGGTGGTATTCGCTCACACCCTGTGGCAGGCCACAAAATGCCCGCCGCCCATATCCCGAAACTCGGGCCGCGATTTGGCGCACTGGGACTGCGCCCGCGGACAGCGGTTTCGGAAGTGGCAGCCGCTGGGCGGATTGATCGGCGTGGGCACGTCGCCCTGCAGCAGGATGCGGCGGCTCTGCGCCGCCAGGTCCGGGTCCGGGATCGGCACCGCGCTCATCAGCGCGCGCGTGTAGGGATGCAGCATGTTGCCGTACAGCTCCTGCACGGGCGCAAGCTCCACCATGCACCCCAGGTACATCACGCCGACAATGTGCGAAATATGCCGCACCATGCTGAGGTCGTGGGACACAAACATATATGTCAGCCGCAGCCTTTCCTGCAATTCCTCCAGCATGTTGATGATCTGCGCCTGAATCGACACGTCCAGCGCGGAGATCGGCTCGTCGCAGACGATGAACTCGGGATTGCTGGCCAGCGCGCGGGCGATCCCGATGCGCTGGCGCTGCCCGCCGGAAAACTCGTGCGGGTAGCGAAGCCCGTGGTCGCTCTTGAGCCCGACCATCTCCAGGAGCTGGCGCACGCGCTCGGCCTTGTCGCGGTGGGTCATGTCCTTTCGAACGCCCAGCGGCTCGGCGATGATGGCGTTGACCGTCATGCGCGGGTCGAGCGACGCGTACGGGTCCTGAAAGATCATCTGCACGCGGCGCCGGTAAGGCACCAGGCCCTTGTAGTCAAGCTTTGCCACGTCCTTGCCGTCGTAGAGGATCTCGCCGGCGGTGGGCTCGTACAGCCTCACCAGCGCGCGGCCGACGGTGGTCTTGCCGCAGCCCGACTCCCCCACCAGGCCGAACGTGGTGCCCCGGTCGATGGTGAAGCTCACGCCGTCGACGGCCTTCAGGATTCGCGTCGTCCTACCGGTCAGGCTCCTGCCGACCGGAAAATGCATTGTAAGCCCTTTCGCCTCCACCAGCGCCTTGCTCATTTCGCCGCACCTCCCCACTGTACCTTGGGCGCGCCCTCGTCCATCAGGTAGCAGCTCGCCCTGTGCGTGCCGGACAGCGCCCTGGGATCGGGCATCTTCGTGCGGCAGATGTACATCGCGTGCGGGCACCGCGGCTCAAACGGACAGCCCGGCGGCGGGGCGAGCAGGTCCGGCGGAGAGCCGGGAATCGGGATCAGCTTTTGCTTTTTGCCCGTCTTTTGCGGAATGGAGCGCAGCAGCCCCCAGGTATAGGGGTGCTTCGGCTCGTAAAACACCTCGCGCGACGTGCCCTCCTCCACGATGCGGCCGCCGTACATGACGATCACGCGGCTGCACATGCCCGCGATCACGCCCAGGTCGTGCGTGATCATGATCGTCGCCATGTTGCGCTTGGACTCAAGGCTTTGCAGCAGATCGAGGATCTGCGCCTGAATGGTCACGTCCAGGGCCGTGGTTGGCTCGTCGGCGATGACGAGCCTAGGGCCGCAGGCGATGGCGATGGCGATCATGACGCGCTGGCGCATGCCGCCGGACAGCTCGTGCGGGTATTGCTTCATGCGGCTTTCCGGGTCCGGCATGTCCACGGTTTTGAGGATCTCGACCGAGCGGTCGTGGGCCTCCTGCTTGTTCATCCGCTTGTGAATCCTCAGCGGCTCCATCAGCTGGTGGCCGACGGTGAACAGCGGGTTCAGCGACGTCATAGGGTCCTGAAACACCATGCCGATCTGGTTGCCCTCGAGCTTTCGAAGCTCCTTGACCGTGGCGTTTTTCAGCTCCTGCCCCGCGAAGGTGATCGTGTCGGCCTCGATGCGCGCGTAGGCGGGCAGCAGGCGCATCACCGACAGCATGCTGACGCTCTTGCCCGAGCCGGATTCGCCGACGATGCCGATGGTTTCGCCCTCGTCCACGTACAGGCTCACGCCGCGCACGGCCTGCACCTTGCCGACGTGGATATCAAAGGTGGTATGCAGGTTTTGAATGTTTAGCAGTCTCATGCGCGCGCCTCCTACTTTTTCAGCTTCGGGTCGAGCGCGTCGCGAAGCCCGTCGCCGATGAAGTTGAGCGAAAACATCGTCAGGCTGATCGCGCCAATCGGGAACATCATCTGGTAGGGCGCGGTGCGGAGCGTCTCAATGGCGTCGTTGGCCAGCGACCCCCAGCTCGCCATCGGCTTTTGGATGCCGATGCCGAGGAAGCTCAGGAACGCCTCGCTGAAGATGGCGCTAGGGATCAAAAACGTGACGGACACGATGATCGGCCCCATGCTGTTGGGGATCAGGTGGCGAAGGAGGATGCCCCAGCTCGTCGTGCCGGCCAGGCGCGCGGCGAGCACGTATTCCTGGTGCTTGAGCGACACGACCTGCGAGCGGGTGACGCGAGCCGTACCCACCCAGGAGGAGATGCACAGCGCGATCAGGATCGACCGCATGTTCGACCCCATGAACATCATGAGCAAAATGATGTATAGGAGGGACGGCAGGGCGATCAGGATGTCCACGAAGCGCATCATGTAGTTGTCCACGCGGCCGCCGGCAAAGCCCGCGATGCCGCCGTAGAGCACGCCGATGATCATGTTGATCAGCGCCGCCACCACGCCGATGGAGAGCGAAATGCGCGCGCCGTAGAGGACGCGCACCAGCAAATCGCGGCCGAGCGCGTCGGTGCCGAACCAGTGCGCCCGGCTCGGCGGCTGGCTGATCGCGCCCCAGTCGGCCGTCTCATAATCATACGGGGAAAGGTAGGGGCCGACGATGGCGGCCATGAGCATGAAGGCGATGCAGATCATGCCAAAGACGGCCAGCTTGTCCTTGGTAAGCCTGCGCCAGGCATCCCGCCAATAGGAGACCGAAGGGCGGGAAAACGTATCCGCCTCGCGCTCGGACGGGTCGATCGGCGCGTACAGGTTCTTTTCCATCGCTTCCATCTTTGTCCCCCCTTACTCGCTCATCTTGACCCTGGGGTCAATGATGCCGTAGAAGATGTCCACCAGGATGTTGCAGATGACGACGAAGATGCCGAAAAACACTGTGATGCCGAGGATGACGTTGTAGTCGCGGCCGCTGATGCTGTCGACGAAATACTTGCCGATGCCCGGGATGGCGTACAGCCGCTCGATGATGAACGAGCCGGTCAGAAGCCCCGCGATCAGCGTGCCGAGGTACGTGACCACCGGCAAAATGGCGTTTCGAAGGCCGTGCTTGACGATGACGAGGAATTCCGTCACGCCCTTGGCGCGCGCGGTGCGGATGTAATCCTGCTGCATCACTTCCAGCATGGACGAGCGCGTCATGCGGGCGATGTAGGCGATCGGGTGGAACGAAAGGCAGGTGACCGGAAGGACGTAGTGCCTCCAGGTGGTCAGGCCGTACGTCGGAAGCCAGCGGAGCACGCCGCCGGCGAAGAAATACAGCAGCAGCACCGAGGTGACAAATGTGGGAATGGAAATGCCGACGGTCGCAAACACCATCGAAAAGCCGTCCAGCAGGCCACCGCGCTTGATGGCGGAGGTGATGCCGAGCGTCAGACCGATCAGCAGCGAGACCAAAACCGCCACCGCGCCGACGCGGGCCGACACGGGGAACCCGCGGGCGATCATGTCGTTGACGGTATTGTTCGCCTTCTTGAAGGATTCGCCAAAATCGCCGGAGAAGATGTTTTTCAGGTAGATGAGGTATTGCGTGAAAAGCGGCTTGTCCATGCCGTATTTCGCGTTCAAACGCTCCAGCATCTCCGGAGGCATCCTCTGCTCCCCCTTGATGAACGGGCTGCCCGGCATGGCTCGCATCAAAAAGAAGGTGACGGTGATCAGGATAAAAATGGTGATGAGACCGGAGAGGATTCTCTTGAGGGTATATTTCAGCACCCAAACGCCCCCTCGACGATTTTATTGTAACACTATACCATACGCCTTGTCTTTTATGCAAGTTGTTATTGCAAAAGCCCTCCGTCTTTGCTATGATACTGGGTAACCCGAACGGTACCTACACCATTTTTCGCAAGGAGGGACCCGCATGAAAAGAACCCTAGCGCTCCTGTTGATGCTCGCGCTCATGCTCGGCATGGCCCCGATGGGTACGGCGGAAGGCAGCAGGCTCGTCTTCCAGATGGGCGGAGAGCCGGACCGCATGGATCCGACGATGAACGACTACTCCAGCGGCTCTTACGCGCTGCAGGCGCTGTTCCGCGGCCTGTACAAGTTCGGTGACGACGGCAGTTCGCTCGTTCCCGCGCTGGCGGAAGGGTATGACCTGTCCGAGGACGGCACGGTCTACACGTTCCACCTGCGCCCCGACCTCAAATGGTCCGACGGCTCGCCGCTGACCGCGCACGACTTTGAGTATTCCTGGAAGCGCGTGCTCAACCCCGAACTGGCCTCGGAAACCGCGTACACGCTCTACAACTACATCAAGGGCGGCCGCGAGCATTTCCTTGACAAGTCCATCCCCGCGGAGGAACTGGGCGTCAAGGCGCTGGACGACAACACGCTGGAGGTCACGCTCTACGCCCCCACCCCCTACTTCCCGTCCATGACCGCGACGACGGCGTACATGCCGGTGAAAAAAGAGGTCGTCGAGGCGGACGACCAGTGGGAATGGAACGACAAGGTTTACGTCTGCAACGGCCCGTTCCGCGTGAAGGAAATGCGCCGGGACGAGAAGTTCATCTTCGAAAAGAACCCCTACTACTACAACGCGGCGGAAGTCAAGCTGGATGAGCTGGAGTACATCTTCCTCAGCGCCGCCGAGACCGCGCTGCTGGCGTTCAACAACGGCGAGGTGGACATCGCTTCGTCCGTCAACGCCGACGCCCGCAAGCAGTATGAGGGCACTGATACCCTGATGCTGACCGACCGCATCGGCTACCGCTGGTACGAGTTCCGCACCGACCACCCGCCGTTTGACGATGCCCGCGTCCGCAAGGCGCTTGCCATCTCCATCGACCGCGAGGTGCTTTTGAAGAACGTGCTGCAGACCCCCGAAACGCCGCTGCTGGGCTTCATCCCCGAGGCGTATCCGGATCTGCTCGATCCGTCCAAGGGCTGGCGCGAGGTGCACGGCAATTCCTTTGAGGAGAATATCGAAGAAGCCAAGGCCCTTCTGGCCGAGGCCGGCTTCCCCAACGGCGAGGGCTTCCCGACCTTCCGCCTGGTGGCCGAGACGAGCGCTTCGCTTGAAAAGGCAGCGCAGGCCATGGCCCAGATGTGGAAGCAGAACCTCGGTATCGAGGCTGAAATCCAGATGGTGGAAAGCAGCGTCTACTGGGCCGACGATACCGGTACGCGCAACGCCGGCGAGTTTGAGGTCTGCTATATGGGCTACACGGGCGACTACCTGGATCCGTCGTCCATGCTGTTCAACTTCACCTCCTACGACAACGATTCCACCATGTGGGCCAACGAGGAGTTTGACGCGCTGATGGCCAGGGCTTCCGCGGGCGCGGCGGGCGAGGAGCGCGAGCAGATCTTCGTGGAGGCTGAAAAGCTGCTGTCCGAGGAATTCCCGGTGTTCCCGGTGTACAACTACATCTCGATGGCGCTGGTGAGCGACAAGGTCGGCGGCTTTGTGCGCAACTACGTCGGCCACCCGAACTTCGAGTACGCGTACATCAAATAACCCGCGCGGGGGTTTCCCCGGGCCTTGGAAAACCAAAAGGGGGCTGTCGCACGCGCTTGTGCGACAGCCCCCTTTCTCCTATACGCATCCCCAAGAAGGGTCCAGGGATGATGGCCCTGGCGGTTTCCAAAGGCAGCGCCTTTGGCCGCCGAAGGCCCTTTCTCTCGCAAAACAAAGCCGCCAGAGAGGCTCCCACCCCTCTCCCCCGCGCCGCACTCTTTTCCCGGCCCGCAGCACCCGTGCGGCGCGGGTTCCTCCCCGATGCTCGCGCGCACGCGAGCGAGGACGCCCGCACGAATCATGGCGCCACCCTCTTCCCTTGCCCCGCAAATCAAAACGGAGCTGTCCCGCTTTCTCGCGTAACAGCCCCTTTTTTTACTCGGAATGCATCCTACTTCGCAGCCTTCGGGAACACGACGATCAAAAACATTTTGAACCTTTCGGGCGCGTACACCGCGTGCGGCTTGCGCGCCGGCATGACGATCGTATCGCCCGCCTTCAGGGTGAACGGCTTTCCGTCAATGGTTACCTGGCCCGTGCCGTCCAGCGCGACGACCATGGCGTCGCCGTCCGACTCATGGGAACTGATTTCCTCGCCCTTTTCAAACGCGAAAAGCGTCAGGCTCAGCGCGCTGTTTTGCGCAAGGGTCTTGCTGACGATTTGGCCCGGGAGGTAATCGACCTGACCCTGCAGGGAAAACACTGCCTCATGCTCCAGGTTTTTGATGAATTTATCCATGCTCTTGCCTCTTTCTGCGCGGTTTATCTTGATGGCCGCATCCAAACGGTTCCGCTTTGACAAGCCTCCCTGTGATACCCGTCGCCATCAGTATACCCCATGCAAGAGGAAAAACACGTTGGAATCACAACGCG
>CAZUIA010000107.1:0-9791 GCA_964620835.1 uncultured Oscillospiraceae bacterium
ATAAAAAATTTGTCCGAAAACTGGCGTTTTCAGACAAATTGTGGTGGAGCATAGGGGATTCGAACCCCTGGCCTTTTGAATGCCATTCAAACGCGCTACCAACTGCGCCAATGCCCCAAGCACGATGTGTATAATACCATAGAATCCTTCCCTTGTAAAGTCTTGCGCACAAATTTTCTGCGGCTTTCGTGTATATGCCGGCCATGACCTTCAACTGATTTCACCCCGCAAAACATTGCCGGCACATTGACACGTGCTTGGACCCATGCTATAATGCACACGTTAACATTCAATGCACACGTTAACATCTTCCGTGAGGTATCCTATGCAGCGATGCTTTTACCGGGCGGTTTTATCGAAAAACGGCGAAGCGCCGAATGGCCTTCTGCAAACGGACGCGACAACGCTCGCGCGGCGGCTGCGCGATGAGGACCTGCTCACGCTAAGCCTGTATCGATGGGAAGCGCAGTTGTTCCTATATTATGAGTGCAAGGGCGAAATGCAGCCGCAGGAAGCGCTGCCTTCGCTGAGCCCCCTGCTGCAGTCATGGCCGGACATGAAATCCCATGCGCGTGTTTGGGCACAGATGATGCCTGTCTACCTTGCCGCCCGCCCTGACGGGGCGTCCGCGTGGCGGGATGGCCATGTCCCCGCAAAGCGGCGGGGCATGCTGCTTCGGTTAAAACCGGAAATGGTTGCCAGCTACGTCTACTGGCATTACCAGCGCCAGGAGGAGGCACGGGAGGTTCCCAACAAATACCTTGCCGTTGCGCTGCATGAAAACCTGCTGTTTTATTATGATGAGCTGCCACCCGTTTCCGCCCCCTATCGGGGGACGCTGCCTACCCGCCACACGCCGGCGGATTGGGATGCCGTCATGGAACCTCATTTTCTCTATTGGGAGGGCGTTCAACCCGACCAAAAGCGCAAAAGGCCGCTGGAATGCCTGCTTTCGCTGTAACGCGGCAGAGAATTCCAAAGGAGGGAACCGATGAAAGCGCTCCTCATTGGCGGTACCGGAACCATCAGTTCCGCTGTGTCGCGCCTTCTCGTAGAAGAGGGCTGGGATCTGTTTTTGCTCAACCGCGGCAGCGCGCCGGAGCGCGTTCCGCGGGGCGCCACGGCATGGACCGCCGACATCCATGACGAGGCGGAGGTTTCGCGGCTGCTCTTTGGGCATACCTTCGATGCCGTCGCCAACTTTATCGTGCGAAACCCCGAGGATATCGCGCGCGATTACCGCCTGTTCGCCGGAAATACGCAGCAGTATCTGATGATCAGCACGGAAGCCGTGTATCGCCGCCCGCCGGCCTATTACCGCCTGCGCGAGGAAGTGCCGATGCCAAACCCGCGCCATGCGTACGCCTGCAGCAAGGCCGCCTGCGAAGCCGCGCTGGTAGAGACCGTGCACCGCCATAGCTTCCCGGCGACCATCGTTCGGCCCGCCCATACGTATGATGAGCGGAACATCCCGCTGGACATTGTGCCGGGGAAAACGAGCACCTGGACCGTGCTGGACCGCATCCGCCGCGGCATGCCGGTGCTTGTCGCCGGGGATGGAAACGCCCCCTGGACCCTGACCCACAGCGCGGATTTTGCCCGGGCGTTTGTCGGCCTGATGGGCAACGCGGGGGCGGTCGGCGAATGCGTGCACATTGCCTCGGAAGAGGTGCTGACCTGGAACGGCGTCTATGACCGCATCGGCACGGCGATGAACTGCGAAGTCAAAAAGGTCCATGTCGCATCCGATTTCCTTGCCAATTGCTGGCCCGAGCTGGAAGGCTCGCTGGTGCTGGATAAAGCCTCGGGGATTTGCTTCGATACCTCCAAGCTTCAGCGGCTCGTTCCCGGCTTTCACGCCCAAATTCGGTTTGACCAGGGCGTTCGTCAGTGTCTGAAATACATTTTTTCCCACCCCGAGATGCAGATTGCCGATGAACGGCTCAATCGTTTTTATGATCGGGTCATTGATGTGCAGCAAAAGGCGCTGGCCCTGTTTCACCAGCCGGAATGAATGGGGGGCACTGGCATGAATCAACGCGTGCGCTGGGGGATTCTCGGCACGGGCCAGATGGCGCAAAAGTTTGCGCTGGGCCTTGACGGGCTGGAGGGCGCGGAGCTGGTCGCGGTGGCGTCGCGTACGCCGGAACGCGCCCGGGCGTTCGCCGGGCCGGCCGGCAGCCCCATCGCGCTTTGCGATTATGAGAGCCTATGGGCAAGGCCGGATGTGGACGTCGTCTACATTGCCACCCCCATATCGGAGCATAGCGGGCATATGCTTTCGTGCCTTGACCACGGAGAGGCGGTTTTGTGCGAGAAGGCTTTTACCGTTTCCGCGCCGCAGGCGGAAACGGTGCGGTCACTCGCGGCAAAGAAGCGCCTGTTCCTCATGGAGGCCATGTGGACGCGCTTCCTGCCGGCCATGCGCAGGGCTCGGCAGTGGCTGGAGGACGGCGCCGTGGGCACGGTCCGGCTGGTCACGGGCGATCTAGGGTTTGACATGCCGTTTCACCCCGCTTCGCTGCTGTTTGACCCGGCGCTGGCCGGAGGCGCGCTGCTCAGCGTCGGCGTGTATGCCGTTTCGCTGGGATCCCTGGTCTTCGGCGCGGCGCCGGTGAACATCCGGACGATCGGCCGATTGGGGCAAACCGGCGTGGATGAGCAGTTTTCCCTGTCCCTTGCGTATCCATGCGGCGGGATGGCCACGTTCACCGTGTCCATCCGCACGCCCATGAACCAGGAGGCGCGCATATACGGCGAAAAAGGCGTCCTGCGAATCCCCAAATTCTTTGCGCCCCGCTCCGCGGAGCTTTGGCCGCATGGGCAAGAACCGGAAGTGTATGCGCCCGCGTTTGTCGGAAACGGCTATCAGCATGAAGCGCAGGCCGTATGCGCCTGCTTGCGGTCCGGCGCTTTGGAAAGCCGGGAAATGCCCCTTGGCGAAACGCTGGCGGTCCTGCGCACGATGGATGCAATCCGGAAAGCGTGGAGGCTGCAATACCCATGCGAAGCATCCGGCAACAGCCCGGCGTAGCCGCGCCGGAAAGAGAGGAACGTACCATGGCAACAACGCTGAAGGACATCGCGCGCCTTGCGGGGGTATCCCATACCACCGTATCCCGTGCGCTGAACGACCACCCCGCCATCAGCCCGGAAACGAAGGAGAGGATTGTGAAGCTGGCGGACGAATTGAATTATTCCTCGAACATGAGCGCCAAGAGCCTCGTCACCAACCGCTCACATACCATCGGGCTGTTTTTCTCCCGCACGAGCCAGCGGACGTCGCCCGGGTTCTTTTACGAAATGATGGGAGGGGTCAACGACGTATTGATGGGCCGGTACAACCTGGTCGCACGCGAAATCGGCATGCAGACGGATTTTTCAACGGTTGACCACAACCGCTTTGACGGGATCCTGTTTGTGAGCCAAAGCGAGCAGGACGACGCGTTCATCCGGGATATGCTTTGCAAGCAAATTCCGCTGGTGGTCCTCAACCGCGAGCTTGACCCGGGCGCGGCCGCCAATGTGCTGCCCATGGATAAGCGCGGCGCGTGGCTGGCGACCCGCTTTTTGATCGAAAACCATCACCGGGACATTGCGGTCGTGCAGGGGCCGCCCGAATACCGCTCCAGCCAGACCCGCCTGCTGGGCTATCAAAAGGCCATGGAAGAAGCCGGCCTGGCCATACCGGACGCGTACCTGACCTACGGGGCGTATACCATCGAAAGCGGGTATGCGGCCATGCAGCGGTTGCTCGCGCTTAAGAAACGGCCGACCGCCGTCTTCGCCTTCAACGACGATATGGCGGTGGGCGTCATGCGGGCGGTGGCGGAAGCCGGGCTTTCCGTGCCCGGAGATATTTCCGTGGTGGGCTTTGACGGAAACGTCGAATGCGATTATGTTACACCGCCACTGACGACGGTGGACAAGCGTTCAAGGGAGGTGAGCGCCAAAGGAACGGAATTGTTGCTGGACCTGATTCAGGGAAAAGGAGACGACAGGGCGAAGGTGTACGTGGAGCCCGCGCTGCTCGTCAAGGATTCGGTGCGGCCGCTGGCGCAGATCGCGCAGGCGCCGGACGCGCCGGCGGGCAAAGGCCCGAAGGGAACGCCCCTTAAGAAGACAAAACGCGTGAAAAAGGAGATTTGAAACATGAAGCGGACAGGGAGAATACTGAGCCTGGTTTGCGCACTGATGCTGCTTGCCACCGCCATCCCGGCAGCCAACGCCGAGCAAGCGCCGGTCACGCTGCGCTTTTCCTGGTGGGGATCGGACAACCGCAACAACGCCACGCTGCAGGTCATTGAGCAGTACAAAAAAATCGCGCCGCATGTGACCATCGAGGCCGAGTACATGGGCGCAGACGGGTATCCCGAAAAGATGAAGTCCCAGCTGGTGGCCGGCACGGCGCCGGATATCATCCAGTCCGACGCGCAGTGGACCGACGACCTGCGCCGCATGGGCGACTTCTTCGCCGACTTGAACCAGTTCAGCGATGTCCTGGACATCTCGGGATTTGATCCAAACTTTTTGGACGGCTTTTGCCGAAGCGGCGACGAGCTCCATTACCTGCCCACCGGCATCAACAACCTGACCATGATCCTGAACACGGCCGTTCTTGACAAGGCGGGCATTGCGGCGGATCAGGACTGGACATGGGATTTGCTCGTATCCGAAGGGAAAAAGGTAAACCAGACCACAAAGGACGAGTACTTCCTCTGCCTGGGGCAGACCGCGCTGCATGAGGTGCTGCGCTGCTACCTGCGCCAGATCACGGGCAACCAGCTCATCAACGATGATTACACGCCCGGCTTTACCCGGGAGCAGCTCATTGATGTGCTGACGTATGAAAAGCTGCTGTTTGACGAAAAAATCCTGCAGCCGGCGGATGTGAGCTTCTCCTTCAACCTCCAGACGGTTATGATGGACCCGGATTGGGTCAACGCCAAGTTCGGCGGCACGATCGATCTGACGTCCGTGCTCGGCGGCATCATCGGCCCGTTCGAGGGGACCGTGGACGTGGCCCGGGTGCCGCTGCTGCCGGGCGCCACAGAGGCCGCCCAGTCCATCAAGCCCGCCCAGATCATCGGCATCAACAAGGCCTCCGCGAATCAGGAGGAGTGCGCGAAGTTCCTGAATTACTTCTTCAACAGCCAAGAGGCGGTGCTCACGCTGAAGGACGTGCGCTCCATTCAGCCCACGGAGGCCGGCCGTGCCTATTGCACCGAAGCCGGCGTTGTCAACCCGCACGTCGCCAAGGGTGTGGACCTGGCCAGCAAATGCCCCGTGCCGACCATCGCGGAAAACGGCCCGAGCCGCAACGCGCAGGTGATCGTGGCCTTTGTCAGCGCCGTGGAGGCGGTGGGCTACGGCACGGCCACCCCGGAAGCGGCGGCCGACGCGATGCTGGCCCAGCTGGACGTCATCCTCTCCCAACTGAAGGCCACCGACTGATCGGCACGCTTACCAGCATCCCGCGGGGACGGGGGCGGCTCCTTGAAGGCGCCGCCCTCTCTCCCGATGAGCTACCTGACATAAGGGGGGATATGCCATGAACGCAGGGGCGCTGCGCAAGTTTGCCAAACGGAATGTGGGCTTGCTCTACGTACTGCCTTGGGTCGCCGGCTTCTTGCTCTTTACGCTGTACCCGTTTGTTTCGTCGTTTTACAACTCTTTCACCAACAACCTGGGCGGCAAGTCCGTGGGGTTTGTGGGCCTGAAAAACTACGTCGACATTTTCACGGTGGATTTTGATTTCTGGATATCCGCCAGGGCCACGTTTATCTTCGTTTTGATCGCCGTTCCGCTCAAGATCGGCTTTGCGCTGTGTATCGCCCTGCTGCTGAACATGCGCGTTCGGGGCACCAACCTGTACCGCACGGTGTATTACGTGCCCTCGGTCCTTGGGGGCGGGGTGGCCGTATCCATCATCTGGCGGATGCTCTTTTTGAAAAACGGCCTCATCAACCAGGCCCTTGGCGCGCTTGGCCTGCCAGCCGTCGGATGGCTGAGCGATCCGAACGTGGCGCTGCTGACGATCAGCCTGCTGACGGTCTGGCAGTTTGGCAGCTCCATGGTGATCTTCCTCGCGGGGCTCAAGCAGATCCCCCGCGACCTCTATGAAGCGGCGACCGTTGACGGGGCGTCCAAGCCGCGGATGTTTCGCGTCATCACGCTGCCCATGCTCACGCCGGTGCTCCTGTTTAACGTGGTGATGCAGATGATCAACGCGTTTCAGGAATTCACGTCCGCTTTCGTCATTACCGGCGGCGGGCCTGTCAAGTCGACATATCTGTACGCGTTCAAGCTGTATGTGGAAGCGTTCCGAAATTTCCGCCTGGGGTATGCCAGCGCCCTTTCCTGGATTCTGTTCGCGGTGATCATTGCGGTCACGCTGCTCATTTTCAAACTATCGGACCGGTTCGTATACTATGAAAGCGAGGCGGGCAACGGATGAACAGGCGGCTGAAAACCCTTGGCACGCATGCTTTTTTGTGCCTGCTCGGCCTGGTCATGGTCTATCCGATCCTGTGGCTTTTTTTCGCCCCGTTCAAAACCAGCCAGGAAATCCTGGGCAGCATCGCCCTGCTCCCTTCGCGGATCGATTTTTCCGCCTATGCGGAGGGCTGGCGCGGAACAGGGCAGTATACCTTTGGCGTTTTTATGCTCAACACGCTGAAGATGGTGATCCCCTGCGTGGCGTTTACGGTGCTTTCCAGCGTCGTGGTGGCCTATGGCTTCGCGCGGTTCACCTTCATCGGGAAAAAGCCGATGTTCGCGCTGATGATTTCCACGCTCATGCTGCCAAACGCCATCATCATCATCCCGCGCTACATGCTCTACACGCGCCTTGGGTGGAACGACAGCTATCTGCCCTTTATCGTTCCGGCGCTGCTGGCCTGCAATCCCTTTTTCATCTTCATGATGACGCAGTTTTTCCGCGGGCTCCCGCACGCGCTGGACGAGTCCGCGCGGATCGACGGCTGCAATTCGCTGGGCATCCTGGTCAAAATCCTCGTGCCCCTGTGCAAGCCGGCGGTCATTTCCGTCGCGCTGTTTCAGCTGATCTGGACCTGGAATGACTTCTTCAATTCGCTGATTTTCATCAGCAGCGTGAAGAAATACACGCTGCCCCTTGCGCTCAAAATGACGCTCGACAATGAGGCGGCCGTCAACTGGGCCAAGGTGCTGGCCATGTCCTGCGTATCGATTCTGCCGCTGGTTTTGGTATTTTTCTTTTCCCAAAAATACTTTGTCGAAGGCATCGCCACCGCGGGGCTGAAAGGATAGCCTTGTGCCAAAAAGGCCGCGGCGGAGATAGCCAAAGGAAAGGGGTCATTCAAAATGAACGGGTTTGCGTTTCGCGGGCTGGAAATACACAGCGCACGCATGTGGCAGGAGGCGCAGGTACTTAGGGCGCTGGACTTTATCCAATCCATGGGGATGACGGCCCTGGTCTTTAACCAGAACGACATCCTGGACGCGGTGGTCTATCCTGAAAAGTACTTCCCGGACTGGCTGATGTGGAAGCGCTGGCCGCCGCGAAACTGCGCGGTCAAGAACAACCGCTGCTACATCAATCACGTCATTGAGATGGCGCGGCAACGGGGCATCGAGTTCTACTTTGAGTGCAAGGAGCTCGCTTTCCCGGCCGGGCTTTTGGAGATCCAGCCGCAGTTGGTCGGGAAGGATGGCGCGCTGTGCCCGTTTGACCCTTTTTGGCAGGAATTCCTCTTCGAAAAGCTGCGGGAGCTGCTTCGGGTGGTGCCGGATTTTTCGGGCATCATTTTCAGCATCGGCACGCGGGAAAGCATGCTTTCCATCGCGGCCAACCAATGCCACTGCCCCCGCTGCCAAAGCCATACGGAGCTTGATTGGTATCGCCTCGTTTTTCAAACCATCCTGGATGCGCTGAAGCCTGCGGGAAAAAAGATGATCATCCGGGACTTTTCCTTTACCGGGGACCAGCAGAGCGTCATGCTGCAGGCGGCGAAGGAGTGCTCGGGGGACATCGTCATTTCCCTGAAAAACACGCCCCGGGACTACTATCCCCCCTATCCCACCAACCCGCACATCGGCCTTTCGGGGCTTTCGGAATGGATCGAGTTTGACACATGGGGGCAGTTTTTCGGCCTTGGCATTTTTCCCGTCAGCGTCGTGGAGGACATGCAGGCCCGCTTTCGGGAGTGCAAAAGCCGGGGCGCTTCCGGCATCCTGCTGCGCACGGATTGGGAATGCGCCACCGAGGGCAGCGCGTTTTCCGGCATGAACCTGCTGAACGTGTATGCGGGGGCCATGCTGGCGCTGGACATCGAGCGCGACCTGGACGATATCTATCGGAAATGGGCCAAGTCCGGATATATCTCCGCCCTCCGTCCGGCCTCCTGCCTGACCGCGCCGGTGATCCCTTCCGCGCCGGACGCCTACCGGCCCCTGCGCGATTTCATGCGCGCGTCCTGGAAGGTGATGGAAAAGACCAACTACGTTCGCAGCCTTTTGCTCGGCGAAAGCGTGATGCCGCCGGACACCGTTCAGAAAGCCTTTGACATGATGGTGCACGTGCACGGCCGGGACGACTGGGAGCCGGGCAGTTCGGACCGGGTGAAGCCCACGGAGGAAAACATCGCCGTGATCTTTGCCGAGAAGGACGAAGCCCTTCGGGAGGCCCGTGCGCTCCCTTCGATTCTCAGGCCGGAAACGCTGGGCCTGCCGGACGACGTGGTTTTGGAAATCCTGGATTGGCTGGATCTGTACGTCTATTTCGTCCAGATGATGCGCGTCAGCACCCGCGTTTGCTTTCAAACGCGCAAAGCCGCTTTGACAAAGGACCCGGGGGACCTTTCCGCCGCGCGCGCGGAGCTTGCCGAGCTTCGGGCGTTCACCGCCCGCCTTGCGAAGCGGCTTGCGAGGCAGCCCTACATGCACCTTGTGTCGTTTACCCTCAATATCGATCGTCTTTCCAGGCTGGCGAACGACGTAACCGAACAGCTTGCAAAAGCGGAAGGGAATGCCCATGCGTAAGATCGCACTGAAAGCGACGGAGCTTTCCGTCGCCCCGCTCTGCCTTGGCACGGTCAACTATGGAACCGCCATGCCGGGCGCTGCCGCCAAACGGCAGTTGGACCAGTATGCCGGCGCGGGCGGAAATTTTCTTGACACGGCGCATGTCTACGGCGACTGGGTGCCGGGCCTCAAAGGCCGCAGCGAACGGGTGATCGGCGAGTGGATGCGGGAGACGGGGCTGCGCGGGCAGATGGTCATCGCGACGAAGGGCGCCCACCCGCGCCTTGACCGGATGGACGTACCCCGCTTGCGGCCGGAGGACCTGGAGGCTGACCTGCAAGAGAGCCTGGATTGCCTCGGCGTGGACCGGATCGACCTGTACTTTTTGCACCGGGACGATCCTTCCATCCCGGTGGGGGAAATCATCGGCTGGCTTTCCCAAAAGGCGGACGAAGGCCGCATCCGGCACTACGGGTGCTCCAACTGGACGCTCGCGCGCATCCAGGAGGCTGACCAATATGCCCGCCTGCACCGGATAAAGGGCTTTGTCTGCAACCAGCTCATGTGGAGCCTCGCAGTCCCCAATCGCGCCAATTTTGAAGATCCGTCGCTGATCCCCATGGATGCGGACACCTACGCCTACCACGCCCGAACCGGCCTGAGCGCCATGGGGTATATGTCGGTCGCGAAGGGGTATTTCATGCGCCGCCAAGCCGGGGAGCAATTGCCCGCGTCCGTTGAAAGGATGTATGGCGGCGCGCGAAACGACGCGGTGTATGCCGAGCTTA
>CAZUIA010000108.1:0-9514 GCA_964620835.1 uncultured Oscillospiraceae bacterium
CGCATCCACGCAAAATCCTTCTCGCAGTTGGACGCGTTGACGATGACGAGATAATTCCCGTCCGAGCGCTTGTAGACGATCAGATCGTCCACCGTGCCGCCGCTTGGATAGCACATGGGCGAATAGCGGCAGCGGCCGTTTTCCATGCCGGAAAAATCATTGGTGCACAGGAGGTTCAGGAAATCCAGCGCCTTTTCGCCTTTGACAGCGATTTCCCCCATGTGGGATACGTCAAACAGGCCGCAGTCCTCGCGCACGGCCCTGTGCTCGGCCAAAATGGCGCTGTACTGCACCGGCAGCGCCCACCCGCCGAATTCCACCATCTTCCCGCCCAGCCGAACGTGGTTTTCGTACAGCGGCGTGTGCTTCGCGTCCTGCATTGCTTTTGCTCCTTTGCTGGTATTGATTGGTAGGCCTATTATACTGTTTTGGCGCGCCAAGGGCAAGGACAAACTGCCCCCGCCGGCCGTATTTTTGAAGAAAACGCTGCAAAAAGCAGCACCCGTCGGAAAGAAAAGCCATCAAAAAACCATTTTGATAAATTATACGTTTGGGGCTTGCAAAAACCCCGCCGGTGCGCTATACTGTCCGTTGCCGGGTTTGCCTGGGTGTGGCGCAGTTTGGTAGCGTGCTTGAATGGGGTTCAAGAGGCCGGAGGTTCAAATCCTCTCACCCAGACCATGAAAATCCCAGGAACCACAACGGTTCCTGGGGTTTTTGTTTTGCGTCCCTCTTCGCTTGTGTGCGCTACGTGTGCGCTACCCCTGCTTTCCGTATGTATAAAGGCCAACCATCGCGGTCAGCCTTCGCTTCCGCATTTCCCTTTCACCCTGTAATATCCGGGGGCTTTTCCTGCTCCAGCACCTGCCGGATCTTCCCCGGGAACGGCACGCCGGCCAATGCCATGTTTTCCAAGCGTCGGCGCGCCCTAACACAACAGTAGCCACAGCATATGGCCGGGGGGCATCGTTACGCGCGAAAGAGAGCCTGCCACTGCGCACGATGCTTGCGCCTATACCCGTTTTAAGATGCCCGATGGTCGCTGACAACAGGAAAATGCCGGAGACTGCGGGGGTGTTCGGCAAGATGGGCTTGCGTTCCTCTGATTCTTTGGCACAGTATGATTGCGCTATGTTGCTTTGAGAGGCGTGGCGGTCATGGTGCATGCCGCCGAACGGGCGCATACTCCGGCGGTGAAAAACTCATGGCCTTTCCCAAACGCATCGCCCCCTTCGCGTCGTGCCGTGGATGCGCGCCCCCGCCCCTGCAGCGCGCTACCGTGCCTCTCCATTCGCGCCCCTGGATCTCATGCGTTCCTTTGCTTCCATCCGCCGCCTTTCCGGCTTGCATGGCCCCGTTGCCGGGAGTTAGTTAACACAAACCACATACTTTTGTCACAGTGGCACAGGATTCACTTGCCTCCGTCCGTGGTATACTCAGGTAAAAGTACAGGATAGGGAGGCTTCTCAAATGCTGAAAATCGCGATCATTCTCGGCAGCACCCGCCCCGGGCGTAACGGCGAAGCAGTCGCCCGTTGGGTATATGACCTTGCAAAGAAGCGCAGCGATGCCCAGTTTGAACTGGTGGACATCGCGGAGTATAACCTGCCGCTTCTGGATGAACCCGTTCCGCCTTCCATGGACCAGTACACGCACCCTCACACTCTGGCATGGTCAAAGAAGATCGCCGAGTTTGACGGGTATGTGTTTGTGACACCGGAATACAACCACGCCACCTCCGGCGCATTGAAAAACGCCATCGACTACCTTTACAAGGAATGGAACAACAAGGCCGCGGGCTTTGTCAGCTACGGCTCCATGAACGGCGCCAGAGCAGTGGAGCAGCTGCGCCCCATCATGGCGGAGCTGCAGATCGCAGACGTGCGGGCACAGGTCGGCCTCTCCCTCTTTACGGATTTTGAGAACTTTACCAAATTCACCCCGGGCTCCCGCCACGACGCTGAGGTGGATGCCATGCTCAGCCAAGTGATCGCCTGGGCCGGGGCTTTGAAAACGCTGAGATAACCGAACCTTGCCATCCCGGTTTCCTATGGGCCCCGGCGCATGCCGGGGTCCCAGGCCGTTGACAAACCGTGGTTTGTCAACGGCCTGAGCGTAGCCCTGCCACGCTGCGCTTCTTCGGCGTAGCGGGGTGGTAAAATCTCTCGCAAACCTAAGCGCTTCTTTCTTAAAATTTTCTCTAGCTTCCGCATTCATCATGATGCCGGTGCTCGTGGCATATGGAGTCGGTCGATTGTAGTTCGCCCTTCAGGTAACTTTTTACAGCACCTTCCGCATACCCCTGTGCTCCGGTGATGACCTCAATCCCCTTCTCGTTGAAAATCTCCTGTGCACCGCCGCCCATACCGCCGGAAATAATCACCTTAACACCCATGTCATTCAAGAGGTTCGGCAGAAATCCCGGCGTATGTCCCGGGTTTGGGATGGATTCATTCCCGATGATTTTTCCGTTTTCCACGTCGTAGATGTTGAAATTCTCACAGTGACCGAAATGTTCCGTCACCATTGCCCTTTCGCTTGCCACCGCAATTTTCATCATGTCTTTTATCCGCCTTTCGTTTCAATGGGTTCGTCCGGCATATCGGCTGCAAATGCAGCCGGATCGGCACATGGCCGGCCTTGATCCGATTCTTCCGTCCCGGCCTTTGGGGAAAGGGCGTCCGCACGTTTGCCCATGCCCGGCAGTTTCTCGCGCATAGGGGGCCCGTTCTTCTGCGCAACCCCAAACGCAAGCGACCGGATGTGCCGGTGCTGCTCCGCTTTGGCGTCTTATCCGTGAAATCGGCATACCCGAATGCGATGCCCGCGGCATACACATGCCGGTCACCGCGCCGCACACCTCCCCAAGACACCTCATACCGCCGAACGGGGAGGATGGCCGCAAAGCGATACCACTATCCGGCCCGGTTGCATGACGGAAGGCGGGGAAAACGGCTCGCGGGCCGTTGTACCCCTGTTCAAATGGATGCCCGGCCGTATCCGCGTAGGCGCTCAATGGGATTCGCGCGGTCCGTTCAGTTTTTCAAGCCGCTCGACCATGCCGTTCAGCCAATCGCCTTCAAACGATTCGATCATGCCTTTGTCGCAGGCCTGTGCCAGCTTGGAATCAACCGGAAGCGTCGCAAGCACGTCAAGCCCGTGCTTCTTTGCGATATCCTGTATATGGCTTTCACCGAACAGCCTGATTTCTTTCCCGCAGTCGGGGCATTCGATATAGCCCATGTTTTCGATCAGGCCGAGGATTGGGATGTTCATCATCTCGGCCATCTTGACAGCCTTGGATACGATCATGGAGACCATCTCCTGCGGGGAAGTGACGATGGCCAGGCCGTCGACTGGAATGGATTGAAATACGGTCAGCGGAACATCGCCCGTTCCCGGCGGCATGTCGATGAACAGATAGTCCACATCCCCCCAAATGACATCTGTCCAGAACTGCTTGACCGTCCCTGCGAGGATGGGCCCTCTCCATATAACGGGGTCCGTATCGTTTTCCAGCAGCAGGTTCAGCGACATCATTTCAATGCCGGTGCGGCTTTTGGCCGGGAAAAGCCCCAGGTCGCTGCCGACCGCTTTTTCTTTGATTCCAAACATTTTGGGAATGGAGGGCCCCGTGATGTCTGCGTCCAGCACGGCGCTTATATACCCGCGCCGGTTCATTGAGACACAAAGCAAAGCGGTGATCAGGGATTTTCCCACGCCGCCTTTGCCGCTTACAACGCCGACAACTTTCTTGATGCGGCTCAGCTCATGAGGCTTTGCCGAAAAGTCCGCTTTTCTTTCGCTGCATTCCTCGCCGCACTGTTCACAGTTTTGACTGCACTTTTCGCTCATATCAATTCTCCTGACGTTTTAGATGTGTAGGATGCTGCCTGTCGCCAGATACTGAAGCTGATCCCCCATGATGCCTTTGAGCAGACGATACGGTTCAACGCCCGTGCAATGGCCGGTGAAATACTTTGATCGGGTGTTCTTCAGGCGTTCACCGATTTGCGCAACAAGCGATGAAGGCTCGCTCTGCTTGGAGGAAGGATTGTAAAGATGGAAACCGCCCAATACGCAATCGGCAGGGCGCCGTTTGATTTCCAGGAAGCGCCGATGGATGTTTAAAATCCCGTTATGCGCGCATCCCGCGAAGAGCACCCTTTTTCCTTTCTCCGTAACGATGAGGTTCTGCTCGTGCGCAAACGAATCTTCAACCATTTCACCGTCCTTTTCCATCAGCAAAACCCGGTTCGCTGATGAATGCAGTTCCCTTCCCCTGACATCCGAAAACACTTCAAGCCCTATCCCAAGAAAGAACCGCCCTCCCGTCAACACAAGGCGTGGATCACGCTTCCATTCCTCGTCCAGGCCGATGAATTTCAGGCTGCCGTCCGGGTGCCTGGCATAATGCTTTTCAAACGCCTTTTGATGGATAAACACCCCGGCTTTCTTATTTTCCCTCAGAAACAGCTTCAGCCCGCCCCCGTGATCGAAATGCCCGTGGGAAATAACGACAAAGTCAATGTCTTGGATATCGACGTTCAGTTTCTTTGCGTTTTCCAAAAACAATCCGCTTGCGCCCGTATCAAACAGCAGCTTGTATTTGCCCGTTTCAATATACAGGCTGATTCCGTGCTCCGTTTGAAAAGCATCCGAAACGGCGGTATTCTCTACCAGCGCCTTGACAATCAGGATGGTCACCCCTTTCTCTTACCGAGATATCAGCGCGTATTGCCTGGCCTTTGCCATGATCCTTGCGTTCCCGCGATCAACCGCCTTGCTGCCGCAGGAGTTTTGCGCTTTGCTTCCGATCCAGTGCAAAGGCCGTCCCCGATATATGGCAAAAAACGCGCACCGGCCCGAACAGGGATCGGTCAAAGCCGAAGCATCTTTCCCGGCACTGGCGAACCGATCCCCGCAAGAAGCCGTCTTGGATTACTCCACATCCTCTTTGAACCTTCTGCCGCAGCGATGCCTGTGACAGCCTCCGCAGCCGCAGACTTCTTCCAATCCATCGCACAGGATGTACTCTCCACCCCCGATCAGAAGCACCTTTCCATTCACCAGGGAGTCGGCAAGCTTCTTTCTTGCGTTGTCATAGATCCCTTGAACGGTGGTGCGCGCAACATTCATCTGTCCGGCGCATTCCTCCTGTGTGAACCTCTTAAGATCTATCAAACGTATCGTTTCATATTCGTCGACCGTCATGGTTATTCTCTCTTCCGTATCTGTTCCTCCCAGCGGCCCGAACCGGGTGTTTCCCGGCAGGCGGCAGACCTTTCTCCATTTTCTCGGCCTCGGCATTTTTTCACCCCGCTTTCCAGGCAAAAGCAACGGGGACGTCCTCCAGCGGCTTTCGGCATCTGTGGGTACAGGCTCCCCAAGCTTCTCCGATTTATGACATATGCCATTTACACCTCCTATTATAGCCGATTTCCGGCATATGTCAATAATTTTTCCAAAAAGAAATCGCGCAACAACGCCGCCTGCTGACAGAATCAACAGGCGGCGGAATTCAAACATTTTCTGCATAGGGTGTTCGATCAAAACGGAGGGTTTCCCGAACGCTTTTCGATTCGAACGTATCCATGACTGCCAGCGGAGGAACGCTCTCCATTAGGGCTGACGAGCAAGATACCCATGGGTACGCCGCCGGCGCGTTGCCTACAATTGCTTATTAGGCCAAGCGCAGCGTGGCCGGGCCGCAAACGGAGACGGTGGTGCGCGGCCCGGGCGATGCGTTTACGCGGCGGCTTCGCTGAGATACGCGAATCTGCCGGTGATTGGCGGCGCACGGCCTCTTTAAGCGTTCCCGTCATTTCTGTACTCCAGAATCTCCCCGGGTTGACAGTCCAAAGCCTTGCAAATCGCGTCCAGCGTGGATAGCCGAATCGCCTTTGCCTTTCCGTTTTTCAATATGGATAGATTGGCCATGGTGATTCCTATCCTCTCCGACAGTTCCGTGACGCTCATCTTTCTTTTGGCCAGCATCACATCGATCGTAACGATTATCGCCAAAGTATCCACCTCAGATCGTCGAATCATTTTCGGTTTTGATATCAATCGCTTCTTTGAGAAGCCTTTGAAGAACAGCGCAAAAGGTCGCGACCACAGTCGGCGAAGCGGCAAAGGCCGCCGCTAGCAATATCAGGCCCGGCGCGTCTTCCACTTGCGCAGAAAAATACACAAACGGCATACCGCCCGCATACAGTATGCTCATCGCAATGGAAGCGTACTGTATTTTGCGCAGGGCTTTTACGGAGAACATGGAAAATGCCGTTTTGCGGTCAATATAGCCCAGCAGCTTTAACGCCTGGTACAGCGCGAAGAAAAACGGTATCGCGGGCGCGTACAGCCACAGTACGATTGGATACCGCAGCATGTTGCCCGCGGCTGTCATTGCCATCGCGTCTTCGGTGAACCAGGCGGCGAACCGCGGCAGAGCAAATAGGCACAGCGCCAGTACCGCAATCCCCAAAAGGCCGACAGCACCCCTTAAGAAAATTGTTGATCCGCGTTTCATCAAAACACCTCATCCCATCATTTCGGGATGAAGTATAGCACCGGATTTATTGATTGTCAATAATATTTTATTGTAAAACAGTTTCCAGACATGCAAAGGCACATCAAAAATATATGCGCATGAAGCGTTCTAAGCAAGGGGACGAAGCCCCATAAGCGCCCACTTACGTAAGAATGTGGTATAATGGGGGCATGGAAAAGGATAGAGAGGCGATTCTCCGGTATCTGCTTGAAGGATGAGAAGAAGCGGCGAAGAGCGAAGGGGCGCTGCAACGTTCCCGAAAGATCAAGACAGCGGAAGATCTGCTGTACTTGGTCTTGTTGTATCTGACAGGGGCGGGGTCTTTTCAGAATGCGTCGAAGCTGATGCGGTTGAGCACGGATATACAGTTGAACAAGGAAGCGGTGCGCAAGCGGATCATGGGCTGCTGGAAATGGCTGTGGCGGGAGTACCAGATCATTCTCCTTCTCCTGACGAGCCTCCTGCTCAACGTTCGCAGAACCGTACCCATAAAAGAATTCCTGCCGCGGTTGCCTGGGCTTTGCAGAGCTTCCAAACGCAAGCGTTCCCTTACGCTCTCAAGGCTCCTCAAAGCTTAAGCGGGCGCTTAGGGGGCATCATCCCCGAACCTCTTCTTTTTGATCCGGGAAAACACATTCTCTTCGCAACAAAGGGGCTGCCGCACACGCTTTGTGCAGCAGCCCCGCAATCATCTGCAAACCGTTCTTTGCCCACGCCCCCGTGCCCGGTCAGCCCGGCAGCCCCGCAAAGAACGCCGTGGGGTCCTTTTCCTTGATCTGGCGGGCAATCTCATGCATCTCGGCCACGCTGACCATCTCCGTCACCACCGCCTCGCCCCAGCGCTCGGCAATCCGCCCCTGAAGCAGCCCTTCCTCGCTCGTGCGCACGTAATACGGATGCTTCTCCAGATCATTTCGAATCGCCATGGGAACAACGCTTTTCGCCCCAAACGCAAGGCCGCTCTTAATATCCAGCAGGTCCTGCACCACATTCTCAGCCGTCGGATACCGCCCCGCGCCCTGACCGAAAAACGAAAGATGCCCCGCGTGCTCCGCACAAAGCGAAATGCAGTTGTGGTTGGTGGGCGTATGGGCGCAAAGCGCATCCGGACCCAGCAGCGTCGGCTCCACATACGCCGCAACGCCGTCCCCCGCACGCTCTGCGAACATCATCGCCTTGATCGTCAGCCCTCTCTCCCTGCACGCATCCATATCGCTCTTCCTGACCGAACCGATCCCCAGCGTCAAAATGCCCTGCGGCTCCACCACCGCATCAAACGCCAGCGAGGCGGAAATCGCACACTTGCGCTGCAAATCGATACCGTCCAAATCCGCCGACGCGTCCTGCTCCGCATAGCCGAGCCGCTGCGCCTCGCGAAGCGCAACGTCAAAGTCCGCCCCGTGCGCCATCGCGTCAAGGACATAGTTCGTCGTGCCGTTGGCAATGCCCTGCACGGACAAAATCGTGTCCCCGCGCTTGTGGCGCGTCAGGTTATGCAGCCACGGCACCCCGCCTCCAACGCTCGCGCTAAAGCGAAGCTGCACGGAGTGCAGCCCCGCGCCCTCCAATAAAGGCGCCAGTGCGTGGCTGATCAGCTCCTTGTTGGAGGTGACCGCGTGTTTGCCCGCGCGCAGCGCGCTGATCACGTAGCTGAGCGCCGGGTGCATGCCGCCGATGGCCTCGACGACGCAATCAATCGACGGGTCCCCCAGAATGTCGCCGATGTTGTCCGTCAAAATGCCTTCCAGCCCGTCGATGGGGCGAAGGTCTAGCACGCGCTTGACAAAAATGCCCAGCTTCCCGTCCTTCAAGATCGCATGCACACCGCTGCCGACGACGCCGTACCCGATGATCGCTACATTCATGGCAAACCCTTCCTTCTTCGCTTCGACAGGTATCGTATAAAAAACCATTTCCCTGTCATTTTATCATATGTTTCGACAAACGCAAGGCGCGCCCGTTTATTCCCAGCGTTCGATTTTCATCAGGTCGTACGGCGTCTCCTGGTACACATAATAATTCAGCCAGTTGGAGAACAAAAGGCTCGCGTGCGCGCGCCAGCGCACCACGGGCCGCCCCTTTGGGTCGTCACCCTTGAAATAGCGCACCGGCGGGTCCACATCCGTGAGGCCCTTTTTCAGGTCGCGGCGGTATTCGTCCCCAAGCGTGGTCGGGTCATACTCGCCGTGCCCCGTAACGAACACCTGCCGGCCGCCCCGGAGCATCACGACGGCCACGCCCGCCTCGTCCGACTCGGCCACGATCTCAAGGCCCGGAACCTTCTCAATGTCCTCGCGCCGAACCTCGGTATAGCGCGAGTGCGGCATGTAAAACACGTCGTCAAACCCGCGCAGCAGCGGCAGGTTTTCCACATTGACCGTGTGGCGGTACACGCCCGAGAGCTTTCGCTCCATCGCGTATTTGGGCACGCCGTAGTGGTGGTACAGCCCCGCCTGCGCGCCCCAGCAGATGTGCAGCGTGGAAAACACATTCCGCTTGGACCACTCCATCAGCTCCGTCAGTTCCCCCCAGTACTTCACATCGTCAAACTGCATCTTTTCCACCGGCGCGCCGGTGATGATCAGCCCGTCATACTTTTCCCCTCGGATATCGGGAAAGGTCTTGTAAAACGCCTTGAGATGCTCCTCGGGGGTGTGCTGGCACTGATAGGTGTACGGGTGCAGGAGCGTGATGTCCACCTGCAGCGGTGTGTTGGACAGCATGCGCAAAAGCTGCGTCTCGGTGGTCAGCTTTTGCGGCATGATGTTGAAGATGGCGATTTGAAGCGGCCGGATGTCCTGCGTGACGGCGCGCCCCTCGGTCATGACAAAGATGTTTTCCCCGCCTAAAATGTCCTTGGACGGCAGGGCGTTGGGAATGCGGATGGGCATGTTGCAGCCTCCGTTCGCTACAGAATGGGGAAAGTATAGCAAACGGATGCGGGACGGTCAACACGCGCGGGGC
>CAZUIA010000109.1:0-9392 GCA_964620835.1 uncultured Oscillospiraceae bacterium
ACCCGCGAGGCATACGCGCAGTACCGCTGGAAGCACCTGGCGGCCGTGTTTCAAAAATCGATGAACGGGCTGAGCCCGGTCCACAAGATCGGCAGGCAGATGGCCGCCATCTACCGCGTGCACAAGCCCAAGGCCACGGACGCGGAGTGCCGCGAGCTCGGCCGCCGCCTGTTCGACAAGGTGGGCCTTGCGCCGCGCGTGTACGACGCGTACCTGCACGAGCTGTCCGGCGGCATGTCCCAGCGCGTTTCCATCGCGCTGAGCCTGATGTTCAACCCCGCGCTCGTGATCTTGGACGAGGCGACCACGGCGCTGGACGTGATCACCGAGGGGCAGATTCTGGAGGAGATCGTCCGGCTGCAGCAAAGCGAAAAAATGGCCTACATCGTCATTACGCACAACGTGTCCGTCGTGGCCACGACATGCAAAAAGGTCGTGGTTCTCTACGCCGGCCGCATTATGGAAAGCGGGTCGGTGGACAAGGTGCTGACGGAGCCGAAGCATCCGTATACGCAGGGGCTGCTCAAGTCCTTTCCCGCGTTTCGGGGAGAGCGCCAGTCGCTGCGCGGCATCCCCGGGTCCCTGCCGGACCTGAGCGAGCGCATGCCGGGCTGCGTATTCGCTCCGCGCTGCCCGCACGCGGACGAGCGCTGCCGGAGCGAGCGCCCCAGGGAATCGTCGGTGGCGGACGGTTGGACGGTCGCCTGCCTGAAGGTGGAGGATGGTGAGCTGAAATGAGCAAGGCAGAGGTTGTCGTCCGCCTGACGGATGTCACGAAGCATTATGTACAAAAATCGGTGGTGTCCAGCAGCGGCAGGCGGCAGCGCCGCCAGATCGTCAAGGCGGTGGACGGGGTTTCGCTGGAGCTTTCGCGCGGGGAGATCCTGGGGCTGATCGGTGAATCGGGCTGTGGCAAATCGACCCTCGCCCGGCTGATGATCAACCTGGAGCTACCCACCTCGGGTGCTATCACCATCGACGGCATCGATACCAAAAGCATC
Source organism: uncultured Oscillospiraceae bacterium (assembly GCA_964620835.1). Taxonomy (GTDB): domain Bacteria; phylum Bacillota; class Clostridia; order Christensenellales; family Aristaeellaceae; genus Avichristensenella. The sequence goes on from CAZUIA010000109.1 coordinate 1,002, forward strand.
CGGCGCGGCGATCGTCTGGCCTTTCGGCGAAAGGTCCAGCTGATCTTCCAAAACCCGTACGATATCTTTGATCCCCGCGACTCGATCCGCCAGATTCTGATGGCGCCGCTGAAGCTGCACAAAATCGGCGGCACGCCGGAGGCGCAGCACCGCATCTGCCTGGATATCCTGGAAAGGGCGGGGCTGCGGCCGGCGGAGGACTACATCGCCCGCTACCCGCACGAGCTTTCCGGCGGCCAGCTGCAGCGCATCTCCATCCTCAGGTCCATGCTGCTGGACCCATCGTTCGTCGTGGCGGACGAGCCGGTGTCCATGCTGGACGTTTCCATCCGCGCGGACATCATCAGCATGCTCGAGCAGCTTTCCCGCGAAAAGAGCGCGTCCATGGTGTTTATTAGCCACGACATCGCCACCACGCGCTACATTGCCCACAAGGTGGCCGTCATGTACCTGGGGCGGATCGTCGAGTACGGCCGCACGGACGAGGTGTTGCACAACCCGATCCATCCCTACACCCGGGCGCTGATCTCCAACTCGGCATCCATCAACCCCCTGGAAAAGCGCGACGTCATCAATATCGACGGCGAACCGCCCACGCCCATCGGCACCGGTCCGGGCTGCTATTTTGAGCCGCGCTGCTACATGCGCCGCGAGCGCTGCAAGCGGGAATATCCTAAGGTGACGGAGGAAAACGGCCACTGCTACAGCTGCTTTTATGCAAAAGACACGCAAGGAAAAGGGGGAAAAGGCGATGAACGTTGAAAGGATCTTGGAAAACATCCCGGCGTATACGCACTTTCTGACGGTCGACGAGATCGATCAGGCGCTGCTTGCCTTGGGACAAGCGTATCCGGACAAGGTGCAGGTGTTTGAGGCGGGCAAAAGCCGCAAGGGCAGCCCGATCTACTGCGCCAAGATCGGAAACGGAAGCCGAAACGCCATGATGTTCGGCTGCCCGCACCCCAACGAGCCGATCGGCGCGATGATGGCCCACTACTTCGCGCGCGCCATCGCCGAGGACGACGCGCTGCGCGAGGCGCTTGACTTTACCTGGTACATCCTCCCGGTATCGGACGTGGACGGTACGCGCCTGAACGAAGGGTGGTTCAAGGGCCCGTTCACCCTGTATAACTACACGCGCAACTATTTCCGCCCGGCCTCGTACGAGCAGGTGGAGTGGACGTTCCCCATGGCGTACAAGCGCTACACGTTTAGCAACCCCATCCCGGAAACGCAGGCCCTGATGAAGATCATCGATGAGACAAAGCCGGTGTTTCTCTACTCGCTGCACAATTCGGGCTTTGGCGGCGCGTATTGGTACATTTCCAAGGAGCAGCCGCAGAAAGTATATGACGCGCTTCACGAGGCCGCGCTCAGCCGCGATGTGCCGCTGGACCTCGGTGAGCCGGAAGCACCCTACATCAAGCCGTTTGCTCCGGCGGTGTTCAAAATGATCTCCGCAGCCGACGACTACGATTATTATGAGAGCGTCGGCGAGGACCCGATGAAGGTGATGAAGCAAGGGGAATCGAGCGCGACCTACGCGGGCAAAGGATGCACCACGCTGGTGACCGAGGTGCCGTATTTCTTTGAGCCGCGCATCCAAAGCGACAAGGAAATGCCCTTCACGCGGCTTGAGGCTGTGCTGAAGAAGCTTGACACGCGAAGCGAAAGAAACAAAATTGTCGAGCACTACTACCGCGCCATCGAGGACACGATCAGCGACGACAACCCGTTTGCCAAGATGGTCAAGATGAGCGTGGACTTGGGGGATTCCTCCATCCGGGCCGAGCGCGCGTTCGCCGAAAAGAACGAGGCGTACCGCCAGCCCTGCAAGGAATCCGAAGCCATGTCGAACCTTGACATGCCCGTGTTCTATGCGCTGTTCACCTGGGGGCTTCTCATTCGCAGCATGGAGCACGAGCTGGCCAAATCGCCCGCGCCCGAGGCGGCCGAGCGCCTGACGCGCCTGAAGGACGAGTGCGAGGAAAAGATGAAGGCGGACGCCGAAAAGGCGGAGGCCGTGCTCGACTATACGGTGATCCCCATCCGCACGCTGCTCGGTATCCAGCTGGCGTCCGGCCTGGCGGTCGCGCAAAACGTGTGATCACAAAAGGTTTTGGCGGCTTGCCCGCGCGAGCCGTTGGAATAAAACATTTTAAGAAGGGGTGGACAAGCATGAAAAGGACAGTGGCATTCTTTCTGGCACTCCTGATGACGGCGGCCCTTGCCGTCGGCGGCTTGGCGGAAGCGGCGCCGAAGGAGGGCGGAACCCTCATCGTAGGCCTGAGCGGCGATCCGCAGAACTTCAACCCGGATTCCGGCTCGGACGACTACGCGCTGCCGGCCAACTCCAACATCTTCAACTCCCTCGTATCCATGACCATGGACATGGACATCATCCCCGACCTTGCCCGCTCCTGGGAATTCTCCGAGGACGGCACGGAGATCACCTTCCACCTGGCGGAGAACGTCAAGTGGCACGACGGCGAGCCGTTTACGTCCGCGGACGTCAAGTGGACCTATGACACCATCAAGGAACAAAAGGGCGTCGCGTCCAACAACCTGGCCTCCATCCAGGAAGTTACCTGCCCGGACGACAACACCGTGGTCCTGAAGCTTGAATATCCGGACTCCGGCATCCTGGGCTTCCTGGCGTGGTACGGCATCTTCATCATGCCCAAGCACATCTACGAAGGCACCGATTGGCTGACCAACCCGGCGAACATGCAGCCCATCGGCACCGGACCCTTCAAGTTTGAAAGCTTCACCTCGGGCGTGGCGGTCACGCTGGTGAAAAATGAAGACTACTGGGGCGAGGGGCCGTACCTGGACAAGGTGGTCTTCCAGATCATCCCGGACAAGGAGACCGAATACCAGGCGTGGCAGAACGGCGAAATCGACATCATGGCCAACTTCATCCCGGGCGTCGACCACAACCTGTACCGCGACAACCCGGACTATTTCACCATGTTCAACCTCTACGCCAACCGCACGTACTTCACCTTTAACTTCAAGGAAGGCCCGTTTGCGGACGTGCGCATGCGCCAGGCGTTCAACCTGGCCCTCAACCGCGACGAGATCTACACCAAGGGCATCAAGGGCAACGGCGCGAAGGCGGAATACTACATCTCCCCGCTGTTCTCCTGGGCGCTGAACGAGGATGCGAAGATCCCGGCGCAGAACATCGAAGAGGCGCGCAAGCTGGTGGAAGCGTGCGGCTACACGGCCGACGCCAACGGCATCTATCTGACGGCTGAACTCGATGTGTTCTCCGGCTTTGAGGACACGCTGGTCGTCGCGCAGGCGAACCTGAAGGAAGCGGGCATTGACCTGAAGATCAACACGCTGGAATACTCCGCGTGGGTGGAAAAGGTCAAGACGAACCACAACTTCCACGTCACGATGCTGGCCGGCTACCAGGGCCCGGACATCGGCGGCCTCCGCCACCGCGTCCACTCCTCGGGCGGCAACAACATCGGCTTTTACAACAACCCGCGCGTGGACGAGCTGCTCCAAGAGGGCGTGCTGTCCGGCGACAAGGAGGTTCGCGCGCCGCTTTACAAGGAAATCCAGGCGATCATGGCCGAGGAGCTTCCGATGGTGTTCACGAACGAGAACGGCACGCTGTTCACCGTGCGCAACAACATCATGAACGCGCCGCAGGCCGACACCGAAGCCCGCGCGCTCGTGCGCAGCGGCTGCTATGCCCTGACCTGGATCAACGACTGATCGATCGAGCGCAAAGGGGGGCAAGCGATTGCCCCCTTTCTTGCTGTATCGCCTACCTGATCAGCGGATGGGCTCAAAGCGAGCGGGAAAAACATGTCCGACCGACGGGAGGATAAAGAAATGCATGCCATCGCAGAGTACTTTACGATTCATATTTCCCACCACGGCGTGTTGGTGGACGCGCAAACGCTCCTGTATATCTCGGATGAAAGCGGCCTCAACCAGGTGTACAGGAAGGATCTGAATACGGGTGAGACCGTCCAGCTCACACACCTGGAAAACCGCATCTGGCAGCTGTCGACCGTCTTTTCCGGCCGAACTGTCTTTTTCCTCAGCGATGTGGGCGGCAACGAACAGACGCAGATTTTCAGCCTGGATGCCGACACGGGCGAGTGCCGCAACATCACCCAAAACCCCTCGGCGCGCTTTGTCTTCGGCGGGGTTCTGCCGGGGGGAAAGGCCATCGTCGCTTCGTCCAACGCGCGAAGCGCGGCCAATTATGACCTGGTGAAGATCGACATCGAAAGCGGGCGGAGCGAAATCCTGCTGCAAAACACCGACAACTACAATATCCCCGCGGCACTCTCTCCAAACGGCCGATACCTGCTGTATAACAAGATGAACGGCATCTCGGAAAACTACCTGTGGATGCTGGATATCAAGACTGGGGAGGCGGAGCGCATTCACCCCGAAGGCAGCTTCGCGCAGTACACAGACCCCGTCTGGAAGCCCGACAGCTCCGGATTCTACCTTGCGACGGACTATGAATCGGACTTCGTGTACGCCGCCTTCTATGGTTTGGCGGAGAAAAAGCTTTCCCGCGTGTATGCGCCTTCTTGGGACGTGAGCGGCGTCGCGCTTTCGGGCGACGGAAGATACCTGGCGCTATGCGTCAACGAGGATGGGTATTCCCGCATCCACATCCTCGACCTTACGCTTCAAAGCGTTGTCAACGCGCCCGCCCCGCCGCGCGGCGTCATTCCGTCCTATTACGGTTTCGCCTTCACCGGCCCCGGGCATCGCCTGGTTTTCACGCTGATGAGCGTAAAACGCCCCGGCAACGTATGGTGCCTGGATCTGGATGCCGACAGCCTTGCATGCCTTGTGCCCACCAAGTGGGAGGGGCTCACGGCCGATTCCCTGTCTGAGCCGGAATTGCACCGGTTTGAGTCGTTCGACGGCCTGTCGGTGCCGTACTGGCTGTATCGAAAGCCGGGCACCGCGGAGGGCGCGCCGGTTGTCTTTGAAATTCACGGCGGTCCCGAAGGGCAGGAATGGCCGATCTATTCGCCCCTGCTCGCCTACCTTGTCAACGAGGGTTTTATCGTCGTCGCGCCGAACGTGCGCGGCAGCACCGGATACGGCAAGCGGTACCATCACCTGGATGATGTTGAAAAGCGGCTGGACAGCATCGCCGATGTGGCCGCGCTGGCCGAGCACCTGATTGAAAGCGGCATCGCGCAGCGGGGGCGGATCGGCATCATGGGCGCGAGCTACGGCGGGTTCATGACGCTCTCCGGCATTACCCAGTATCCCGCGCTGTTCTCCGCCGCCATCGACGAGGTCGGCATGTCCAACCTGGAAACGTTCCTGGAAAACACGGCCGAATACCGCCGGGCCCACCGCGAAAGCGAGTACGGAAGCCTTGCGAAGGACCGGGAGACGCTGCGCCGCGTGTCGCCGATCCACAAGGCGGACCAGATCGTCACCCCGCTGATGGTCGTGCACGGCGCGAACGATCCGCGCGTGCCGGTCGGCGAGGCGGAACAGATCGTGAAAAGCCTGAAGGAGCGCGGCATAGACGTCAAGTTCCTCTGCTACGCGGACGAGGGGCACGGCCTGGCGAAACGGAAGAACAAGCTGGATTGCTATCCACAGGCCGCCGCCTTTTTGAAGAAACATCTTTGCGCCGGGAATACGGCCGGCCAAGCGTAAGGGAATTGAAAACGGGGCCACCCTTTCGAAATGAAGGGTGGTTCTGTTTTTTCCGGAGGCAAGCGGATCGCCGCGCGCACCCGCTTGGGGTCGCGCCGTTAAAGCGCATATCTCCCGCGCATCGGGCCATCCGCCGCTTTCTCCCGTTCGCACAAAAAAATAGGCTTGACAGAAACGATCCTGTGCGCTATGATCTGGATAGGACTTATTACGAGGTGCGGAAAAAGTATGCTGATCACGCAGGTCTACGCGGAGAAGTCCGGCATGGCACATGATATCAAAGCGCGGAACCTGCGCAACCTCATGCTGTATTTGCTCGCCCATGGCAAAATGACGAAGCTGGACCTGCTTCAGCGGTCAGGGCTCAGCACGACGACGGTTTCAGACCTCATCAACAACCTGCTCCGCCTGGGCGTCGTGGAGACGGCGGGCGCACAGAAATCCACCGGCGGAAGGCAGCCGGCACTGTACCGCATCAACAATGAATTCGGCGTGTTTCTGGGCATCACGGTGGAGCCTGATAGCCTGCATATGGTGGTAAGCGATATGTATGCCCGTCCCCTGCACCGTGACGCCATGCAGGTTGTCAAAGGACAGAATCTTCTGTACGCCCTCTACGACATCATTGACCGCGCGAAATCCGCCGCGCCGGATCTGCCGCTTCTGGCCATCGGGCTGGGCCTGTCCGGCCGCATTTGCTTTCGGCGCGGCATTGTGCTTGAGAGCCCGGCGCTTGGGTGGCAGAACGTGCCGATTAAGGAAATCCTGGAGCGGCGGTTCGGCTCGCAAACCTTCGTGGACAGCGCAACGCATCAGGCGGCGCTGTACCAGCAGGTGCTGGGATGCGCGCAATCGCTGGAAGCGGCGCTCTGCTACTTTTCGCGGGTACCGGACCGCGCCGCGCTGATCCTTGAGGGGCGGATATGCCGCGGGGAAGACAATGCCTGTCTCACCCTGGCGGACGGCCCGTCGAAAGAAATGCTGCCCCGCATGATGCGCATGCTCGGCATCGCCACCGCGGTGACGGACGTGCCCGGTTTGTTTGAAGGCGTGCGGGTGCTGTCCCTCGCGCCGGACGAGACATACTTTGAGGCATCCGCCGCGCTGTCCGCGGAGGTGCTGTGGTTTGAGCAGCTCTACGCGATGCACGCGCTGCAAACGCGGGTGGACACCGAAGGGACGGAGGACGCGGAAGGAGGAACGCCGTGAATCGTTTCGTTGAAATGCTGAAGGAGCGCCCCATGACGCTGATCATGAGCCTGCCGCAGAACGACGCGGGCCTGAGCCGGGCCGCCTTTGACGCGGGCGCGGACGTTGTGAAGGTGCACTGCAACCTGACGCACCGTGCCAGCAAAAATGGGTTTGGCCCTCTGGCGGAGTACGCGGACACATTTGCCAGGATGCTCCGGGAGGCCACAGGGCCCATGGGCCTGGTGCCGGGGGCTGCGGTGGAGGACGTCTCGCGCGACCTGGACGCCGTGTCCGCGCTCCCGTTTGACTTCTTTTCGCTCTATGTGCACCATGTGCCGCCCGCGCTGCTTCAAAAGCCGCAGGCGCTGATGGCCGCCTGCGGACACGACTATGCGATCGAGGAAGCGGGCCAGCTTGCGGTGGTGGGCGCCCGGGTGCTGGAGGCTTCCATCATGGCGCCGGAGGGATACGGCGCGCCGCTGTCCCTTCGGGATGTGATTGCCTACCGCAGGCTTTGCCAGGCCACCGCGCTGCCCGTGGTGGTGCCGACCCAGCGCAAGGTGCTGCCGGAGGACCTGCCGTATTTGCGCGACGCGGGCGTGAAGGGCATCATGATCGGCGCCATCGTGACCGGCACGGAGCCCGCGGGCATCCTGCGCAGCATCCGGATGTTCCGCGAGGCCATTGATCGCCTGGGCTAGGGTGCCTGCCCGGCAAAAGCGTTTCGCCCGGGCGTCCCATACTCGGCCTGCGGCCGAGGGGGGACGGTTTCCCAATAGTCCTGACCATTTTTAACACCATATACCGGGGAGAATGCCGATGAACATTGTCTACCTGCCCATTGATTCCCGTCCCTGCAACGCACGGTTCCCCGCGCAACTGCTGGCTATGAGCGGCTTTTCCTGCCGCGTGCCGGAATCGTGCGACATGGATTATTTCCGCACCCCCGCGCCGCACCGGCCCATCGCTGATTTCCTCACCCGAGAGACAGCCGGCGCGGATGTACTCATCGTGGCTGTGGACCAGTTGGCGTACGGGTCGCTCCTTGCGTCCCGCGAATACGATGTGGGGGAAGAAGAGGCGCTTTCGCGCGTTAAGTGGATTGCCACGCTGAAGGCGCGAAATCCGCGGCTGAAAATCATCGCGTTCAGCATCATCATGCGGTCCTCCACCAGCACGCTGCGCGCGGAGGATGTTGTCCACCACCGCGCGGTGACCGCGTATTCGCAGGCTTTCCACCGCGCAAAGATCAGCCAAAGCCCGGAGGACCAGGCCGAGGCGGACAGGCTGGCCGCATCCATTCCGGGGGAGATCCTGGAGAAGTACCACCGGGTGCGCGCCCGCAACCACGCGGTCAACCGCGCCTGCCTGTCCCTTGTGCAAAAGGGCGCGATCGACCGGCTGCTGCTGCTGCAGGAGGATTCACAGCCGCTGGGGTTTCACAAGCTGGAGCAGGAGATTTTGGCGGCGGACATGGACCGTCTGGGCGTTAAGGAGAAGGTCTTCCTGCACAACGGCACGGACGAGGGCGGC
>CAZUIA010000110.1:0-9376 GCA_964620835.1 uncultured Oscillospiraceae bacterium
AAGGCAGCGCCTTTGGCCGCCGGAGGCCCCTTCCCGCGCGGGAAAAGCCGCAAAGGAGCAACCATCCCGGTCCCCCGCGCCGCACCCTTTTTCCCGCCCGCAACACCGGTGCGGCGCGGGTTCCTCCCCGATGCTCGCGCGCACGCGAGCGAGGACGCCCGCAAGGACAACCGTTTTTCATCTATCGTTTCTTCTAGTATACAGATTGTGCCAAGATCATCCCCTTTTTTACCCAACAGCCCCGGCCTTTTCCCTATATCTCCATCGCAAACAGGCATCGACGCAGGAGGCTCTTATGCGGTATTTTATCGTGGACGCCTTTTCCGACACTCCCTTTGGCGGCAACCAGGCAGGGGTCTGCCTGCCGGAGGCCTGGCCGCCGGATGCGCTCATGCAGCGGATCGCCCGGGAAAACAACCTTTCGGAAACCGCCTTCGCGGTCAAAAGCAGCGGCCACTACGGCCTGCGCTGGTTCACCCCGGCCGTTGAGATCGAGCTGTGCGGCCACGCGACGCTGGCGACCGCCTTCGCGCTGTTTTCATTCGTCGAGCGGGACGCGCACACGCTTTCGTTCCATACGCGAAGCGGCGTGCTGACCGTTTCGCGCAAGGGAAAGCTGCTGGAGATGGATTTCCCGCAAAGAACCCAGCGGCAAATTGAGGTGACGGAGGCCATGCGGCGGGCGGTGGGCGTGCCGGTTTTACACGCGTACGCGGGGTATAACCTGATGCTGGAGCTTGAAAGCCCGCAGGCCGTGCGAGCGCTCAAGCCGGATATCGGGGCGATCAAGGCGCTTTCGGACTATCACGGCGTGATCGTCACGGCAACGGGAGAGGACTGCGACTTTGTCTCGCGCTTCTTTGCGCCAAACGTCGGCATCGAGGAGGACCCGATCACCGGCTCCACCCATACCTCGCTTGCGCCCTATTGGGGCGAGCGGCTCAAAAAGCGCGAGCTTATCGCGCGCCAGCTTTCCGAGCGCGGCGGCATGCTGTGGTGTGCGCTGTCGGGCGACCGCGTGCTGATCGCGGGCAATGCCTGCCTGTACTTGAGCGGGGAAATTCATTGCTGAGCCGGGCAAACGGCAAAAAAGGGCGCTGCTTGCCGAAGAGCGCGGGAACTTGCGCGCCTGCGGGGGTGCATCTCATGGCCGTATGGCGGCGGCGCGACCCCGCGGCCCGCGGCGAAACCACGTGAATCTTGACGCTTTTGCCGTAAAAGTGTATAATCTACGATTAAAGAACCTTGGCGAAGGGAGCAGTCAAGATGCCACGCCCATCCTGTACACAGGCCATGATCCTTGCGCAAAGCACCGGCTGCTTTGGCGCGGTTTGGGCACGCATTCTCTTCGCGTAAGACGATTTTGACAAGAGCCTTTCCGCGTGACGCAGGAAGGGCTCTTGTATTTCTTGTTTTTGAACGATCGTGAAAAGAGGTGCCAAATGCTGCGCTTGATCCCACGGCTTCCGCAAGAGGTTCCTTCCCCGCTGCTTGCGGCGGGGTTGCCGCCGCAGCTTGCGCGCGTGCTGTGGGCGCGCGGCGTGACGACGCCGGAGGAAGCGCGGGCGTTTTTGCATCCCGACCTGTCCGCCCTGCACGATCCCCTGCTGCTTCGGGATATGGATCGGGCGGTTTCCCGCATTCGCGGCGCCATTGAAAAGGGCGAGCCGATCACGGTGTACGGCGATTACGACGTAGACGGCGTGTGCGCCACCGCGCTCCTGGTCGAATCTCTGCGCGCGCATGGCGCGTCGGCGGACTTTTATATCCCCTCGCGCCACCGGGAGGGCTACGGCCTCAACGCCGAGGCGGTGCGCGCCATCGCCGCGGGAAGGACGCGGCTGCTGATCACCGTGGACTGCGGCATCACCTCCGTGGAGGAGGCGGCGCTTTGCGCGGACCTGGGCCTTGACCTGATCATCACCGACCACCATGAGCCGCCCGAGAGGCTGCCGCAGGCGCTTTGCGTGATCGATCCCCTGCTGGGCAATTACCCCTTTAAGCGGCTGTGCGGCGCGGGCGTGGCGTGGAAGTTGGTGTGGGCGCTGTTCGGCCGGGGGGCGGCCGAGCCGCTGCTGGAGCTTTCGGCCCTGGCGACCGTGGCAGATCTGGTGCCGCTGCTGGGTGAAAACCGGGTGATCGTCCATCACGGCCTGAAGCTGCTGCAATCCACCCGGCGGCCGGGCCTTCGGGCGCTTCTTTCCGTATCGGGGCTGGAGGGCCGCGAGATCACGGCCGGGCACCTGGGGTTTCAAATTGGGCCGCGCATCAACGCGGGCGGCCGCCTGAGCGAGGCGTCGCGAAACGTCGAGCTGCTTCTGACGGACGACCGGGCCGCTGCCGAGCGCATCGCCCGTGCGCTGAACGAGGAAAACGCTGAGCGGCAGCGCATGGAGGCGGAGATCCTTTCGCAGGCGGACCGATGGGTGCGCGATCGCGCGGATTTCTTGACCGACCGGGCCCTCGTTGTAGTGGGCGAAGGGTGGAACCCCGGCGTTGTTGGGCTGGCGGCATCCAGGCTGGCGGAAAGGTACGCGTGGCCCGCGGTGGTGCTATCCGAGCAGGACGGCATGCTGACCGGCTCCGCGCGCTCCATTCCGGGGGTGAACCTGCACGCGGCGCTGACGAGGTGCGAGGACCTGTTCGTCCGCTTCGGCGGGCACGCGCAGGCGGCGGGCATGACGCTTGTAAAGGACAACCTGCCCGCGCTGCGAAAGAGGCTCAACGCGGCCATTTCCGAAATCGCCGAGCCGGACGCGTTCGTGCCCAGCGCGCCGTACGATCTGGACATCCGCCTTCAGGAGATCACGATCCCGCTGGTCGAGCAGCTGCAATGCCTTGCGCCGACGGGCTTTGGCAATCCCGCGCCTATCTTTCGCCTGGCCGGCGTGCACGTGCTGGAGGCGCGCAGCGTAGGCAATGATCTCAGGCATTTGAAGCTGCGCCTGATGCAGGACGGCGCGGCGCTGGACGGCATTGCCTTTGGCCAGGGCGCGGAGCGCGCGGGGCTTCCCGAGACCATCGACGCGCTCTGTTCGCCCACGATCAACGAGTTCATGGGCAAGCGCAGCGCGCAGTGCGAGGTGGCGCGCCTGCTGCCGCATGCGCCCGCCCAGGCGTTTCGGGAAAGCTGCCTGGCCCGGGCGGACGACTTTGACCTGGCGCTCCTGGATGCGGATGCGGCGCCGCGCGCCCACATGCCGGACGCGGCGTTGCGCGCGCTGGTGGCGCAAAGGCTGAACGCGTCCTGCCAGGGAACGCTGCTGACGGTGCAAACGCTGGAAGGCGCGCTTTTGTGGCTGGACTTTCTTCAGGAAGCGGGCCTTTCCAACCGGCTGGAGTACTGCTTTCACGCGCCGACGGACCCAAGGCGCTTCAACACGCTGTGCGCTATGCCGGAAAGCGGCGCTTCCTTTGGCTACGAGCAGGCGCTGGCGCTGGACGAAGCGCTGGTGCCGGGCGCGCTTGCCCGCTTCCTGCCGACGGACGATATGCTGCGCGGGCTGTACCGCGCGCTGAAATCGGGCCTTGGGCGCACGTTTTCGGAAGCGGCCCTGGCCGAGGCGGCGGGCATGCGCCTGGCGGCGGTGCGGCTCGGGCTTCGGGTCTTTGCCGAGTTGAAGCTGGTTTTCTACCGGCCCGTGCCATTTGAGGCGGCGGTGCTCTCGCCGCGAAAGGTGAGCCTTTTGGACAGCGCGACGCTTCGCAGGGCGCGGAGCCTATGCGGATGGGAGGAAGAGGCATGAGCAGGAAGCCGCACGTCATGACGCTTCAGGAACTGAAGGAATGCGTGCTGAAATACCATACCGCCGAGAACGCCGAGCTGGCCGAGAGGGCGTGGCATTATGCCGAAAAGGCGCACGCCGGGCAAAAGCGCAAATCCGGCGAGCCGTACTTCACCCACCCGGTCGCGGTCGCGTCCACGCTGGCGGAATTGATGATGGACGGGGCGACGATCGCGGCGGGCCTTTTGCACGACTGCGTGGAGGACTGCGACGATTTGTCCGTCGAGGCGCTGCAAAAGGAGTTCGGCGTGGAGGTCGCCCAGCTTGTCGACGGCGTGACGAAGCTGTCGCGCCTTGATTTCACCACGCGCGAGGAGCAGCAGGCCGAGAGCCTGCGCAAGATGATCCTCGCCATGTCCAAGGACATCCGCGTGGTGCTCATCAAGCTTTCCGACCGGCTGCACAACATGCTGACCTTAAAGTTCCAGCCGAGCGACCGGCAGTCGGCCATCGCGCGGGAGACGCTCGACATTTATGCGCCCCTGGCCCACCGCCTGGGCGTATATTCAATCAAATCGCAGCTGGAAGACCTGGCGTTCATGTACCTGGAGCCACAAAAATACCACGATCTGGCCAAGATGGTCGGCATGCGAAGGACCGAGCGCGAATCTTCGCTGCGCATCGTGATCGAGGAGCTGAAGCGCGAAATCGCCGAGATGGGCTTCCATTTTGAAATCGACGGCAGGCCGAAGCACTTTTTCAGCATCTACCGCAAGATGGAGCTGCAAAACATCCCGTTTGAGCAGATCTACGACCTGATCGCCATCCGCGTCATCGTGGATACCATTCCGGACTGCTACGCGGTGCTCGGGCTCGTGCACACGCTCTGGCGGCAGGTGCCCAACCGGTTCAAGGACTATATCTCCACCCCCAAGGCGAACATGTACCAGTCGCTGCACACCACGGTGGTGGGGCAAAACGGCCAGCCCTTTGAGGTGCAGATCCGCACCCACGAGATGCACAGGCTCGCGGAGTTCGGCATCGCGGCGCACTGGCGCTACAAGGAGGGCAAGCAGTCCGGCGGCGTGTTGGACGAAAAGCTCTACTGGCTTCGTCAGATCCTTGACTGGCAGAGCGACACCAAGGATGCCCGCGAGTTCATCGACCTGCTCAAGGTCGACCTGTTCGCCGACGAGGTGTTCGTCTTTACGCCCAAGGGCGACATCATCAACCTGCCCCGGGGCGCGACGCCGCTGGATTTCGCGTACCGCATCCACAGCGCCATCGGCAACAAGTGCATCGGCGCGAAGGTCAACGGGCGAATCGTCACGCTGGATTCGGAGCTGAAGACGGGCGACTTTATCGAGATCCTGACCTCGTCCGCGTCCAAGGGCCCGAGCCGGGACTGGATGAAGATCGTCAAGACCACGCAGGCCAAGACGAAGATCCGCCAGTGGTTCAAAAAAGAGCTGAAGGCGGAGAACATCGAGCTGGGACACACGATGCTCGAGCGCGAGGCCACGCGAAACGCCGTGCAGCTGTCCCAACTGACAAAATCAGAGTACCTCGAACCGGTCCTGCGCAAATATGCTTTTTTGGACCTGGAGGACATATATTCCTCGGTGGGTTTTGGCGCGCTGAGCGCCGCGAGCGTCATCGCCCGGCTGCTGGAGGAGCAGCGCCGCCATGAGCGGCCCGCGCCGCCCCCGCCGCCGCCCGCGCCGACGAGTGAAGAAGAAAACGAGAAGCGGCAGAAGCTCGCTTCCAGCCACGGCGTGTTCCTCGCCGGCGAACCCGGCATGCTGGTGCGCTTCGCGCGGTGCTGCAACCCCGTGCCGGGCGACGAGATCGTGGGCTACATCACGCGCGGCCGCGGCGTCACGGTGCACAAGGCCGACTGCATCAACGCCATGAACTCAGAGCCCGAGCGCATCGTGGATGTGAGCTGGAACGCGGCGGCCGAATCGAAGTTCACGGCCAGCATCCGCATCGTGGCGTACGATCACGACGGGCTTTTGAGCGATCTGGCGGTGCTGATCGCGGGCATGGAGGCGCCGATCGATTCCGTCGCGGCCAAGGCGCACAAGGACGGCACCGCGACGATCACCCTGCAGGTACAGACGCAAAGCCGCGCGCAGCTTGACAAGATGATCAAGCAGCTGCAAAAGCGGTCGGACATCATCGAGGTGTTTCGGGTATCCACGTAACAAAAGGAGGAACCGTAGCGATGCGGTGTGTGCTGCAGCGGGTTTCCCGCGCGAGCGTGACGGTCGAAGGACGTGTGACGGGCGAGATCGGCAAAGGGTTTTTGGCGCTGCTGGGCGTTGAGGAAGGGGATGGGGAGGCGGACATGCGCTACCTGGCCGACAAGGTGGCCGGCCTTCGCGTGTTTGAGGACGCAAACGGGAAGATGAACCTGTCCGTCCAGGATGTCGGGGGCGCGGTGCTGGCGGTCTCGCAGTTCACGCTCCTGGGGGACGCGCGGCACGGGCGGCGGCCCAGCTTCATCGCCGCCGCCCGGCCTGAAACGGCGATTCCACTGTACGAGGGGTTTTGCGCTTGCCTTCGCGCGGCGGGCCTTCGGGTGGAAACGGGCGTCTTTCAGGCGCACATGGACGTCGCGCTCGTCAACGACGGGCCGGTGACCATCCTGCTGGATAGCAAGAAAGGGTTTTGAAAGATGGAGTTTACTGTGCTGCCCGTTGGCGAGATGCAGGCAAACGCCTATATCCTCTATGATAAAAACCGGGACGACGCGCTGGTGATCGACCCGGGCGCGGAGCCGGAGGGCATCCGGCTGGCGCTTCAGGGGCGGACGCTCGCGGGCATCGTGCTGACGCACGGCCACGTGGACCATATCGGCGCGGTCGCGGCGCTTCGCGGCCCCGAGACGCCGGTGTACATCCATGAAAACGACGCGCAAATGCTGACGAACCCGAACCTGAGCCTTTCCGTAATGGTGGGCGGGCCGCAAAGCCAGGGCGAGCCGGACTTTTGCTTTACCGAAGGCGATCTGACCGTGGCGGGCGTGACGCTTCAGGTGCTGCACACGCCGGGACACACCCCGGGCAGCGCGTGCTTCCTTTCCGGGGACACCCTGTTTTCCGGCGATACGCTCTTTGCCCGCGGCGTCGGGCGGACGGACTTTCCCGGCGGAAACGACGCGGCGCTCTGGGCCTCGGTCCGCCGCCTGATGGCGCTTGCGCCCGAAACGCGCGTATACCCCGGCCATGGCAACGCCACAACCATCGCACAAGAGAGGCGGCATTACGCATGACCCTTTCGCTCCATACACCGCTTGACGAACGCTTTTCGGACATCGCCGAGGTGATCCACGTCTTTTACCCGGACGCCAAGGTGGTCCCCGCACCCAAGGACGCATGCGACATGCTGCACGGGCATGCGCAGGAGGACGGCTGGTCGACCGACACGTTCACCTACGCGGGCCAGGCCTTCCGCTGGACTACGCGCATCACGGGCGACGCATGGGAGCAAAAGCGCCGCGTCAAGCGCGGGTTCAAGCAGTGTTGCTACTACCTGCTGCGCAAGGTCACCGGCGAAACCCCGCCCTGGGGGAGCCTGACCGGTATCCGCCCCACGCGGCTGTTTTACGAGCGCCTGACCCACGGCGACAAGCCCGCCGAGGCGCGTGAGGCGCTGATTCGCCTGTTTGACCTGCGCGAGGACCGCGCGCAACTGCTGGAGGACACGCTTTCGGTGCAGCGCGCCTTGATCGGCGCGCCGGAAAACGCGGTGGATGTCTATATCGGCATCCCGTTTTGCCGCACGCGGTGCGCGTACTGTTCGTTCTTTTCCGAGGCGGTCGGCAACGGGAAAAAGGTGGGGCCGTACCTTGACGCGCTCTTTCAAGAGATGGACGCCGCGGCGGACATCATTTCCGCGGCCGGGCTTTCGCCCCGCGCGCTGTACATCGGGGGCGGCACGCCGACCGCGCTGACGGCCGGGCAGCTTGAGCGGCTCCTGTCGCGCGCAAAATCGCTGTTTCCGGGCGTGCGCGAATGGACGGTGGAGGCCGGCCGGCCCGATACGATCGATCGGGACAAGCTTTCCGCGATGCGCGCCGCGGGCGTCACGCGCATCTCCATCAACCCCCAGTCCATGCGCGACGAGACGCTTTTGGTGATCGGGCGCGCGCATACGCGCAAGCAGACCGAGGACGCGTTCCACCTGGCGCGCCGGATGGGGTTTGACCACATCAACATGGATGTCATCGCCGCGCTGCCGGGCGAGACGACGGCGGATTTTCGCGCCACGCTCACGGCGATCGAGGCGCTTTCCCCGGACAGCCTGACCGTGCACACGCTCGCCAGAAAGCGCGGCTCCCGCTTCAACGAATTCGGCTTTGACCCCACGCCCGGAGACCTGGCCGAGGAGATGGTTGAGCTGGGCGCGGCCGCCGCCCACCGGATGGGCATGCGGCCCTATTACCTCTACCGGCAAAAGTACGTCGCCGGCAACCTGGAAAACGTCGCATACGCCAAGCCCGGCCGCGAGAGCCTGTACAACATCGACATCATGGAGGAGACGGTGTCCGTCCTGGCCTGCGGCGCGGGGGCGATCTCCAAGCGGATTTTTCCCAAGGAAGCGCGCATTGAGCGCGCGCCGAACGTGGGGGACGTGGGGCACTATATCGAGCGCGTGGACGAGATGATCAAGCGCAAGCGAAAGCTCTGGGAGGTGTAGGCATGATCGCCGGACGGGACGCGCTCAAGCGCGCCGTGCGGGCCGCGGTGCGCAAAACGCCCGCAGCGGATCGGTATACGAAGCTGACAATGCGGTCCCTGTTTTCCACGGCCGAGCAGGGGATCGACGCGCTTTTGACGGACGAGGCCCTCCTTTTGGAGGCGTCACGCTACGGCGACGTGCGCCTGACCTCGCCAGAGAGGGCCGAGCGCGCGGAGGCGGTGTTCGCGGTGCTGTTCATCGACCGGTCGCCCGTCAGCGAACGGGCGCAGGCGGTGCTGTGGTCGCTGAAAAAGCTGGGGCTTGACGCCGGCACGCGCGACCTGGCCGCGCTTCGCGGGGCCTGGGCGTGCCGCCCGGCCGAGGACCGCGTGCCGGACGCGCTGGACATGGCCAACCTTTCCTCCGTGGCCGTGCAGGTCGGCCTGTTGGAGGAAGCCGCCCAGCCGCTTTCGCGCTTTGACGAGCGGCTGCGCGTGTCGCTGTCGCTGGACGCGCTCGGCGACGCGCACAGGGCCTGGCCGCTGCTTGCGCAAAAGGGCTGCCGCAATCACGACGATGTGCGCGCGCTGATCGTTTCCACGGCCGAAAGGCTTGAGGCGGAAAGCCTTCTCGTGACAAAGGCGTTTGGCGGCGCACTGTATGAATCGTGCGTGCTGCCCGCCGCGGAGCAATTGCTGTTGCCGCTCGTGCGAGCAGAGGACATGGGCGACGATCTGGCGGACGCGTCGGCGCTCAAGGCCCGGTTTTCGCGCGAGGGCTTTTCGTTTTGCCCGTACGCGAGCGCGGCGTCGGCGGTGGAGCAGCTTCCGGGCCGGTGGGAGCAGGCGCGCAAGGCGATCGCCGGGGCGCTGGTGGAGGCGTACGCGCCGCTCCTGAAGGCCGGCTGGAGCCTCTCGGCCGGGGAAATCGAGCACGATATCGAGCAGATGCTGGGCCGGGCGTAG
>CAZUIA010000111.1:0-2466 GCA_964620835.1 uncultured Oscillospiraceae bacterium
GAGTCGGACACCTGCCGGGTGCGCGCGGACGCGGACCGGATCGAGCAGGTGCTGATCAACCTGATCGACAACGCGATCAAATACGGAGGCGAGGGCTGCACCGTCCGCGTTTCCACCCGGCGAGAGCGCGACATGGTCCGCGTGGCCGTGCAGGACAACGGCCCCGGCATCGCGGCGGAGGACCTGCCGTGCGTTTTCGAAAGGTTTTATAAAGCGGACAAGGCGCACACGACCGGCAACGGGACGGGGCTGGGCCTGGCGATCGCGAAAAAAATCGTCGAGCAGCACGGGCAGAAAATTACCGTAAAGTCCGCGCCGGGCCAGGGTGCGCGATTTGAATTCACGCTCGAAGGGGCATAATACGCCGCAAGGGAGCAGGGAACCACCGGTCTGTTTCAACGCGCGCCGGCGGCGAAAATTTGCCGGTGTGTGTTTGAACCGATCGTCGTTGCCTGGTGAAAGGAGGGATCGTGCTTTCCAATGGATAGACGGCATATCGCAAAATGGACGGCCATCGCGGCGGGAACGATGGCGCTGGCCTTGGTGGCGGTGGCCTTGTTTGCGCTGCCCAAGGCTCCCGTGGGGGGCAGCCCGCGAGGCATCGCCTTTGCCGAGGATACCGCCACGGCGGAGATGCTGGCAAGCCCGTTCAAGGCGGTGTATGAGCGGATCAGCCCGTCGGTGGTGGGCATTCAGGTGACGACGAACCTGGCGATCTTCGGCGGGCGCATCTCGGCCTCGACGGCGTACGCGGGCTCCGGCGTCGTCATCAGCGACGACGGATACGTGCTGACAAACTATCACGTGATCGACGGGGCGGAGGGCGTCTACGTCGTCAGCGGCGAGGAATCCTACAAGGCCGAATACGTCGCCGGGGACCAGCCCAGCGATGTGGCGGTTTTGCGCATCGAAGGGGGAAAGATCAACCCCGCCGTGCTCGGCAATTCCGACGCGCTCTCCGTGGGCGACTGGGCGCTGGTGATCGGCAACCCGCTGGGCGAGCAGTTTGAAAAAACGCTGACCGTCGGCGTGATCAGCGGCCTGGGCCGAAACCTCTCGGAGGGCGGCCAAAGCCAGACGCCCGGCGCGACGGATATGATCCAGACCAACGCGGCCATCAACGCGGGCAACTCCGGCGGCGGCCTGTTCAATATCGAAGGGGAACTGGTCGGCGTCACGTCGATGAAGCTGTCCAACAACGGCTATTCGGGCTACGCGTCCATCGAGGGCATCGGCCTTGCCATCCCGATCAACACCGTCAAGTCGATCGTCAGCGACCTGATCGCCTACGGCGTGGTGCGCTATCCGCGCGTCGGCATCGCCATGCGCGACGTACTGAGCCCGTCGATGGAGCCGACGAGCGAGCTTTTGCCCCGAAGCGTTTGGGTGTATGAGCTTCAAAAGGGATCGCCGGCCGAGCGCGCGGGCATTCAAACCGACGACCTGATCATGGAGGTGGACGGGCAGCGCGTGACCTCCTCCACAGAGGTGCAGGCCTTGGTCCGCAAGCACCAGGCGGGGGAAAAGGTGGAAATTACCGTGTACCGGATCCCAAGGCTCACCGAAATCCGGGCGGATGAAAAGATCCCGGAAGGGGAATACCTGACCTTCTCGGTGGATGTGGAGATCCTGGACTAGGATACATTTGGCCCCTATGCGGCAAAGCGCCAATAATACGCCAAAACCGCCGCGGCGGACAGCACGAACAGCGCGGCGAGCAGAAGATACTGGCGGGCGGACAGCTTGACGGCCGTCTGCCCGCTCGGCGTAAGGGAAAGCCGCCGGAGCACGGGGAGCATCGCGCCGAGGAACAGCGTGAGCAGCAGCGCCTCCAGGGGGAACAGGAGCACGTTTTTCGCGATGCGCGGAAGCGAAGTGAGCACGACCGCGCGCCCGTACATCCACGCGAGGAACAGGGGCGTCAGCAGGATGTTGCAAAATAGGTTGACGGAAAGCTTGGAAAGCGCGATGCGCCAGAATCTGAGCGGCGCGCGGTAGAGAAAGAGCGCGAACAACAGGGAGCCGAGCATCTCCACCAGCGTAAAGGGCGGAAAAAACGGCCCTTTGGGGAACAAAAGCGCGCCCAGCACATCGCTCGCCGCGCCGCCGATGAGCGCGACCACGGGCCCGTAGACCATGCTGCCCAGCGCGTTTGGCAAAAAGGCGACCGAGATGTACAGGCTTTCGCCGACGGGGATCACGACCGACTTTAGCGCCACGCGCAGCGCGATCACGAGCGCTGCCAGCGAGAGCATGCGCGTGCTCTTGAGCTCCCTTGCGGCGGTACGCCAATACGCGCGCGAAAAAGGCGTTACAAAAAACTGCATGCAAAAACCCTCCCCATGTCATGCGTCGCCGCATATCGGAAGGGTAAACCCGGGCCAATATGCGACAGCGGGATGCGGGCCTTGAACCGCAGCGCGGGGGAGAAAGCCCCCTTCGCGCTTTCGTCCGCACGGCAACTCC
>CAZUIA010000111.1:2476-9347 GCA_964620835.1 uncultured Oscillospiraceae bacterium
CCGTCCGGCGGCACTTGACGCAAAAGCCCTACTCTGTCGACATGAGTATAGCATAAATTATCGCGCGCGCAAGCCCGCTTTGCCGTCGAATTTTGCAAAGGAGACAGGAAAGACGCTTTGCGCGCCGACGTCTCCGGTATGCCGCGAAAAAAGCGCGAAACGGGTGCATCGTGCGGCCGCTGTGTGCTATACTGCGAAGGGATCCTGACGCCCGGCCGCCGCCTTGCGCGCCGGCCTGATGGGGCATTGCGTTTCAAACAGCCATCTTTTCAGGGAGCATCTTTTCAAGGAAGGCAAGGAGGCATGAGGGGCATGGAAAAGCATCCGGGGAATTTTGTGGGCGATATCCACGCGTACGATTATACGGGCGTCTACGAGGCGGGTCTTTCGGGATATGAAGGGCTGCTCATGGACGGGCGCGACGCGGAGTCGCTGGACGGGCTGTGGAACTACGGCGTGGATCCATACGACACATGCCTTCGCGCCACCTGGTACAAGGAAAAATACAAAGACGCGGACGGCCGCCCGCTGCCCGTTGATTTTTCGTTTGATCAGTGGCCCGTGATGCGCCTGCCCTGCTGCTGGAACACGCAGGCGGAAAAGCTGTTCCTGTACGAAGGGCCGGTGGTGTTCACGCGCACCTTCCGCTACGCGCCCCGGGGCGACGAGCGCGTGTTTCTCAAGATCGGCGCGGCCAACCACGTATGCCGTGTGTTCCTCAACGGCGTCTACATCGGCATGCACCGGGGCGGCAACACGCCGTTCTGCCTGGAAATGACCGGAAGGCTTTGCGAGGAAAACCGCCTCCTGATCGTGGTGGACAACCGCAGGCGGCCGGAGCAGGTGCCCTGCGAAAACACGGACTGGTTCAACTACGGCGGCATCTACCGGAGCGTTTCGCTCCTTCGCCTGCCCCAAATATTCGTGCGGGAGTTCTTTGCGCGCCTGGTGCCGGACGGAAAGTTTGACAAGGTGGCGGTTACCGTGCGCCTGTCGGACGCGGCGGACGGGGAGGCCGTGTTCCGCCTGGATGAGCTCGGCGTGCGCCAAGCGATCCCGGTTTTCGGGGGAAAGGGCAGCGCGGTGATTTCGGTCCCGTCCCTTTCGCTGTGGTCGCCGGACAGCCCGAAGCTGTACGGCGTGTCGGTGGCGTACGGGGACGACCTTGTGCGCGACCGGGTGGGCTTTCGCGAAATCCGCGCCGAGGGGCAGTCGATCGCGCTCAACGGCGCGCCGCTGTACCTAAAGGGCGTCAGCTGCCATGAGGACAGCCAGGCAAACGGCAAGGCGCTGACCGAGGCGGAGATTCGCCAAAACCTGCTGCTTGCGCGCGAGATGGGCTGCAACTTCATGCGCCTGGCGCATTATCCGCACAGCGAGTTGACCGCGCGCCTGGCGGACGAGATGGGCATGCTGCTTTGGGAGGAGATCCCCGTCTACTGGGCGATTGACTTTGCAAACGAGGCGACCTATCGCGACGCGGAAAACCAGCTGGGCGAGCTGATCCACCGGGATCAAAACCGCGCGTCGGTCATCCTGTGGTCGGTGGGCAATGAAAACGCGGATACGGCGGAAAGGCTGTCCTTCATGTCGCGCCTGGCGGCCTTTGCCCGCGAGCAGGACGGCACGCGCCTTGTCACGGCCGCGTGCATGGTGGACCACGCGGCAAACCGTATCACCGACCGGCTGATCGACGCCCTGGACGTGATCGGCATCAACGAATACTGCGGCTGGTACACCCCGGACTTTGCAAAGCTTCCGGAGCTGTTTGCAAACAGCGCGCCTAAAAAGCCGGTGATCATCTCCGAGTTCGGCGCGGATGCCCGCGCGGGCCACCACGGCACGAAGGACGACATGGGCACCGAAGAATGCCAGGCCGAGATCTACAAAAAGCAGATTCAAACGCTTTCAGGCATTCCCTATGTCCGGGGCATGACCCCGTGGATTCTCCACGATTTCCGATGCCCGAGAAGGCTGCATGTTTTGCAGGATTTTTATAACATCAAGGGCCTGTGCACCGCGGACAGGGCGCGCAAAAAGCAGGCGTTTTTCGTGATGCAGGCGTTTTACCGCCAAGGCGCGGGGGAGTAAGCGCGAAGGCAAAGCGGCTTTGCGGGGAGTGGCCGCCGGGCCAAAAGGCAGGCGGCCTCCGAAAGCCTTTCCACGGGGGAAAGACCGGCGGGCGAAACGGCAGGAGGAATCAACCATGCTTCCGCTCCATGACGGCTGGCAGTTTGCAAAAGGCAAGCCGGAACAGTTCGTTCCGGTTGAGTTGCCCCACGACTGGCTTATTTCGGACACGCGAAACTTGTATCAAAGCGGAACAGGCTACTACCGGCGGGAGCTGGATACCGGCTTTCTGGGCGCCGGACAGCGCCTGTTTCTCCGGTTTGACGGGGTATACATGGACACCTCCGTGTATGTAAACGGGCGAATGGCCGGGGAGTGGAAGTGCGGCTGCACCGCCTTTACCCTGGAGATCACCGATCTGCTTGAGATAGGCGGGCGAAACGAGCTGCTCGTGAAGGTCGGGTACAAAGCCCCCAGCGCCAGGTGGTATACGGGGGCCGGAATCTACCGGGACGTGTGGCTCATCGTCAAGAACGCCTGCCATTTTGTGCCGGACGGCCTTTATGTTTCCACCTTTCAAGAGGACGGCCGCTGGCGGTATACGGCCCGGGCCGAGGTGGAAACGGGCGGCAAGCCCTATGAGGTGCGCCATACCCTGCCGGATGAAACGGGGGATATCCTTCCCTGGGATATCGACCATCCGAGGCTGTATACCTTACGGTCGGAGCTGCTGGTGGACGGAAGGGTAATGGATACCGAGCAAACCCGCATCGGCTTTCGCTCCATTGCCTTTACGCCGGATCGGGGATTTTTTCTGAACGGGCGGCATGTAAAGCTCAAGGGCGTGTGTCTGCACGGCGACTTGGGGGCGCTGGGCGGGGCTGTTCATCCGGACGCCGTGAGGCGGCAGCTCGCGCTGATGCGCGCGATGGGCGCAAACGCGCTGCGCACCGCCCACAACCCGCCCGCCAAAGCGTTCATGGAAATTGCGGACGAGATGGGCTTTCTGGTGATGTCGGAGTTTTCGGACGTATGGCGCAGGCCGAAAACCGCCTATGACTACGCCCGGTTTTTCGACGAATGGGCGGACAGGGACGTCGCGGCCTGGGTTAGAAGGGACCGGAATCATCCTTCCCTGATCCTCTGGTGCGTGGGCAACGAGATCCAGGACACCCATTTGGACGCCGAGGACGGCGCGAGGACCTTGCGGCGCCTGCTGCGATTGGTCAGGGAGCACGATCCGCTGGGAAACGCCGTGCCCACTCTGTGCTCCAACTACATGCCCTGGAAAAACACGCAAAAATGCGCCGACCTGGTCAAGGTGATCGGGTACAACTACGGCGAAAAGCACTACGCCGCCCACCACGCCGCCCATCCCGATTGGGTGATCTATGGCGGCGAAACCTGTTCCACCGTGCAAAGCCGGGGGATCTATCACTTTCCCCTGACCCAGCCGATGCTGGCGGACGACGACCTGCAGTGCTCGGCCCTGGGCAACAGCAGCACCAGCTGGGGGGCCAAAAGTGTGGAAGCCTGCATTCTAGATGACCTGAAGGCCCCTTATTCCCTGGGGCAGTTCATTTGGGCGGGGCAGGATTACCTGGGCGAGCCCACGCCGTACCACACCAAAAACGCGTACCTTGGCCATGTGGATACGGCGGGTTTTCCCAAGGATTCCTACTTTTTGTTCAAGGCCGGCTGGACGGATTGGAAAACGGACCCCATGGTGCATCTTTTCCCGTACTGGGATTTCTCCCCCGGCCAGCCGGTCGACGTGCGCGTCTGCTCCAACGCCCCGTTTGTGGAGCTGTTTCAGGATGGGCGGAGCCTGGGGAGGCAAAAGCTGGACGGTCGATTGGTCACGGACTGGCGCCTTGAGTACCGGCCCGGCGTTTTAACCGCGGCGGCGTATGACGAGTCGGGCACCCTGCTGGCTGAGGCGGAGCGCCGCTCTTTTTCCGAGGCCGTTTCGTTCCATATCCGGGATGAGGCGTACGGGCGGCTCCATTTTATGGAAATTACCGCTTTGGATAAGGACGGGTACGCGGTGGAAAACGCCAACAGGCGGGTCTACGTGTCCGTGCGCGGCGGCACGCTGCTGGGGCTCGATAACGGGGACGCGACGGATTTTGAACCCTACCAGACCGACAACAGGCGATTGTTCGGCGGCAGGCTGTTGGCCATCGTGAAGGCGCAGCCGGGAGAAAGGCCGGAGCTGTCGGCATCCTTTTGCGACAAGGACATCCCCATCCGCAAGGTGGAGCTTTCGGTGTCCGGCCATACCGTCACCGCCGGGATTCTCCCGGAGAACGCCACGTATGACGACCTGATCTGGCGGGCAACCGACGTAAGGGGCATCGACAGCCCGCTGGCCGACTTGAAGGTGGCGGCGGACGGCAAGAGCGCCGAGCTGGTTCCAAAGGGCGATGGGGAGGTGTACATTCGCTGCTCGCCGAAGAACGGGCGGGGCCACGCGGCTTTTATTTCCGCCTTGCCTTTCACCATTGCGGGGAAAGGCAGGAAGTTCCTTGACCCGTACGGGTTTGTCTCCGGCGGGCTGTATAGCAAAAGCAATGTGGAGCTCACCAACGGCAATGAGCGGGGCGTGGCGACCCTTCGGGACGGGGAAAGCCACGTGGGCTTTCAAAGCCTGGATTTTGGGGCCTATGGTTCCGATGAGCTCACCGTTTCCCTGTTCCCGCTGGAGAAGGATCCCTTCGTCTTTGAGGTCTGGGAGGGGATGCCCCTGGAAGGCGGTGAAAAGATCGCGGACCTTTCCTATACGCTTGGCTCTGTCTGGAACACCTACCAGGAAGCGACCTATCGGCTGCCCCGGCGGCTCAAAGGCGTGACGGCCCTTTGCCTGGTGTTCAGGCAGAAGGTGCATCTCAAGGGGTTTCGGTTCACCAGATATCAAAAAGCATTCCAGCGGCTGTGGGCCGGCGAAAACGATCTGGTGTACGGGGATTCCTACCGGGTCGCGGGCGGCGCCATGGAAGGGATCGGCAACAATGTGACCTTAGTCTATGAAGGCATGGACTTTGGGCAAGCGGGAGCCGGCCGCGTGGCGCTGCGCTGGCGTTCCCGCCTTGCCTCCAACGCCATCCAGCTCGTGTTTGCAGACGGGCAGGGCGAAACGCGCCACATGGTGCGCGTGGAAAGGGCGGCGGACTATACGGAGGGCGTGTTCCCATTGGAGAAAAGGGTCACCGGCCTTCACACCGTATCGCTGGTGTTCCTGCCCGGCTGCGATCTGGACCTTGCGTGGATTCAATTCATGGAATGATCCCTTTCGAGCTATGCAGGGCAGCGGCGTATGCGAGAAGCGCTTTTGCGGATTGACAGCCGGTGCCCCAAAGCCTATGATGAAGCGCAGCGCGAGGGGGAGTAGAGTTGTCCGTCACCATCAAACAAATTGCCGATCTGTGCGGCGTGTCCAGGGGAACGGTGGACCGCGTGCTGAACAAGCGCGGCAAAGTTCATCCGAGGACCCAGGAGCTGATCGAAAAGACCATCGAACAGCTTGGATATACGCCCAACATCGCGGGCAAGGCCCTGGCGGTCCGAAAGCGCCCGCTTACCCTCGGCGTGTTGCTGTCCTCGGAGGGGAACCCTTTCTTTGACGATGTGATCCGAGGCATTCACCAGGCCCAGCGGGAGCTGAAGGATTTTGGGGTGCGGGTCAAGCTGCGAAAGCTCAAGGGTTATGTTCCAGGCGAGCAGCTGCAGCAAATCGAGTCGCTGAAGGCGGAAGGGATGGACGCGTTGATTCTCCATCCCATCTTTGACCCTGCCATCAAGCGGGCCATCGACGATCTGAACAGGCAGGGCGTTGTCACCTTGACCGTGAACACGGATATCCCCGGCAGCCGGCGGCTTTGTTATATCGGCATCGATTATGAAAAGAGCGGTGCGATGGCGGCGGGCATGGTATCCCTGATCATGCGGGGCAAGGCGAACCTGGGCATTGTCAAGGGGGCCGACAATATCCTGGGCCACCGGCAGCGGCTGGAGGGGTTTTTGCGGCGCTTGGCCGACGGATCGGAGGGCATCCGCGTGTTGGCGTACGCCAGTGCGCGGGATGACGACACCGTCGCCTTTGCCTCCACCAAGGAGATGCTGGAGCAAAATCCCGGCATGGACGCGCTGTATGTGGTGGGCGCCGGCATGGCCGGCGTGTGCCGCGCGCTGATCTGCCTGAACCTGCACACCCGCGTGGCGGTCGTGGGGTTTGACAGCGTGCCGGATACGGTGGAGATGATGAAAAGGGGGATCGTCCGCGCGGTGATCTGCCAGCATCCCTTTACGCAAGGATACCGGGCGGTAAGGGCGGCCTACGATTATCTGGTGGGCGGCGTAGTGCCCACCCCGGATTATTGCCTGGTGCAAAATGAGATCGTGATTCTGGAGAGCCTGTAAGCCAGGGGGCGAAAGCGACCGTAAAGCGTGGTGGAGGGCGGCGCTTGCCGGGCGCCTCGGAGGACCGGCTTGTCCGTTGAAAGGGGCGCGCACTGTCATGCCGTCGCCCGGCAGGGGCCGGTTTTCCATGAAGAAAGCCATTGTGCAAAAGCGCGAAAACCTTATGTGCTTGCGGCGGTAGAAACAAGGGCCGCGCGACGATCCGTGCGGGCGCCCTCGCTCGCGTGCGCGCGAGCATCGGGGAGGAACGCCGCGCCGCACCGGTGGAGCGTTCCATAAAGGTGCGGCGCGGAGAACCGTAAAAGCGGCAGCCTTGTCAACCCTTTGCGCGCGAAAAAAGGCCTCCGGCGGCCAAAGGCGCCGCCTTTGGAATCCGCCGGGG
>CAZUIA010000112.1:0-9315 GCA_964620835.1 uncultured Oscillospiraceae bacterium
GAATTTGAGCACCATGCCGGTCATCAGGTACACGGCCATCCGCCGCCTGCCGTAGAGGATCATGTAGCGCGACAGGAGCCGCACGACGCCCGTGCACACGAGCGAAAGCCCGAGCGTCAGCGCGACGCGCCACGGGTCGTGCAGGTACAGCACGATGTAGGCCGGCACGATGATGCCCCCGGGCGAAACGCCGAAAAGCTCGGTGAACGAAAGGCTGAGCAGAACACCCCAGAAGATCATGTCACGCATGGGCCTGTTCCTCCGTTTCCAGCCGCTCGATCATCGCGTGCGCGCCGCCCTTGATGTTGCCGACACCGACCAGCAGCGCGCCTTCCATCCGCGCCGCGGCGTCCTGCCAACGGCGCACCGGCACGATGGTCAGCGTCGGCGACGCCTCGCGGAACAGGCGCCGCGCTAGCGGCTTGCTGTCCCCGAGCAAATAGACCGTCGCGCCGGGGAAAGAGGGGAAAAAGTGCCGGGCGAACAGCATCGCGCGGTCCGGCCGGTCCCAGCGGTTGTTGTACAAAAAGGCGGTTTGCGCCTGAACGCCCGCATACGGCGAAAGCAGCCGCAGGGACGACGCGGGATCGTTGGCGGAAAATAGGTTGTAAAACAAAAAAGCTTCGCCACGCGCGTTTTGCATCGGGTAGGTGCGGCTGGTGCCGAAGTCCCGCTGCACGCGCGCGAATCCCGCGTCGATTTCCGCGTCGGTCAGGCCCAGCGAGCGCGCCACGGCCCGCGCAAGCGCCTGATTTTCCCGGCCCGCGGGGTCGGGCGGGCAGTGTATATGCTCGCTGCCAAGCTGCGCGCACCGCCTGGGGAAGACGGCGCGCGGCGGCTCCTCGCCGGTAAACAAAAGCCCGCCCCGTGGCGTGACGGCGGCAAGCGCCTCGGCGATTTCCTCCTCCGTCTGGCCCATCTCCAGCACATGGTCGAGCCGAACGTTGGTGATCACCGAGTGCGTGCTTTTGACGATACATTGCTGGCATACGCGCTGCAGCTCGGGCCGGACGGCCATGCACTCCAGAATCAGGATTTCCGCCCCTTCCCGCCGCGCGCGCCGGATGGTCCGCAGTTGCTCCAGCACATTGGCCGGGCCGAACCGCCTCAGCGGCGCGTCCAGGCCGGAAACGTTGATGGTGCGCGCGTCCGTGCCCGTTGTCTTGGTGAACACGCGGTAGCGCGTTCGCAGCGCGGCGTCCAGCAGCCGGCAGGTCGATGTTTTGCCCCGGATGCCGTTGATGTGGATGACCGCGCGAAACGATGAAAGCGCCCGGTCATTTCGCCGTTTTTCAAGCGCCAGCGCGCCACACAGCAGCAAAAACGCGGCCATCTCCCACACGCCGGTCACCTCCCGAAGCGCCAAGGCTCCGCCTCGTATGATACCACAGGAAGGACGCGAACGCCATACGGGCGGAAAATTGTCAAAAGCGCGGGAGCGAAATACGCCGCCACGGTGAGAATGCCCGCAAAAGGACGGCCGCGCGCGGCCTTCGCGGGCATGACGAAAATGAAAAAGCGAAAAGCGTGCCAAAATACCCTGCGGTTTGGATTTTTTCCGCGGGCGACAGGGTTTTATTTCGGCTTGAGATGGGCTATAGTGAGGCTGTGCCCCGTGGAGGGAGAGGGAGGAAATCATGAAAAGCATCCGCAGGTGGGCGGCCGTCCTCGTCGCGCTGATGATGGCGCCGGGCCCCGTCGTTTCGCTCGCGGCGGGCCCGCGCGTTGTCGGGGACGGCGAGGGCTGGCGGCTCTGGGACGAGCAAGGCAAGCTGACGATCGAAGGCCGCGGAGCGACCGGCGAAAGGGCGGTCGTGTCCTCGGGCAAGTACGAGGCGTCAAGCGCCGGCAGGGAAGTGCTGAAGGCCGGCGGCAACGCGGTGGACGCGGCGATCGCCGTGGCGTTCGCGCTTTCGGTGACCGAGCCCAACTCGTCGGGCATCGGCGGCGGCGGATTCATGATCCTGCGCAGCGCGTCGGGGGAGATCGTATTCCTTGACTTTCGTGAGCGCGCCCCCGAAGCCGCCACGCCGGCGCTGTGGCAGCGAAACGCCGAGGGAAGGGTCATCGGCAACCAAAACATGACGGGCGGCAAGGCCGTCGCGGTGCCGGGCGAAGTGGCGGGGCTGTGGCACGCGTTTCACGCGTACGGCTCGGGGAACGTGACGTGGTCCGACCTCCTCCAGCCGGCGATCCGGCTGGCAGAGGAAGGCTTTGTGGTCACGCCGACGCTGTACCACGACATGGCCGCCTCCTATGACGCGATGGTCGCGTATCCGGAGTTTGGCGAGATTTTTTTGGACGAACGGGGCCTGCATTGCGGGGTGGGCGAGGTGATCCAAAACCCCGACCTGGGCAGGACGCTTCGGAGGATCGCCGAGGGCGGCAGGGATGCGTTCTACACGGGGGACATGGCGCGGGCCATGGTCGAGTCCGTCAACAAGTACGGCGGCGTCTTTACGCTTGAGGACCTTGCAAGCTACGAGGTGCGCGTCCTGAAGCCGGTCGCCGGCACCTATCGCGGCTATCGGGTGTATTCGTCGCCCCTTCCGTCCTCGGGCGGCACGCACATCCTCCAGGCGCTGAACATCCTGGAAAACTTCGACATTCAGGCGCTCGGCCACAACGAAACGGAAACGCTGCACATCCTGTCGGAGGCGTTTGGGATGGTGTTCGCCGACCGCGCCAGGTACATGGGCGACCCGGGCTACGTGCGGGTGCCGGCCAGGGGCCTGCTGGACAAGGCGTATGCCGCCAGGCAGGCCGCGCAGATCCGGATGGACGGAAGGCTCACCTACGCGCCCGTCGACCCGTGGGCGTATGAGAGCGAGCAGACGACCCACTTCTCCATTGCCGACATCGACGGCAATGTCGTCGGCGTCACGCAGACGGTCAACGGCATCTTCGGCGCGAAGGTCGCGCCCAAGGGCTGCGGCTTTGTGCTCAACAACGAGATGGGCGATTTCAGCCCCGATCCCGCGTCGCCCAACGCGATTGCCCCGGGCAAAACGCCGCTGAGCTCAATGAGCCCGACCATCCTTCTCAAGGCGGACGGCACGCCGCTGCTGGTGGCCGGTTCGCCCGGCTCGACGCGCATCATCACGACGCTGATCCAAATCATCAGCAACGTGGTTGACCATGGCATGGCCGTCCAGGAGGCGATCGACGCGCCGAGGATCTATGCCGACACGGCGGGCCCGATCGAGTACGAAAAGCGGGTGGACCCCGGGGTCGGCGCGGGGCTCGTCGCGGTGGGGTACGAAGTGACCGAGTCCGATGCGTACGCCCGCGGCTTCGGGTCCGTTCAGGCAATCGCGTATGGCGACGACGGCAGGCTGTACGGAGGCGCCGACCCGCGCCGGGACGGAAAAGCGCTGGGCTTTTGACGAGTGAAAAGGGGGTCTCCGCCGCGAAGCCCCCCTTTCGCGCGCTCGCGCCAGCCAGCCGGCTCTGCTATGTTCTTTTCCCAACCGCCGTGTTTTCGGCCCTCTCCTCGTAGACATTCCATGTTCCGTCGCGCACCGCGGGTCCGCTGACCACCTTGCCGCTTCTGGTAAAGCGCGACCCGTGGCAGGGGCAGTCCAGCGTGCGCGTGTCTGGGTTCCATTCCAGCGCGCAGCCCATGTGCGTGCACCTGGGCGCCTTGCCCACCTTGAAGCGGATCGACACGCCCGACCACCGCTGGGGCGAAAACACCTGGGCGTGGGGGTATTCCGCTTTGCCGGTGATCAGATCGGTGAGTAGCTCCGCCGCGACCATGGCGTTCGTCATGCCCCACTTGCCAAAGCCGGTGGCGACGTACACACCTGGCAGGGTGCGGGCATAGCGGCCGATGAAGGGAACGCCGTCCACGGGCATGCAGTCCTGCGCGGACCACCTCGCTACCTCGCGCGCGTCGGGATAAAACAGCTTGGCCGCGGCGCGCAAGGCGCGAAAGCTCGACTCGTACGGATGGTCCCCGGTGCGGTGGCCGCAGCCGCCCAGCAGCAAAAGCCCCTCGGCGTTTCGGAAGGAAAAGCCGTCTCCGGACGCGTCCAGCCACATGCCGCCCACATCCGCCGCGTTTTCAAGGGCCAGCACATAGCTTCGGGACTGGTTCATGCGCGCGAAATAAAAGCCCGGAACGTTTTTGATGGGATAGTGCGTGCACACGACGATGTGGCGGGCCCGCACCACGGCCTGGTCGGTCGTCACCCGGCCGGGCTGGACCTGCGTGACGCGCGACTGCTCGCGGATGGTGAGCCTTTTGGCGATTTCCGCGCCGAAGCGCAGCGGGTGAAATTGCGCCTGCTCGTCAAAGCGAAGCGCCTGCGCGGCGGGAAGGGGCAGCTTGGAGGCGCCCGTCAGCGACGCGGCAAGGCCCAGCCGCTCGGCGGCGCGGCATTCGCGCTCAAGCGCCAGGCTTGGCGCGACGCTGTACAGGTATGCGGGCAAGCGAGAAAACCCGCAGGATATCGCAAGCTGCTGGATGAGCCGTTCATAGTGCGCGATGGCGCGCGTTTGCGCCTGGGCGTAGGATCGCGCCTGGGCCTCGCCCCGGCGGGCGATCAGCCTGTCGTAGATCAGCCCGTGCTGGGCGGTGATTTTGGCGGTGGTGCCCTCTGTCGCGCCGCTCAGGATGCGGCCCGATTCCAGGACGACGACCTCCTTGCCGGCCTCCTTGAGGAAATACGCCGTCAAAAGCCCGCAAAGGCCGCCGCCCAAAACCGCGACCTCGGCTTCCATGGGCGCTTTGAGCGAAGGGTATGCGGGGATGGAACAGGTAGAGCGCCATAACGAATCCATGACAAGTTCCTCGAATTCCTACATTTTTAAATAGAATTCCCTTTTTTCGGGAAAATATGAGGTGTTTCCGGGACGACCCCGGTTGACAACGATCTGGCGAGTCCCTATAATTTAAATGTTTGGGTCTCTATAGCGCAGGGGCCTGCGAAGGCGCGGCCCATGACGGAACAGCAAGGAGGAACACGGATCATGGCAACCAAGATGACAATTGATGGCAATACAGCCGTCAGCCACGTCGCGTATGCGTTCAGCGATGTGGCGGCGATTTTTCCGATTACGCCGTCCTCTCCGATGGCGGAATCGGTGGATGAATGGGCGGCGCAGGGCCGCCTGAACCTCTACGGTCAGACGGTGCGCGTGTCCGAGATGCAATCCGAGGCCGGCGCGGCGGGCGCGGTCCACGGCTCTCTGGTGGCCGGCGCGATGACGACGACCTACACGGCGTCGCAGGGCCTTCTGCTCATGATCCCCAACATGTACAAGATTTCCGGCGAGCTTTTGCCCGGCGTGTTCCACGTCAGCGCGCGCGCCCTGGCCGCCCACGCGCTGTCGATCTTCGGCGACCACAGCGACGTGATGGCCTGCCGCCAGACCGGCTTTGCGATGCTGTCCTCCAACAGCGTGCAGGAGGCCATGGACATGGCGCTGATCGCCCACCTGTCGGCGATTGAGTCGAGCGTTCCGTTCGTGCATTTCTTCGACGGCTTCCGTACCTCGCACGAGGTGCAGAAGATCAACGGCATCGATTACGAGGAGATTCGAGGCCTGGTGAACTTTGAAAAGATCCAGGCGTTTAGAAACCGCGCCATGAACCCGGAGCACCCGCACCAGCAGGGCACCGCGCAAAACCCGGACGTGTACTTCCAAAACCGCGAGGCGGCCAACCAGTACTATGCCGCCACCCCGGCGATCGTCGAGGAGGTCATGAAGAAGGTCACGGCGCTCACGGGCCGCCCCTACGGCCTGTTCGACTACGTCGGCGCCCCGGACGCGGACCGCGTCCTCATCGCCATGGGCTCGGCGTGCGAGGCCATCGAGGAAACGATGGACGTGCTGCTTGGCCAGGGCGAAAAGGTCGGCCTGATCAAGGTGCGCCTGTACCGCCCGTTCGCGATGGACAAGTTCCTTGCCGCGATTCCCGCAAGCGTGAAAAAAATCGCCGTGCTCGACCGCACAAAGGAGCCCGGCTCCCTGGGCGAGCCGCTGTACCTGGACGTGCAGGCGGCGCTTCGCGAGGGCGGCAACACGAAGATCGAGGTCGTCGGCGGCCGCTACGGCCTTGGCTCCAAGGAGTTCAACCCCACGATGGTCAAGGCGGTGTTTGACAACCTCAAGCTCGAAACCCCGAAGAACCACTTCACCGTGGGCATCGAGGACGACGTGACCGGCACCTCCCTGCCGCTGGGCGAATTGATCGACGCCGCGCCCGAGGGCACGGTTTCCTGCAAGTTCTATGGGCTCGGCTCCGACGGCACCGTCGGCGCGAACAAAAACTCCATCAAAATCATCGGTGATCATACGGATATGTATGCGCAAGGATACTTCTCGTATGACTCCAAAAAATCCGGCGGCATCACGGTCAGCCACCTGCGCTTTGGCAAAAAGCCGATCCAATCCACGTACCTGATCGACATGGCGAACTTTGTCGCCTGCCATAACCAAAGCTACGTCACCCGCTACGACATGCTCTCCTCGCTCAAGCCCGGCGGCATCTTCCTGCTCAACAGCCAGTGGAGCGCGGCGGAGATGGAAAACGAGCTGCCCGCGGAGATGAAGCGCCAGCTGGCGAAGAAGAAGATCCGCTTTTACAACGTCAACGCCGTCAAGCTGGCGGAGGAGACGGGCATGGGCGGCCGGATCAACACGGTCATGCAGGCCGCGTTCTTCAAGCTCACGAATGTGATCCCTTATGCGGACGCCGAGAAGTACATGAAGGAGGCCGTCAAGAAGACCTACGGCAGGAAGGGCGACAAGATCGTCCAGATGAACTGGGCCTCCATCGACGCCGGCGCCACGCACATCGAGCAGATCCCGGTGCCCGCGGAGTGGGCAAACGCCACCACCGGCGCCGCGCCCGCCAAGGTCGAGGCGACCGAATACTTCTACGATACCATCGTGCCGGTGCTCAAGCAGGAGGGCGACACGCTGCCCGTCAGCAAGTTCCATCCCGCGGGCGTCGTGCCGACCGCCACCACGCAGTATGAAAAGCGCGGCATCGCCGTGAACGTGCCCTGCTGGCTCAGCGAAAACTGCATCCAGTGCAACCAGTGCTCGCTCGTGTGCCCGCACGCGGTCATCCGCCCGGTCGTCCTGACCGCGGAGCAGAAGGCCGCCGCACCCGAAAGCTTTGGGACGATCCCGGCCGTCGGCAAGGAGTTTGCGGGCATGGAATACCGCATCCAGATCTCCCCGCTGGACTGCACCGGCTGCGGCAACTGCGCCCAGGTCTGCCCGGGCAAGAAGCAGCAAAAGGCCCTGGAAATGCGGCCGCTGGAGACGCAGACCAAGGAGCAGGAAGCGAACTGGGACTACTACACCAAGCTGCCGGACTTCAGCCTGGAGGTCAACCGCACCACGGTCAAGGGCAGCCAGTTCCTGCGCCCGCTCTTTGAGTTCTCCGGCGCGTGCGCGGGCTGCGGCGAAACGCCGTACCTGAAGCTTTTGAGCCAGCTCTTCGGCGACCGGATGATGATCGGCAACGCCACCGGCTGCTCCTCCATCTACGGCGGCTCCTCGCCGACCTGCCCCTATTCGGTCAACGACAAGGGCCAGGGCCCGACGTGGGCGAACAGCCTGTTTGAGGACAACGCGGAGTTTGCCTTC
Organism: uncultured Oscillospiraceae bacterium; assembly: GCA_964620835.1. Taxonomy (GTDB): domain Bacteria; phylum Bacillota; class Clostridia; order Christensenellales; family Aristaeellaceae; genus Avichristensenella. The sequence continues at coordinate 7,609 of CAZUIA010000112.1, forward strand.
GGCATGCAGCTTGCTATGCTCCAGCGCCGCGAGAACCTCGCGGCCAAGATCGAAAAGCTCGCCGAAGCGTGGAAGGACTGGGACGAGGGCAAGGCGGCCGCCGAAGCGTGGCTTTCGGGCAAGGACAACGCCGAGGCCTCCAAGGAAGCGTCCGCCAGGCTCGTCAAGTGCCTGGAAGGCTGCAAGGACTGCGGCTGCGAGGCCGACGCGCTGGAGAAGGAAATCTACGCCGAAAAGGATCTTCTCGTCAAGCGGTCCGTCTGGGCCATCGGCGGCGACGGCTGGGCGTATGACATCGGCTACGGCGGGCTGGACCATGTGCTCGCGCAGGGCCTGGATGTCAACATCCTGGTGCTCGACACCGAGGTGTATTCCAACACCGGCGGCCAGGCATCCAAGGCCACGCCGACCGGCTCGGTCGCCAAGTTCGCGGCCGCGGGCAAGCGCACCCGCAAGAAGGACCTGGGGCTGATGGCCATGGCCTACGGCTACGTGTACGTGGCGTCCGTCGCCATGGGCGCCAACCAGGCGCAGCTCCTGAAGGCCGTCGACGAGGCCGAGGCGTATCCGGGCCCGTCGCTCAACATGGGCGCGACGCAGCTGGAAGAAAAGCGCGCGGTGGAAGCGGGCTACTGGCCGCTGTACCGCTACAACCCGATGAACGAAAATCCGCTCACCATCGACAGCAAGGAGCCGACGGCGAGCTACCAGGAGTTCATCCGCAGCGAGGTACGCTACCAGACCCTGCTCAAGCAGTTCCCCGAGGCGGCCGAGCAGTTGTTTGCCGAGGCGGAGAAGGAAGCGGCCCAGCGGCTGGAGGTCTACAAGAAGCTCGCGGCCACGGCCGTGAAGTAACCAAAGAGGGGGCGTCGGCTCCCCGAAACAGAGGGTGGGGGAAGGGTTCCTCCGCCCTCTTCGTTTGATAAGCAAACGTCTTTCCGTTTTTGTAAAAAGGGGAACCCCGCGCGAAATAGGCGGGCGCCCTCCGTCCATTTGCATACGGGGTACCGTGCCACAACCGAAGAAATGAGGAAGCGAGGGAATCCTATGAATCACGTGGATCGGGCGGAAGAAATCTACCTGCAAAACTACAACTGCGCCCAGGCCGTTTTTGGCGCGTTTGCCGAGGAACACGGCCTTGACTTTGACACCGCCATGCGCGTTGCGTTTTCGCTCGGCGGCGGCCTTGGGGGTACGGGCGAGGTGTGCGGCGCGGCGCTGGGCATGTGCCTGGCCGTAGGCCTGGCGGGAGCCGGAAAACCGGACGCCGAATCGAAAAAACAGCAGAGCGAGCGGGTGAAAAGGCTGATGGAGGCGTTTGCCGAAAAATTCGGCGCCACGGGCTGCAACGCGCTTCGCGTGGTGGGAGACCGCTCGGTGTGCGCCGGGATTGTCCGCTATGCCGCGCAGATGACGGAGCGATCGCTCAAGGGCGATGGATGACGCATGGGCTTGTCAGGCCCGGCCAGGCAGAACCCTTTAAAGGGCGCAAACGCAGCAAAGCGCTGGAGCCGCGGCGTATCAAGACGCGGCCCGCGGCATCACCTCTTTGACGGCGCGCCCTTGCACATAGGTCGCCCCCTTCTTTTCCTTCTTTTTCTTCAATGAAACTGGGATCAACGTTTTCGCGCTGATCCCATCTGTTTGTCCATGGCCGGTTGCGGTTATACGTCGGCGCTGATTTTCATGACGCTCAGGGACGCGTTG
>CAZUIA010000113.1:0-5162 GCA_964620835.1 uncultured Oscillospiraceae bacterium
TTATCTCACGCGCCGAGCATCGCCGTGAACTCCTCGCCGGTCATCGTTTCCTTCTCATACAGGTATGCCGCCAGCTCGTGCAGCTTCTTTTCATACTGCTTGAGAATCTCCGTCGCCTTGCGGTGGCACGACTCGATCAGCCGGATGACCTCCTGGTCGATCTTCGTCGCCGTCTCGGGCGAACACGCCAGCGAGGTGTCGCCCCCAAGGTACTGGTTTGTCACCACCTCCAGCGCCACCATGCCAAACTGCTCGCTCATGCCGTAGCGCGAGATCATCGCGCGCGCCACGCGGGTCGCCTGCTCGATGTCGTTGACCGCGCCCGTCGTGACCGACCCAAACGCGATCTCCTCCGCCGCGCGGCCGCCGGTCGCCGTGGTGATGCGCGCAAGCGCCTCCTCGCGGGAGATGAGCACCTTTTCCGTCTCATCCACCTGCATGATGTACCCGAGCGCGCCGGACGTGCGCGGAATGATCGTGATCTTGTGCACCGGCGCCGCGGTCAACTGGTTGGCCGCGACAAGCGCGTGCCCGATTTCGTGGTACGCGACGATCTTCTTTTCCTTTGGCGACAGCACCGCGTTCTTTCTCTGGTACCCCGCGATGACGACCTCCACGCTCTCCTCCAGATCGCTCTGGTTCAGCGTGTCCCGCCCCATGCGCACAGCCCGCAGCGCCGACTCGTTGATGATGTTGGCCAGCTCCGCGCCGGACGCGCCGGGCGTGGCGCGGGCAATGGCAAGAAAATCAACGTTCGGATCAATCTTGACGTTTTTGGCGTGCACCTTCAAAATGGCCTCCCGGCCCTTCAAATCGGGCAGCTCCACCGGAATGCGCCGGTCAAAGCGCCCCGGACGCAAAAGCGCCTTATCCAGCGTCTCGGGCCGGTTCGTCGCGCCGAGGATCACAACGCCCTTTCTGCCGTCAAAGCCGTCCATCTCGGACAAAAGCTGGTTGAGCGTCTGCTCGCGCTCATCATTGCCGCCAATGCCGCTGACACCGTCGCGCTTTTTGCCGATGGTGTCGATCTCGTCGATGAACACGATGCACGGCGCCTTCTCATTGGCCTGCTTGAACAGATCGCGTACCTTGGCCGCGCCCATGCCCACAAACATCTCCACGAACTCGGACCCGGAAATGGAGAAGAAAGGCACCTGCGCCTCACCCGCCACGGCCTTGGCCAAAAGCGTCTTGCCCGTGCCCGGAGGGCCCACCAGCAGCGCGCCCTTGGGCAGCGAGGCGCCGATGGAGGCGTACTTCTGCGGGTTGTGGAGAAAATCGACGATCTCCATCAACGCTTCCTTGGCCTCATCCTGGCCCGCGACATCCTGAAATGTCTTGCCGGTCTGGGCCTGCACGTAAATCTTCGCGTTTGATTTGCCAAACGTCATCATGTTGCCGCCCATGCGCTTGTTCATCGTGCTGAAGATCATGCGGCCGATGACCACCGCGAACAGGATCGGGAAGATCCAGGAGAACAAAAGGTTCAGCAGCGGCGAGTTCTGCGCGGGAATCTCCGACGAGAACGTGACCCCCGACGCCCGAAGCCGCTCGGTCAGCGCCTCGTCCGGCCAGACGCCGGTCTTATAAAGGCCCTCTTTCCCGCCTTCATCCCTTGCGATAAAGAGGATCTGCGCGTCCTCCATCTTGACCTGCGTCACCTGGTTCTTTTCCACCATGTCCAAAAAATCGCTGTACCCGACGCTCACCACCTGCGGCTGCAGCAGCAGCGGGAACACAAACGCGTTCAGTAGCACGATGACCAGCATCGCAATCAATGCATAGTAAATCAGCGGCTTGCTGTTTTTGGGAAGGTTGTCGTTCATGGGTCACCTCCATATCGCATGCCCCAATAGGGCTGCACATCCTTGTATGCGGGTAGTATACCCCACGCGCATGCCTGTGTAAATCGGGAAGGTCCCCATCGTCACAAAAACCGCCTCAATCCGGCAAATGCAGGCTCAGCCGATGAAATAGTCCATCACCAGCATCAGCGCAAACCCCAAAAGCAGCGAATAGGTCGCCATGCGCTCAAAGCCGTGGGCATGCGTTTCGGGGATCATCTCGTCGCTGATGACGAACAGCATCGTTCCGCCCGCAAGCGCCAGGGCAAACGGCAGGATCACCGAGGCGACGGACACCGCGAAGTAGCCGATCATCGTGCCCACCACCTCAATGAAGCCGGTGAAGGCCGCGATGGCGAACGCGCGGCCGCGGGAAACGCCCGCCAGCAGCAGCGGCGAAATGATGATCATGCCCTCGGGCACGTTTTGCAGCATGATGCCCACCGTCACCGAGATGGCGTTGCCAAGGTCGGCCTGGCCCGAGGCCACGCCCGCCGCCAGCCCTTCGGGCAGATTGTGGATGGCCACCGCCAGGATGAACAGCATGATCTTGTCCACGCCCTCGTTGGCGTTGTGCGTCTCCCGCTCGATGCCCATCAGGTTGTGCAGGTGCGGGATGAACCGATCCGCAAAATGCAAAAGCGCGGCGCCCGCAAAGATGCCGGCCACCGTGATCCAGATGGCGTATTTCCCGCCCAGCTCAAGGGACGGCTGAATCAGGCCCACGATGGCCGCCGCCAGCATCACCCCGGCGGCAAAGCTCAATACCGCGTCGCTGAACTTGTGGGAAACCCGCTTGAACAAAAACCCGAGCGCCGCGCCCAGCACGGTGGCGCCGCCCACGCCCAGCGCGGTCAAAAGTGCAAACAGCATACGGCCTCCTTGGTAAAACAATCGAGCCCCGCGCCAAAAGCGCGAGGCCCGCGGATGGGTGGCTTAGTCCACTGTAAACGGCAGCAGCGCGATCGCGCGGGCGCGTTTGACGGCTTCGGACAGCTGGCGCTGATGCTTGGCGCAGTTGCCGGTCATGCGGCGGGGCAAAATCTTGCCGCGCTCGTTGGTGAACCGGCGGATGCGGCCGACATCCTTGTAATCGATGAATTCGATCTTATCCACACAGAAGCTGCACACCTTGCGGCGCGGCTTGCGGCCGCGCGGGCGGCGGGCGCCTCTATCGCCACGATCTTCGGACATAGCGTATTCCTCCTTACCTGTTTGGCTTCCTTAAAACGGAAGCTCGTCCTCATCAACTTGGGTAAATCCCGTCTCAACCGGTGCAAACCCCGAAGGGGGCGCGGGCGGCGCGGAGGGAGCGCCCTGCGGGCGCGGTCCGTCGCCGGGTTGCCCTGCCGGCATGAATTCGACATCGTCCGCCTCGACATCCACGACCGTGCGCTTGGTGCCGTCCTGCGCGTCATAGGTGCGGATCTGGATGGAACCGACCACGCAGACCTTGCGGCCCTTCTGCAGGTATCTGGCGCAAATCTCGCCAAGCTGCCGCCAGGCCGTCACGTTGAAGAAGTCGACATCCGGCTGCCCCTCCACCTTGCGGCGGCGGTTGACTGCCAGGCCAAAGGAACACACGTTGTATCCGTTGGGCGTCGTGCGCATTTCGGGGTCACGGGTCAGGTTACCGATTAAAAAGACTTTGTTCACGAATCACACCTCTTTTGCGGCTCACTCCTCGGAGGCGTCTGACGTGTCCTCGCTTGCCTGCGCTTCGCTTTGCGTATCGCTCTGCGCCTGTGCGGTTTCCTCCCCTTCCGAAGCGGCTTCCGCGCCAAAGGGGCGCGCAAACGCGGGGCGGACCGGAACGGCGCGCGGCTTGACGCTGGTGTGCTTCTGCTCGACCTTGACGATCAGGGTGCGCAGCACGTCGTCGGAAATCTGCAGCACGCGCTCGATCTCCTTCGGGAGATCCGAGCCGGCCTCAAAATTCACCAGCACGTAATAACCCTCGTTCTTGTAGTTGATGGGGTAGGCCAGGCGACGCTTGCCCCATTCATCGACCTTCTCCACCGTGCCGCCGTTTTCGACGATCAGGTTGGAAATTCTCTCGACCAGTTCCTTTCGAGAAGCTTCTTCGAGCGAAGTGTCGATGATGTACATCAGTTCATACTTGCTCAAGTTTCTTCACCTCCTTATGGACTTGTGGCCCTGCATCGCTTGCAGAGCAAGGATGTGCCAAGTAAGGATTATAACAGGTGTTTTTGCGAAATGCAAGCAAAAGCCCGAAAAACCGGCCTCTTTTTTCCCGTCATTTTGCTCTTGACAAGCGAGTGAAATGCACATACAATCTTATTGATAAAAATTTATCGATATATTCTGATCGAATGCATCCCTCGGCCGCGCGGAAAGAGGTGTTTGTCCTGGCAAAGCGTGCGCAATCCGCCTCGTTTTCGAGGCTGCCCAAGTATCTGGCGTACCTGAAGGTGCGCCAAAAGCAGGGCGTTTCGTCCATTTCTTCCACTAAAATTGCGGAGGACATGCGCCTTCACCCCGTGCAGGTGCGAAAGGACCTGGCCCTTGCCACAAGCGCCGGAAGGCCCAAGACCGGGTACCCGGTGGACGCGCTCATCGAGGACCTGGAACGCTTTTTGGGCTTTGGCAACGCGAGCGAGGCGTTTTTGATCGGCGCCGGGCGGCTGGGCCTTGCGCTGCTCGGGCACGCCCAGTTCGCGGAGTACGGCCTCAGCATCCTGGCGGCGTTTGATATAGACCCGGCGCTTCACGGCAAAGAAGTGGGCGGCAAGCCGATCTTTCCGCTGGAAAAGCTGGAAAACCTCGTCGGGCGCATGCGGGTGCGCATCGGCATTCTGGCCGTGCCCGCGGCCGAGGCGCAGGCGGTGTGCGACCGGCTGGTCGCCTGCGGCATCCGGGCCATCTGGAATTTTTCTTCCCCAAACCTCAAGGCGCCCCCGGATGTCATCCTTCAAAACGAGGATCTGGCCGCATCCTTTGCGGTTTTATCCAATAAGCTCGCAGGTGCGCAAAAGCAAGAGAGGCTCGAAGGAGGAACCCACGCGTGAACACCATGACAGGCAAATTCGACAGGGTGTGCCAAATCCTCGATGCATACGGGCACGACCCCAAGCGGCTGATCGCCATCCTGCAGGAGATGCAGGCCGAATACGGCTACCTGCCCGAGGCCATCATGACCTTTGTGGCGACGGCGCTGAAAATCTCCCCGGCAACCGTGTACGGGGTCGCCACGTTCTATTCGCACTTCACGCTCTCCCCCAAGGGCAAGCACATCCTGCGCCTGTGCGACGGGACGGCGTGCCACGTGAAAAAGTCCGCTGATCTTCTGGAGGCGCT
>CAZUIA010000113.1:5220-9191 GCA_964620835.1 uncultured Oscillospiraceae bacterium
AGGGGAAGCGTGATGGCTTTGACAATTTCCTTGCAGGAGCACGCCGCGGCCTTTTCGCGGCAGATGGAGCGCTACAAGGCGCGCGTGATGATCTGCGCGGGCACGGGCTGCATGGCCAACGGGTCCATGCGGGTGTTTCACCGGTTTGAAGAGGTGGTAAAGGCGCGCGGGCTGTCCATCTCGGTACAGCTGGACCGGTCGGAGACGGATTTCGTCCTCTCCCAAAGCGGCTGCCAGGGCTTTTGCCAGATGGGCCCGCTGGTCACCATCTACCCCGAGGGCATCTTCTATACGAAGGTCACACCCGGGGATGTCGAGGAGATCGTGGACACGACGCTGATCAACGGCAAGGTCGTCGAAAGGCTTACCTATTTGGATCTTAAGACGCAAGCGCGCGTGCCGCACGTGCATGAGGTACCTTTCTACACGCGGCAGGCCCGCGAGGTGCTGGCTGACTGCGGCCACATCGATGCGCTGGATATCGACGAATACATCGCCAAAGGCGGGTACGCGATGGCAGAAAAGGCTGCCACGGCCCTGACCGCCGAGGAGATCTGCCGGGAAATGCTGAAAAGCGGCCTGCGCGGGCGCGGCGGCGGCGGGTTTCCGACCGGCCGCAAGTGGGATCTGACGCGCATCCAGCCCGGCGTGAAAAAGTACGTCATCTGCAACGGGGACGAGGGCGACCCGGGTGCGTTCATGGACCGAAGCATCATGGAGGGCAACCCGCACAGCGTGCTGGAGGGCATGACCATCGCGGCGATGGCCATCGGCGCGGACGAGGGATACGTGTACGTGCGCACCGAGTACCCGCTGGCCGTGGCGCGCATCCGAAAGGCTGTGGAGGACGCGCGCGAAAACGGGTTCCTGGGTAAGAACATCTTCGGCTCCGGCAAGCATTTTGACATCCATGTCATGGAGGGCGCGGGCGCGTTTGTCTGCGGCGAGGAGACAGCCCTGATCGCCTCCATCGAGGGCAGGCGCGGCATGCCCAGCCCCAAGCCGCCGTTCCCGGCGCAGAGCGGTCTTTTCGGCAAGCCCACCTGCATCAACAACGTCGAAACGCTCGCCAGCGTGCCGCTGGTGCTGCGCGTGGGCGCCGAGGCATACGCAAAGCACGGCACCGAAACGGCCACGGGCACCAAGACGTTCGCGCTGACGGGCCACGTGGTCAACACCGGGCTGATCGAGGTGCCGTTTGGCTCGACGCTTCGAAAAATTGTGGACGATATCGGCGGCGGCGTGACGGACGACGACGGAAGCGTGCACCCTTCAAAGTTTAAGGCCGTGCAGATCGGCGGCCCGTCGGGCGGCTGCCTGACGCGCGAGCACCTGGATATGCCGCTTGATTATGAGCATTTGCAAAACGTGGGCGCCATGGTCGGCTCCGGCGGCCTGGTCGTGATGAACGAGCAAACCTGCATGGTGCAGGTCGCCCGGTTTTTCATGCAGTTCACGCAAAACGAGTCCTGTGGCAAGTGCGTGCCGTGCCGCGAGGGTACCAAGCAGATGCTTTCGCTCCTGGACGACATCGTCGAGGGCCGCGCGGATGAAACCACGCTGCCGCTGCTGGAGGAGCTGGCGCAGGTGGTGCGCGTGGGCTCGCTTTGCGGCCTTGGCAAAACCGCGCCCAACCCGGTGCTGTCGACCCTTCGGTACTTCCGCGACGAATACGACGCGCATGTCCGCGAAAAGCGCTGCCCCGCCGGCCGCTGCAAGGCCCTTTCCGTGTACGCGATCGACGACACTACGTGCAAAAAGTGCGGCCTGTGCGTAAAAAAGTGCCCGGTGAACGCGATTTCGGGCAGCCGCGACGCGGGCTATGCCATTGACCCCAAGGTGTGCATAGCGTGCGGCGCGTGCGCAGCGGCCTGCAAGTTTGACGCCATCATCAACAAGTGAGGGAAGCGATATGAAGAAAACTCCGACCGTCTTGGTGGATCAGATTCCCGTCCAGGTGGAGGGCGAGCGGAACCTGCTGGAGATCGTCAGAAAGGCGCACATCGACCTGCCGACGTTTTGCTACCATTCGGACATCAGCGTGTACGGCGCCTGCCGCATGTGCATGGTGGAAGTCAAGGGGCGCGGCATCGTGCCCGCGTGCTCGACCGCGCCGGAGGACGGCATGGTGGTGAAGACCAGCACCAAGGAAATCCGCGATTTGCGCAAGGTGATCGTGGAATTGATGCTGGCCAACCACGACGCAAGCTGCACCACCTGCCCCAAGTCCGGCGAGTGTAAGCTCCAGAGCATCGCCTCGCAGCTTGGAATCCGCAGGATGCGCCTGAAAAAGACGATGAAGGACATGCCGCTGGATGTGTCGAGCGACGCCATCCTTCGCGATCCGAACAAGTGCGTGCTCTGCGGCGACTGCGTGCGCGTATGCAGCGAGATCCAGTCCGTCGGCGCGCTCGACTTTGCGCACCGGGGGGCAAACGCGCAGGTGCTGCCGTGCTTTGGCAAGGGCCTGGGCGAGGTGGAATGCGTCAACTGCGGCCAGTGCGTGAAGGTATGCCCGGTCGGCGCGCTGACGCCGAAGCCGCAGATCGACGGCGTGTGGAAGGCGCTCCATGATCCTTCCAAAACGGTCGTCGCCTCCATCGCCCCGGCGGTGCGCGTGGCTGTGGGCGAGGCGTTCGGCTTCAAGCCGGGCGAAACCACCAGCGGGCAGATCGTTACTTCGCTTCGGCTGATGGGCTTTGACAGGGTGTTTGATACCTCCTTCGCCGCGGACATGACCGTGGTGGAGGAAACGAACGAGTTTCTTTCGCGGCTTGAGCAGCGGCGCAATCTCCCGCAGTTCACCTCCTGCTGCCCGGCGTGGGTGAAGTTTGCCGAGCAGTACTACCCGGAGATGCTGTCAAACCTGTCCAGCTGCAAGTCCCCCCAGCAGATGTTCGGGTCCGCCTGCAAGGAGGTGCTCGAAAAGGAGCTAGGCAAGAGGCGCGAGGATATCGTGGTCGTCTCCATCATGCCCTGCACGGCCAAGAAGTTCGAGGCCAAGCGCCCCGAGATGGCTGTCGGCGGAAATCCGGACATCGATTTTGTGCTGACCAGCCAGGAGCTGATCCTCATGGTCAAGGAAAGCGGCATCGCCTTTGACAGGCTGGAGCCCGAATCGTTCGACATGCCCTTTGGGTTCAAGACCGGCGCGGGCGTGATCTTCGGCGCATCGGGCGGCGTGAGCGAGGCGGTGCTTCGGTACGCGGCCGGCAAGCTCGGCGCGCCCGGTGAATTCAAGCAGCTGCGCGCTGGCAACGGCGTTCGCACAGGTGAAATCGCCGTAGGCGGCGTCACGCTCAAGCTGGCTGTGGTCAGCGGGCTTTCAAACGCGCGCGCGCTGATGGACAGGATCCGAAACGGTGAGGCCCAGTACGACCTGATCGAGGTCATGGCCTGCTGCGGCGGCTGCGTCAACGGCGGCGGACAGCCGGTGCACACCCATGCGGACGCGATCGAAAAGCGCACCAAGGGCCTGTTTGACAACGACAAAATGCTGCAGTTCCACCGCTCGCAGGACAACCCCTACCTGCGAAAGCTCTACGACGAGCACCTGACCGGGCACAGGCCGCACGAGCTGCTGCACACCGAGTACAGGAACCGAAAGCGCATTGAAAACGAGGATATTTCGCTCACCGAGTCGAACGAAGAAGGCATGCTGCCGGTGACCCTCTGCTTTGGCACGAGCTGCTTCCTGCGCGGGGCGCAAAAACTCTACACCGCCCTGAGCGAGCATGTGCAAAAGCACGGCCTTTCGGCGAAGATCGGCTTTCAGGCCACGTTCTGTCAGGAAAACTGCCAGAAGGGCCCGGTGATGATCGTCGGCGGGGAAACGGTGACCCACTGCACCCTGGAAAAGGCCGTCGCCGCGATTGAAAAACACCTGAAGCTGGCAAGCCGGTAATCCTTCCCCAACCCCCGGGAGAGCTCGAGAGGGTTCGCAAACCCTCTCGACTCAAATCAAATCCAGC
>CAZUIA010000114.1:0-1164 GCA_964620835.1 uncultured Oscillospiraceae bacterium
TCCCTTTTGTCTTTCCGGCCGCGGGCCGCACAAGCAGCCAGATGAAGGCGGCCAGCAACCCCAGCGCGGCCACCGTGCCGATGCCAAAGTGCCCTTGGCCAAACAGCATGCCGAGCTGGTAAATCACCAAGGACGCGCCATACGCGAGCAGCGTCTGATACCCAAGCGCGAGCAGTGTCCACCTGGCCGACATCATCTCGCGCCGGATGGCCCCGATCGCCGCGAAGCACGGCGCGCACAAGAGGTTAAACACCAGGAACGAATAGGCGGCCAGCGGCAGCATCGCGCTTTGCAGCGCCGTCCACAGCGCGCCCTCCCCGGCCGCGTCGCCAAAGCCGTACAGGATGCCGAACGTGCCCACGACGTTTTCCTTGGCGACCAGGCCAGTCAGCGTGGCGACGGCGGACCGCCAGTCCCCCCACCCCAGGGGGCTAAACAGCGGGGCGATCGCGCCGCCCATGACGGCCAGCATCGAATCCCCGGCATCCTCGACCAGCTCAAACCGGAAGCTGAAGCTGGACAGGAACCAGACCAGCCCGCAGGCCAGGAAAATGATCGTGCCCGCTTTCTTGACGAACGACTTGGCCCGGTCCCACATGTGGATGAGCACGCCCTTTACCCCCGGGAGGCGATACGGGGGCAGCTCCATCACGAACGGCGCGCCAACGCCGGAAAACGCCCTGGTTTTTTTCAGCACCACGCCCGAGGAAATGATGGCCGCGATGCCAAGGAAGTAGGCGGAAGGTGCCACCCACCACGCGCCGCCGAACATCGCGCCCGCGATGAGGGCGATGATCGGAAGCTTTGCCGAGCAGGGGATGAACGTCGTGGTGATGACGGTCATGCGCCGGTCCCGCTCGTTTTCGATGGTGCGCGAGGCCATGATGCCGGGCACGCCGCAGCCGGTGCCGATCAGGATCGGGATAAACGACTTGCCCGAAAGGCCGAACCTTCGAAACGCCCGATCCATGATGAACGCGATGCGGGCCATGTAGCCGCAATCCTCCAGGATCGCCAGGAGCAGGAACAGCATCATCATCTGCGGCAAAAAGCCGAGGACCGCCCCGACGCCGCCGACAATGCCGTCCAGAATCAGGGACTGAAGCCAGGGCGCCGCGCTGACCGATTCCAGCCAGCCCCCGACCGCCAGCCCCCGACCGCCGG
>CAZUIA010000114.1:1174-8509 GCA_964620835.1 uncultured Oscillospiraceae bacterium
GCGGAATGATTTCGCCAAACAGCGTTTCGTTCACCCAATCGGTCGCCCAGGCGCCGATGGTGCTAACGGAGATGTAATACACCAGGAACATGACCAGCGCGAAGATGGGCAGCGCCAGGAAGCGGTTGGTGACGACGAGGTCGATCCTGTCGGACGGGGTCATCCGGCGGCTCACCTTCCGCACGCTTACCTTCATGATCTCGCCGATGCGAACGTACCGCTCGTTGGTGACGATCGACTCGCTGTCGTCGTCAAGCGCCTCCTCGCAAGGGGCGATGATCGCTTCCAGGTCTTTGACGTCAAGCTCGGACAGCACCTTCTCGTCCCGCTCGAACAGCTTCACCGCGTAAAACCGAAGCACGCCGCCCTCCGCCTTGCCGCGGATGCTTTCCTCAATGGCGCCAAGCGCTTTTTCCAGCGGCGGGGAAAACCGCTGGGGCTTTGGCGCGGTGCGCTTTTGCGCCGCGTCAATGGCAACGCGCGCGGCCTCGAACACGCCCGTTTCCTTCAGCGCGCTGATCTCCACCACCGGGCAGCCGAGGTTCTCCGACAGCTTCCTGGCATCGATCTTGTCGCCGCTCTTTTCGATGACATCCATCATGTTCAGCGCCACGACAACCGGGATGCCCAGCTCCAGAAGCTGCGTCGTGAGGTATAGGTTTCGCTCGATATTCGTCGCGTCCACGAGGTTCAGGATCGCGTCGGGCTTGTCATGCACCAGGTAATTGCGGGAGATGACCTCCTCCATGCTATAGGGCGAAAGCGAGTAAATGCCCGGAAGGTCCTGGATGATCACGCCGTCGTGCTTTTTCAGGCGGCCTTCCTTTTTTTCCACCGTCACCCCGGGCCAGTTGCCCACGTATTGCGAGCTGCCCGTCAGCGCGTTGAACAACGTTGTTTTGCCGCTGTTGGGGTTGCCCGCCAGCGCAATCTTGATCGCCATTGTTCGCCCTCCTATGGTTAGCTTTAACTAACTATTCCTGTAAAAAATAAGTCTTCTGCTGCATGGAAAACTCTTTGAAGCCCGGTCCCGCACAGACCCTTGGGCCCGCCAGGCCGCCGAGGCAACGCGCCGCCCGGGCGGCGGCAGCCTTTATCGCCCGGTCATTTGACCTGGATCATTTCGGCATCCGCCTTGCGAAGCGAAAGCTCGTACCCGCGCACCGTCACCTCCAGGGGATCGCCCAGCGGGGCCACCTTGCGCACATAGATGTCCGTCCCCTTGGTGATGCCCATGTCCATGATGCGGCGCTTGACCGCGCCCTCGCCGGTTAGTTTCACAACCTGCACCGTTTGTCCAATCGTCGCGTCCCTGAGCGTCATGACGCCTTCCTCCTCACACGATGATGCGCATCGCCATGGCCTTGTCAATCGCCACGCGGCTGTCCTTCACGCACACGATGACATGGCCGCCCATTTCATTCAGGATGGTGATCTCACTGCCGACAGTAAAACCAAGGTTTTCCAAAAAACGCTTGGTTTCATCCTTCCCGCTGATTTTGCGGATAACGGTCGGCTCGCCCAAGCGGGCATAAGCAAGCGGCATGGCATGCATCTCCTTCCGGTTAGCGTTTTCTAACCCGGAATTAGTATATGCTAACGCCAGCCGCTTGTCAAGACGGAATTTTGTTATTTTTGAAGCGCTTGCGCCATTTCCTCAAGCGCCAGCACGATGCGGTGGTTCGGCTGCGAGGATGCGTCCGCATCGATTGGGTACACGGCCTTGTTTTGCACCGCGTCAACGCTTTCCCACCCCGTGCGCGAGAGGATCTCACCCACCGCGTCCTCGGTCCAGCTCACGTTGGTGAAGATGATCTCGGGGTTTCGGGCGACGACGGACTCCTCGGAAACGGCGATCCAGCTTTGCTGGTCCGCGAAGATGTTCTCCCCGCCCAGCAGCTCGATCATTTCGTTGAGGAACGTGCCGCTGCCGAAGCTGTACAGGTTCGGGAAGGGCTGGATCTCAAAGTACACGCGCACGGGGACATCCGTGCTTGCGCGGAACGCTTCCACCGCCCCGGTCAGCCTGTTGCACAGCGCCTGCGCGCCCTCCCTGTCGCCAAGGGCCTCGCCGATGAACAGCGTATCCTCGACGATGGCGTCGATGCTGCTGGACGAGGGGATGTACAAGACGCAGATGCCAAGGTCCGTCAGGGTCTTGAACGGGTCCGTGCCCACGGACAGCGACATGCCGCTGACGAACACAACATCGGGCGAAAGCGCCACGAGCTGCTCTGCCTCCGGGGACATGATGTCAAACGCCAGGGCCTCGTCCGGCACGCCCTGAATGTCCTTGGAGTAGGTGTCCACGGCCACGAGCTTGTCGCCCTGGCCGAGGTCCACGATCACCTGCGTGATCGACGGGGCGAGCGACGCGATTGTCTGAACGCTTTCGGGGATGGTGACGGGGTTGCCCGCCCGGTCCTCGGCCGGCGGCGCGGCGTGCGCGCTTGCCACGGCCAAAAGGAGCGCCAGGGCCAGAATCCATGCTGGAAAGGTTTTCTTCATTGGGTTTTCCCTCCTTCGCCTTCCCCGGCCACGGGCGCCTGCCCTTTGCCGGGGGACGGCATGTTTTCCGCATGCCGCAAAAAGTTCCCGCCCAAGCAGGACGGGAACGTAAAAGGCGCGGGAACACCCCGCTCTTGCTCGCTTTCCAATGCCTGTGGCGCGAAACCTCGTCGTGGCAGGTCTTCCGGCTCGGGCTCATCGCGCCGCCCCGCCTTCCCGGTTGCCCGGTGGCCCATGGGGTGCGCTCCTCCTTACGGCGGCAGGTCCGCTCAGGCATTGAACCTGATTCCCTATTCTCGCGCTTTCGCGCGCACCGCGACGGCGTATGCGGTTGTCACCCGTACGATACCACGTTCGGAGGGCGGCGTCAAGGTTGAAATACAGAGAATATGCGGCGCGGAAACGGCGCCTTTTTTCGCGCGTCAGCGCTGGTACAAAAGCGGCTTGCCGTCCTTGTCGACCAGCATCGTCAGGCCGCCGGCCTGGCCGTAGGTTGACAGCAGGTACTGCACGCCCGTCTCGCGGTCCACCAGGATGCGCACGGTCGTCATCATGCTGTTTTGCTTGTAGACCACCTCAAAGCGCTTTTCGATGTCCCAGTTGTTCACGCCGTTCCCTCCTCCTGGCCCGCTTTGTTCACATATTCGCACCAGGGCGCCAGCGTGCAGGCGCCGCACGCGGGCTTTCTGGCGTCGCACACGCGGCGGCCGTGGTAGATCAGCCAGTGGTGCGCGGTGATCCAGTCCTCCCTGGGGATGATGTCCATCAGCTGCTGCTCGGTGCGCAGCACGTCCTTGGCGTGCGTGAGCCCCAGGCGGTTGGCGACGCGGAACACATGCGTGTCCACGGCCAGCGTCGGCACGCCGAACGCGTTGGCCAGCACCACGTTCGCGGTCTTTCGCCCCACGCCCGGCAGCTTGGTCAGCGCCTCCATGGAGTTCGGCACCTCGCCGCCGTGCTCGTCCACCAGGATGCGGCACGCGCCCACGATGTTCGTCGCCTTGCTCTTAAAGCCGCAGCTTTTCACGATCGGGTACAGCTCGTCCGGCGTCAGCTTGGCCATGGCGCGCGCGTCCTTCACCATCGGAAAGAGCACGGCCGTCACCTTGTTCACCTGCCGGTCCGTGCACTGGGCCGAGAGCATCGTGGCGACCAGCGTCTCATAGGGGTTGGAAAAATGTAGCTCTGGCCGCGCCTGCGGATACAGATTCTTTAGCTCCGCGAGGATGTGCCCAATGCGCGTCACACGAATTCCCCCTTCTTCAGTCCATCAGCATCGCCTGAAACCTGAGCGCACCGTCCCGGTAGCGCGCCAGGCCCGCGAACCTTTCCCCGCAGTATACCCGCACCGGTCCGCCCGAAAGCGCGGCGGGTTCCTCCGCATCAAAGCGCCAAAGCGCGCTGCCGTTTTTGCATAAGGGTTCGTATCTTTCCTCCACGCGCGCCGCCGGCAGGTGGGCAAGCGGCAGGTCCATCGGCGCAAGCAGCGCGGCCCGGTCCGGGGCGGCCTCCCACTCCTCCAGCGTCACGCTGTTTTCAATCCAAAACGTCCCGCTTTTCGTGCGCAGCAAGAACCGCATATGGGACGGGCAATGCACCAGCGCGCCGATATCGTGGCAGAGCGTGCGGATGTACACGCCCTTGCCGCACGCAACGCGCAGCAGCGCGCCGTCGCCGCCCGTCCATTCCAGCAGCTCGATTTCGTCAACGCGGGCCGGCCGCGCCTGAAGCGCCGCGGCTTCCCCCCTGCGCGCCAGCGCATAGGCGGGCGTGCCGCCCACCTTGAGCGCCGAGTAGGCGGGCGGCACCTGCAAAATGTCGCCGACAAGCCGGGGCAGCGCCGCCTCGACCGCCGCCCGCGCCGGCAGCGCGTCCGACTTCTCCAGCACCGTTCCCTGCGCGTCCTGGGTGTCGGTCGACACGCCGAAGGCGATTTCGGCGACGTATTCCTTTTGCTTTTCAGTCAGCACGTCAAACAGCCGCGACGCCTTGCCGACCATGATCGGCAGCACGCCCGCGGCCTCGGGGTCCAGCGTGCCGGCATGGCCCACCTTTTCGCCCTGAAGCGTGCGGCGAACGCGCACCACGGCGTCGGACGACGTCATGCCCGGCGGCTTTAACAGGTTCAAAAATCCGTTCATGCCAGGCGGTCCAGCTCGCGCCGCATGGCGGCGCGGATGGTTTCGTACGCTTCATCAAACGGGAGCGGAAGCACGCAGCCCGCGGCCAGGGTATGTCCCCCGCCGCCCAGCGGAATGGCGATGCGCGCCACGTCAAACGGCGGCACGGCCCGAAGGCTGCACTTGGCGCTTGCGTCCTGCTCGCTGATCAGGCAGGCGATCCGAACCCCTTCGGTGTTGATCGCGAAGTTGACCAAGCCCTCCGTATGCTCGGGCGCGGCGCCGGTCTTTGCAAAGTCCTCCCGCTTCAGCGGCATGAGGGCCAGGCTTTCGCCCTCGAACACCTCGAGGTTTGAAAGCGCCCGGCCGAGGAGCTTCGTCTGATTCAAGGGCCGAAGGTCGAACACACGGCGCGTCTCGGCGGAAGGGTCGACGCCCGCGTCCAGGCAGCGCGCGCCGAGCCGGAGCGCCGCCGCGTCGGTGTTTTGCTGCTTGAAATTGCCCGTGTCGGTGACCACGGCGATATACAGGCACCGGGCGATCTCCAAATCGATCGGCACCCCAAGCGCGTCGATCACCTGCTCGGCCAGTACGCCGGTCGCGGAAAGCGGCGTTTGCAGGTGGTTGATGCGCGCATAGCCGGGGTTGGTGCCGTGGTGGTCGACCTGGGCGGTGCAGGGCGCGCGGTCAAACACCGCCGCCGCCCGGCCCAGCCGGCCCCGGTCGCCCACATCCACCGCGATCGCCAGATCAAACGTTTCGCCTAAAACCGCGTCGGGCGTGACCACCGCGTCCGCGCCCCACAGGTGCGCGTAGATGCGCGGCACCGGGTCGTCGCACACGGCCACGGCGTGCTTGCCACGCAAAACAAACGCGCGGCGCAGCGCTAGCGCCGAGCCGCAGGTGTCCCCGTCCGGGGAGATATGCAGGAGGATCGCGATGCGGTTTGCGCCCTTAAGCGCGTTGACGAGGTCACGGAGCGCCTGGTTCATCGTCGTCAGCCTCTTTCGTTTCGGGAGGTTTTTCCGGCAATACGTCTGAAAGGAGCGAGGAAATGTGCACGCCGTAGGCAATGTTGTCGTCCGCCTCAAAGAGTACCTCGGGCGTGTAGCGAAGGTTCAGGTTTTTGCCAAGCTCCCGCCGGATAAAGCCCGCGGCGCTTTTCAGGGCCTTCAGCAGCGGCGCGCGAAGCTCGTCCTCCAGCACGCTGACGCGAATCTTCGCATAGCGAAGATCGCGCGTCACGTCCGCGCGGGTGACGGACCAAGTGCCCGTCACCCGGGGGTCGCGCACCTCGTCGCGCAGGATGCGGTCCACTTCGCGGCGGACCTCCTCGCTGATGCGGTCAATGCGGTCGTAGGTCATGGGGTCTCCTTAGGGGCCTCAGCGCTCGATCTGCTCGTTGGTGAAGCACTCGATCACGTCGCCCTCCTTGATGTCGTTGAACTTCTCCAGCCCGATGCCGCACTCAAAGCCCGTGGCCACCTCGCGCACGTCGTCTTTAAAGCGGCGCAGCGAGTCTAGGTTGCCCTCAAAGATGGTCACATTATCCCTCAGCAGCCGGACGGAGGCGTTTCTTTGCATCTTGCCGTCGGTCACGTAGCAGCCCGCCACCGTGCCCACGCCGGTCACCTTGAACGTGTTTCGGACCTGCGCGTGGCCGAGGATGATCTCGCGGAACTCGGGCTTCAAAAGGCCCTTCATGGCCTTTTCGACGTCCTCGATGGCCTGATAGATGATGCGGTAGAGGCGGATATCCACCTCCTCGCGGGCGGCCATGTCGCGGGCGTTGTTCTCGGGCCGGACGTTGAAGCCGATGATGATCGACCCGCTCGTCACCGCGAGCAGCACGTCGTTTTCGGTGATGGCGCCGACGCCGGCGTGGATCGTGCGCACGCGCACCTCGTTGTTGGAAAGCCTTTCCAGCGACTGGCGAAGCGCCTCGGCCGAGCCCTGCACGTCCGCCTTGAGGATGACGTTGAGGTCCTTGACCTCGCCTTCGGAGATCTTGGTGAACAGATCGTCCAGCGAAACCTTCGCCGACGACTTGACCAGGGCCGCGCGCTGCTTTTCGCGCCGCTCCTCGACGACCTGGCGGCTGAGGCGCTCGTCCACGGCGCTCAGCTCGTCGCCGGCGTCCGGCACCTCGCCAAAGCCGATGACCTCGACCGGGGTCGAAGGTCCGGCCTCTTTCACGCGCTCGCCGCGCTCGTTCACCATCGCGCGGATGCGGCCGTACGCCATGCCCGCGACAATGGTGTCGCCCACGCGCAGCGTGCCGTTTTGCACGAGCACCGTGGCCACGGGGCCGCGGCCCTTGTCGAGCTTGGCCTCAATAATGATGCCGCGCGCGCGCCGGTCCGGGTTGGCTTTGAGCTGCTGCATGTCGGCCACCAGCAGGATCATCTCCAGCAGCTGGTCCACGCCCATGCCGGTCGCGGCGGATACGGGCGCCATGATGGTATCCCCGCCCCAGTCCTCGGCCACGAGGTTGTAAGCGGTCAGGTCCTGCTTGATGCGCTCCGGGTTGGCCGATTCTTTGTCCATCTTGTTGATCGCCACGATGATCGGCACGTTCGCGGCCTTGGCGTGGTTGATCGCCTCGACCGTCTGCGGCATGACGCCATCGTCCGCCGCCACGACGAGAATGGCGATGTCCGTCACCTGGGCGCCGCGGGCGCGCATGGCGGTGAACGCCTCGTGGCCC
>CAZUIA010000114.1:8555-9121 GCA_964620835.1 uncultured Oscillospiraceae bacterium
AGGAACGTGATCCTGCGGCCGTCAAGGTCCACCATATACGCGCCGATGTGCTGCGTGATGCCGCCGGCCTCGCCCTCGGTGACGTGGCTGTTTCGGATGTAGTCCAGCAGCGACGTCTTACCGTGGTCAACGTGGCCCATGATCGTCACGACCGGCGGGCGCTCGACGAGATCGCTCTCCTCGTCTTCGAAGTTTTCCTCGACCAGGATGTCCTCCGCCGTCTTTTCCAGCTTCTTTTCAAGCTCCACGCCAAACTCGGCGCTGACCAGGGCCGCGGTGTCATAGTCGAGCTCCTGGTTGATCGTCGCCATGGTGCCCAGCAGCAGCAGCTTCTTGATGATGTCCCCGGCCGGCTTTCCGATGCGCTCGGTCAGGTCCTTGACCGTGATCGTCTCGGCGGTCATGTAGGCCTTTTCGATCCTGATGGGCGCCATCGACTGCTGCACGCTGACCTTGCGGCGCTTGCGGCCGCCGCCGCGCACGACATCGTCGTCCGGCAGGATGCCGACCTCGCGCACGCCGCTCTTTTTGGGGCTGCGCGCTCGCTCGGGATCATGCTGGCGCTG
>CAZUIA010000115.1:0-8955 GCA_964620835.1 uncultured Oscillospiraceae bacterium
GGCAAATACAGCGGCAGCTTATGATCCATCACCCGAACGGTCGCGCCGTATTCCGCCGCGCGTTCCCGAAGGGTCGCAAGGAGCTTGTCATAGTCGTCCGTAACAGGATAGCGGATGTCCACAACCAGGCGGAAGGCGTCCCCCGCCTTTTCCAGCACGCCCAGGTTTAGCGAAAGCGCGCCGGACGCTTCGTCCACAAAGCGGATGCCAAACCCTTCGCCGTCCAGCTTATCGCCGAACAGATCGCAGATCACATCCACCATGTTGCCGCGCCAGCCGTTTTTGCGCAGGCACTGCATCAGGCGGACGCCCGCGTTCTCTCCGTTTTCCGGCGTGCAGCCGTGCGCGGCGATCCCGGTGCTGACCAGCACGGTGTCGCCGCTTTCATTGACGCGGCTTTCGATTGGATAGCCTGAAAGGTCCAGCGCCGGCGCGCCGGCGATCACGGCCGTGCTCTTGGCAAGCACGACATTGGGGCGCTCGCCGCCAACGAGCGAAACAAATTTTTCATCGTCGCCGTGGGCGGGGATGTTCATCTCAACATGTAAAATGCCCTTTTCCGCGTTTGTCAGCGGAAAGGAGCCGTCCGGCACGAAGCCAAAATCCGGCATTTTCACGCGCTGCTTATAGTACTTCATGTCCTCCCACGCGCTTTCCTCATCGCAGCCGAAGATCACGCGCACCTTTTTCTTCCACTGGATGCCCGCATCCATCAGCGCGCGAATCGCGTAGAAAATTTCCGCGCAGGCGGCCTTGTTATCGCAGGCACCCCGGCCCCAGACTCTTCCATCCTTCACAAGCGCGTCAAACGGCGCAACCGTCCAATGGTCGCCCACCGGCACGACGTCAAGATGCACGAGAATGCCGAGGGTCTGCTCGCCCTCTCCAATGTCCGCATGGCCGGCATAATGATCCACGTTTTCGGCCTTGAAGCCGAGCGCTTCCGCGGCGGCGAGCGCGGCCTCCAGACACTTTGCAGGGCCCTCGCCAAACGGCATGCCGGGACGGCTTTCCCCCCGGACGCTGGGGATGCGGACGAGCTTTCTAAGCAGCTCAACCATATCGTCCCGATACTGTTCAATGCGCAGATCCAGTTTGTCCATGGTATTCCACCCGCTTTCTGTCAAATCGATGGAAACGCCGACGGGCGTCAAACCGCCGCGCCCCCCCTTCCCCACTCCCCGGCCGCATGCCGGTCTGTGGGCCCGATCTGCTGATCTCACTTGTCATGGATCAGCACGATGCGGCGCCTGACAAGGCCAAAGACGGCCAACGTACTGACGGCAGGAAGAGCCTGCGGCAAAACCGTTCGCAAAACTTCGATTGGCATGCATCTTGGGTCCGTTTCCAATGCTCCGTACACATGCGTTCCTTGCTTTGCGGTGCGGCATCCCGTCTCACGGTCCATTCTGCAATCGATGCCAATTTAGGGAAAATATAAAACCGTCACAGCGGCGTCGGCGGCTGATACCAACCGCCGACGCCACCGCATCCGCGTGAATTACGGCCGGACAGAGAGCGTCCATTCTATGAGATTGGCCGATTTCCGGCTGCCGCAAAAGCTTCATCGGAAAAGGAGGCATGCAATGAGCGTTAACACGGCCAGCACGGCAACAATCGCGCCGCCAAAGATGAGGAACGCGGAAATCAGCATGGCCGTGGTATCGCCTTTTTCCATCTCCTCCCCAAGCGCCGGCTTTTTGACTGCCGAATCCCGGCCGTCCGCAGGCGCCCCTTCTCTCTTCCTTCGCAGGAGGGTGCTTCCCTTCCTTTTCATCGCTTCCCCCTCAAGCTTTCCGCCGCTCGTCCCGCTCCTGCAGTTCGCGCATATGGTGGCAGGCTACAAAGTGGTTCGGCGAAGCCTCCTCCCACTTCGGCACAACCTGGCGGCAGATTTCCGTGCAATGCTCGCAGCGGGTGTGGAACTTGCATCCGCTGGGCGGATTGACCGGGCTGGGAATATCGCCGTGGATAACATACAGTTCCTCTTCGCGCTTGTCAACCGTAGGGATAGAGGAAATGAGCGCCTTTGTGTAAGGGTGCATCGGGCAATCGAAGATTTCCTGCGCGGGCGCAAGCTCCACCATGTTACCGAGATACATCACGCCGATGCGGTCGCTGATGTACTTGACAACGGAAAGATCGTGCGTGATGAACAGATACGTCAGGCTCTGCTGTTCCTTCAGGTCCTGCAGGAGGTTGATGATCTGCGACTGGATGGACACGTCCAGCGCGGAGACCGCCTCGTCGCACACCACAAACTTCGGCTCCACCGCAAGGCTGCGCGCGATGCCGATTCTCTGGCGCTGCCCGCCGGAAAACTGGTGCGGGAAGCGATGCAGGAAGTACGGCTGCAGGCCGCATTTTTCCATCACGCCGAGCACGCCGTCCTGCATGCGGGCGTTTTCCTTGATATAGAGGTGATGCGTCTTCATGCCCGTTCCGACAATCTGGCCCACCGTCATGCGCGGATTGAGGGAGGAATACGGGTCCTGGAAGATCATCTGCAGATCGCTCCGCAGCAGGCGCATTTCGTCGTATGTGAGCCGCGCAAGGTCCACGCCGCCGTCGCGGGTGGCTTTCATGCGCTGAAAATCGGGATCGTTCTGATACTGGGCGCTGAGCGCCTCAATTTTTTCGCGCGTCGCGCGCAGCGATTCCTCGATGGGTTTGATGTCCACCTCGAGCGCAGCCAGCCGCGCCTTGATCCGATCCAGCCTTTTCTGATAGCCCGCCGTATTCCAGCCTTCCCGCTTGGCGCTGTCCAGCTCATACGCCATGTCGAGCTTTCGCGCATGCAAAACGGCCCGCTTTTCTCGCAGAACCCTTAGCTTTTTGCAGGCCTGATATTCTTCCAGGAACAGGGCAATCGCCGTTTCGCAGTTTTCAACGCCGAGGAAGCCGCCGACAACGTCCGCAAGGGCATGGTACTGCACCATGGTCTCGACTTCCAGATGGTTGAGCGCATCCTGACGCGCAAAGCGCTCCGCATCGTTCTTCGCGGCTTCAAGCGCCTTTTCAGCCGCCTCTTTTTTGGCCAGCAGCTCCCGATACTTTGCGCGCTCCTTGGTATACCTGCGCAGCGTTTTTTCCACATACCGCGGGGCGATCTGTTCGAGCGTCTGGCCGTAATAGATGGTTCTGCCGGAGGTCTGGCGGCATAGCTGCAGCAGCGTGCGGCCGAGCGTAGACTTCCCGCATCCGGACTCGCCGACAAGGCCAAAGGTCTCTCCCTCGTAAATATCGATGGAGATGCCGTCGTTCGCTTTGCAGAAGCGACCGCCTTTCACCGGAAAATACTGTTTCAGATCCAGCGCGCGGATCAATACCTTACGCTCTTGCATGGCGCGCCTCCTTGTCAGGGTAGTGGCAGCGAACCAGATGGTTCGGCTCTGCCTCAACCTGCCGGGGTTCTTCCGCTTTGCAGCGCTCCGTCACATACTTGCAGCGCGTGGAGAACTTGCAGCCCTTGGGCAGGTTCAGCGGATGCGGAACGGAGCCGGGGATCGCTTCCAGGCGCGCATGGGGCGGCATATCCATGCGCGGAACGGAAAGCATCAGCCCCTCCGTGTACGGGTGCATATACCGGGTATTGCGCGCAAAGACCGTTTCCGCGGAGGCAAGCTCCACAACCTGGCCGCAATACATGACCGCAACGTCGTCGGCCATCTGGTTGATCACGCCAAGGTCGTGCGTGATGAACAGGATGGACGTTCCGAGTTCGCGCTTGAGCTCGTTCATCAGGCGCAAGATCTGCGCTTGGATGGTCACGTCCAGCGCCGTGGTCGGTTCATCCGCAATCAGGAGTTTCGGCCGGCACGCGAGCGCCATGGCGATCATCACGCGCTGGCGCATACCGCCGGAAAGCTCAAACGGGTATTGCTTTGACACAACGTCGGGGTTTGGGATCTTCACATCCGAAAGAATCTTCACAACCTCTTTGGCCGCGTCTTTTTTGTTCATCCCCTGATGAATTATAAACGGCTCGGAAAGCTGTCTGTTTACCGTGAACACGGGGTTCAGGCTGGTCATGGGCTCCTGAAAGATCACGGAGATGTCGTTGCCCCTGATCTTATACAGCTCCGGCATCGAAAGCTTGGAAACCTCTTTGCCGTCAAAGAAGATTTCGCCGCTGTCAATGTAGCCGTTGCTGTCGAGCAGGCGGAGAATGCTCATGGCCGAAACGCTCTTGCCCGAGCCGGATTCACCGACGACGCCGAGGGTTTTCCCGGCTTCGACCGTGTAGGACACGTCGTTGACCGCCTTGACAATCCCGCGCTTCGCTCTGAAAAAGGTGTGTAGATTTCGCAGCTCAAGCAATGCCATCGTGCCGCCCCCCTTAACGCTCTGCAGACTTGGGATCGACAGCGTCGCGCATGCCATCCCCCATCAGGTTGATGCAAATCGTACACACACCGAAGATCAGGGCGGGGAACACCCAGCGCCACCAATATTGCTGGATCACGACAGAGTTATTCGCGCCTTTGAGCATGTTGCCCCATGTCGGCGTCGGCGCCACAATGCCAAAGCCCAGATAGGACAGCGAAGACTCGGTCAACATGCAGGTGGCAAAGCTCAGCGTGGCGGTGACAAGCACCTGAGAGAGGATATTGGGCAGAATCTGCTTGAAGATAACGTCCCTCTCTTTTTCCCCCATCGCCTGCGCCGCCATGACGTATTCGCTTTCCCGCGCCGCCAGCACCTGCGCGCGCACGAGGCGGCAGGAGCTTGGCCAGTACAAAAGGCCCTGCACCACCATGATAATGTAGATGCGCGCCTCCTGCGAAACGCTGGTGCCGAGAATCGCGGACAGGATCAGCGCAAAGGGCAGAAACGGAAGCGAGTTGATCACCTCCGAAATGCGCATGACAACGATATCGATCGCGCCGCCGAAGAAGCCGGACAGACAGCCCAGCGTGACGCCGATCAACAGCGAAATGATCACCGAAACAGCGCCGACCGTCATCGTCACCTTGCCGCCGTTGATGATCCGACTCAGCACATCGCGCCCGAGATCATCGCTGCCCAGCAGATAGCCCTTCAGCCCCCATGTATAGAGCTCGCCATCGTTCGTTACGACATAGTTCTGATAATACCCGGAGTTCATCAGCTTGATGCCGGAGGACAGATCCATCTTCGGAACGTTGCTCTGCTTGTTGGCGTTATCGCCCCAACTGATCACCTCGCCGTTTTCCATGCGCGCGGTGTAATGGTATCTTCCGCCGTGGAGTTCCACAATCTTGCTGTCTGTTTCCGGCACGTTGGCTTCGCCTTTGAGGCGTTGCCCCACACCACAACGGTCCCGTCCTCCTTCAGCGCCGCGCACGAGGCCGTGGTGGCCGCAATCTGCACAACGCCCGAATCAAGGCCTTCAGGGATGGTGTAGAAGGAGTTACTCTTTTTAGAGCCCGGGTATACGACCGCGCCATCCTTGGTCAGCGCAATGTAGGCGGTGTTCGTCAGCGCAATCTGCTCGATATTGCCCTGATACGCCTTGCTTACCTTGGCGTCCGCGCCGTTGGTGTTGCCCCAGAAATGGACCTCGCCTTCCTCGGTCACAATGCCGGTAAACTGGAACGAAGCCTCGATCTGCTTGACATGCAATCCCTGAATCTTCTCCGGAATCTGGCACTGGTTCAGGCGGTCGTTCCCCCATGCGTAGAGATGTCCGTCCGCGTCCACCGCCGCCACGTGGTCAAACCCTACCGCCAGATCCACGATCTGCGCATTCATCACCTCTTGCGGAATGTTCGCCACGTCTGCAGACTTGGTCACACTGGTATAGCCCCATGTGTATACCTTGCCGGCGTTGGAAACGCCGATGCCGTAGGTGGTTCCGGATTCGAGAATTTTCACGTCGCTCAGCAGCTCTTTGGGCACGCTCATCATGCTCATTCCGGGAGGCACGTTGATCTGCGTCGTGTCCTGATACGCAAGATCAATTGGGAAGAAGAACGGGCCGATGGTTACAATCGCCAGAATCAGCAGGAACATGACCAGGCCCGTCATGGCAATGCGGTTGTGCAAAAAGCTCTTGAACATCATTTTCCCGGGGCTTGTCACCTGCTCTTCAGCCAGGAAGTCCAGTTCCTTGCCCGGGTTGATCACCATGCGGAAAAACCATGTCCCAAGACGGGAGCGTTTTACGAAATCTCTCATCATCACTGCACCTCCCGCTTATTTATTGACGCGAACCCGCGGATCCACAAGGCCGTAGCACAGGTCGCACAGCAACAGACCGACCAGGCTGACGATGGTGAAGAACAGCTGTATGGCCATCACCAGCTCGTAATCCAGGTTATTGAGCGCATTGATATACAAAGCGCCCATGCCGTTGAGCGAGAACGTATGCTCAATGACGACGGAACCGGAAAACAGCTTCAGGAACCAAGAAATAATAACCGTCACAACGGGCAGCAGTGCGTTGCGCCACGCGTGCGAATAAATGACAACCTTTTCCTTCAGGCCTTTTGCGCGTGCCGTACGGATGTAATCCATGCTCATGACGTCGATCATGGCGGCGCGCACATAGCGGGTCATGCTGCCTAGATGGGCAAACGTCATCACCAGAAGCGGAAGGCCGAAGTGGTAGAGCCGATCCAGCAGCTCGCGCATTCCCTCATAGCTGGCCGTCGAATCTTTCATGCCGCCAACCGGGAACCATCGCAGCTTTACAGCAAAAATGTAAATAAACACAAGCCCGATGATGTAAATCGGGATGCTGTAGCCTACGATCGTGACGACCTGAACGGTCTGATCGAATTTCGTATTCTTACGAACGCCGGTCGCTATGCCAAGCGGGATCGTGATGGCAAGCGCCAGAAGCGTGGACAACAGATTCAAAAATAGCGTATTGACGATGGGGTCCTTGATTGCCTGCCTGACTTCCGTTTTAAAATAAATGGAATAGCCCAGGTTGCCCTGCAGGATTCCGTGGAAGGTTCCGTCCATGTCTTTCCAGGCGCCCAGCCAGCGCAAATACCGAACGATGAGCGGATCGTCAAGCCCCAGCCGATCCCTTGCAACCTGATACATCTGTTCAAAAACATCCGGGCTTACGGTGTCGCGAAACGGCTCAACTTCCAGCAAAGCCGGATCGCTTGGAATCAAGCTGAACAAGCAGTATAGCAGGAGCGATATCGCAACCAAGACGACTACCATGTAGCCGATTCTCTTAAATACATATTTTGCCATACATTATCCCACCGCATTCTCGTGTTGCCTCTTCCGGAGGCTAGGGCAAAGGCTAGAAGCTGTGCGGAATGAGCAAGTCGTTCCGCACAGCATCGCAGTACATCAGGTCAAATCAGGCTTAGTCCTCCCAGTAGGCTTGCACAATGGCCTGCATGGTTGTGAAAGCAGCGGTCGGGTTGAAATTCTTGATGCGCTCATCCCGGATCTGCCACATTTCTTCGCTGTACAGCGCCAGCTCAGGCAGCAGCTCGTTGAAGCGGACGATGAAGTCGATCCATGTCTGGAGGTAGGTGTCGCGATCCTCAGGATCCACGCCGTAGACCATATCCATGGACAGACGATCCAACTCCTCGTCGAAGCAACGGTTCTTGTTGTTGAGGATGAGATCGGGATCGAGCGTGAAGCGGTAGGTCTGGTCGTAGGTCAGTTGGAAGGAGGTGGACAGGTTCAGCATCGCGTAGGAAGGCTGCGCATACTGCTCCCCGGAGGAAGGCGTGCGGTTGAGGTACTTGAGCAGTTCCGGATAGGACATATCCACGCGGTTGATCTGCATGCCGGCCTGCGCGGTGGCAGCGCTCTTGCAAAGGAGAATGTCAATGTACTCGGTCGTGGCAAAGCCTTCGCGAGCCGCCCAGTCCATGACCAGCGGCATCATGATCGTGCCGTCGGCCAGGGTGACGCAGCGCTTGTCATAAGCCGCTTCTTTCTCGGTGACTTTCTTCCAGCGGATGCCGCTGACGTACGCATTGCCCTTCTCGTCGTAAACCCAGCCATCCTCAACGAGGAGTTCGATGGCCTTTTCGGGGCTGTAGGTATAGGGGTTCATGCGCTCCTCAAGCTGTTCTTCGCCTTCAACCGCCATCCAGCACTGCGCGCCGTAAGCGGCGCCGACGATGACGCCATGGCCCTGGAGGACGCCTTCGATCAGGGCCTCGCGGTCAAGCAGATGCGCGATCGCCTGGCGAACCTTGACAAACTGCTGCGGGCCCCAGTCGCACTGGAAGAAGATCTTGCCGTAGCCGTTCTTTTGGAAGTGGCTGGTGGTGAAGCCGCCTTCCTCTTCAATATCGAGCATCGTGTTGATGGATTCCCCGTCAAACACCGAGTCGATGAAGGAAATGGCGCCGGTTTTCAGGGAGTCAAACATCGTGGCGACGTTGGCATAGGTGATCACGACATGCTCGATGCTCGGCTTGATGCCCTGGTAGTCGCCCTTATAGTTCGGGTTGACAACCAGCGTGATGATCTGCGCGCCGATATCGGCGGATTCCACCTGGTACGGGCCGGAGGTTCTCAGGCCTTCCCAACGGTAGTGGGTGTCGCGCATATGCTGGGAGTAAACTTCCGCATTCAGCGCAACGGTGAACTTGGCGCCTTCTTCGGTATCGACGATGTCAGCATCCTCGGACAGCCAATACTGATAATCCAGCGGATAGGACTTGGCATAGGTGGAGCTGTTGAGCGCCTGCAGGGCGTAGTAGAAGGGGTTGTGATCGGCGTCGAGCGTATAAGAGAAGGTGTACTCGTCGATCAGACGGATGCCCTTGAAGGCTTCGGTTTCGCCGCTGTTGTAGGCCTTGAAGCCGTCGAGGTTCTTTCCGGCGGTGCCGTAGCAGCCGGCCGCAATGGACAGCGGGGAGCTGAACAGCAACGGGAAGGCGATGTAGTTCTTCGCTGTGATGCCGGTGCCATCGTTGAAAACGAGGTCGTCGAAAATCTGAACGGTGTATGTACGGGTGCCGTCCTCATTGTCAACATAGG
>CAZUIA010000116.1:0-8891 GCA_964620835.1 uncultured Oscillospiraceae bacterium
TCGCCGCCTACAAGGACGCCGGGTATCACGGCATCGTGGTGACGGACCATTTTTTAAACGGCTATTCCTGCATGGAAAAGGACTGGCCCTGGCAACAAAGGATCGACGGCCTGCTGAAGGGATATCTCGCGGCCAGGGAGGCGGGGGAGAAGCTGGGGCTTTGCGTGCTCCTCGGCTGGGAATATTACGACCAGGGCGGCGACTTTCTCACCTTCGGGCTTTCCGAAGCGTTTTTGCGCGCGTATGACGATCTGTGCGACATCCCGCTGGACGAATATGTGCGCCGCGTGCACGCAGCGGGGGGCTTCGTGTCGCAGGCGCACCCGTACCGCCGCGCGGCGTACCTTCCCGAACAGGTGGCCGTGCGCGTTGACATCGTGGACGGGCTGGAGGTGTTTAACGGCAGCCACAAGGTCGAGCAGCGCTCCTTTGACGACCAGGCGCTTGAAACGGCGCTCGCGCATGGCCTTTTGCAGACCGCGGGGTCCGACGCGCACAGCGTGCGCGCCGCCGCGACCGCGGCGATGGCGTTTTCCGAGCCCTTTGACACGGCCGAGGAATTGGTACGCGCCTTAAAGGCGCGCCAGGGCCGCGCCGTCCGCAGAACCGCGTAGCCCCGCCTGTCCCCTTTTTGGCAAAAAGAAATGTGTTCCGCCTCCCGCGCATAGACTGGCGTAAACGTCGGCAATGCGGAGGGGGTTTTGCGGGTGCGGGAGTATATTGAACTGCGCGTGCTGAGGACGGCGGAATACATCGTGGAAAAGCGGGCGACCGTGCGCCAGGCGGCCAAACGGTTTCGCGTCAGCAAATCGACGGTGCACAAGGACGTGGGCGAGCGCCTGAAGGAGGTGGACAGCTCCCTGTTTCACGACGTGCGCGCCGTGCTTGACCAAAATAAGGCGGAACGCCACCTGCGCGGCGGCAATGCGACGCGAAACAAGTACAAAAATGTCGGAAAAAAGAAGAATATGGCGAAAAAATAAAATAATGTTAAAGAAGGATTTTTTTACCTCCTGTAGAATGTAACATTTAACAGGCGGGATTCGTCTATATACCAAAGAGGTGAGCGCAATGTTTGGGCGTGAGGACATTGGAATCGACCTGGGCACTTCCTCGGTCATGGTCTATATCAAGGGCCGCGGCGTGGTGCTCCGCGAGAGCGCGATGGTCGCGGTGGACCGGAACACCCGCAATATCCTGGCGGTCGGCGACGACGCCAAGCGCATGCAGGGCAGAACCCCCGGCCATGTCGTGACGGTCCGGCCGCTCAAGGACGGGTCGATCAGCGATTTTGACATCACCGAGCGCATGCTGCGCTACTTTATTCATAAGGTGATCGGCCGCCGCCTGCTCTTTCGGCCGCGCGCGATCGTCTGCGTGCCAAGCGGCGTGACGGATGTGGAAAAGCGTTCCGTCATCGACGCGATGCTGGACGCGGGTGCGCGCCGCACGCAACTGATGGATTCCTCGGTCGCGGGCGCGCTGGGCGCGGGGCTGGATGTCAGCGGGCCGTACGGCAGCATGATCGTGGACATCGGCGGCGGCGTGACGGATATCTCCGTCGTGTCCCTGGAGCGCGCGGTGGTCAGAAGCGCGGTCAAGACCGCGGGCGACCAGTTTGACGAGACGATCATCCGCTATCTGCGCAGAAAGCACAACCTGATGGTGGGCGAAAGGACCGCGGAGGAACTCAAGCTGACCATCGGCGCGGCCATTCGCCGCACGGAAAAGCTCTTTATGGACGTCACCGGCCGAAACCTCGTCACCGGGCTTCCCAAGACGATCCGCGTCCATTCGGACGAGATCTTCGAGGCGCTGGAGGAGCCGGTGCAGGCGCTGGTGGAGCAGGTCCACGCGGTGCTGGAGCGCACGCCGCCGGAGCTGGCGGCCGACATCTTCGACCACGGCATCACCCTGATCGGCGCGGGCTCGCAGCTTTTCGGCCTGGCCGAATCCCTGTCGCGCCAGTTGAAGGTGGATTGCCGCATGGCCGAGGACCCGCAGGCGTGCGTCGCCATCGGCACGGGCCGCGCGATGGAGAGCGACGACGGCTTTGGCCGGGCGATGCTGGACTTCCGGCAGCCCAGGGGCTATATGAGCGCATGACCGGAAGCGCTCCGCTTTGTTCTTTCGCTCCCGGCATGTTCCTTTGCCGGGGGCAGTTTTGTACTAAAGGAGAAAGAGAATGTGAGCAGCATGTTTCACCGAAAAGAAGCATTCGTCCCGCTTGTTTTGATGGTGCTGGCGCTGTGCGCGCCCTGCGCGTTTGCGCAAGGCGACGCTTTCTCGCAATGGCTTACGGAGGAAAACTACCCCGGCTTTTCGGTGGAGGCGGTCGCGCGGGCGGGGGATGTGCCTTGCGCCGCGGCCCTGCTGGACGGAAAGCGGCGGCGCCTGGTCTGCTTTGACGCTTCAGGACGGCCGGCGTTTGAAAGCGATACGCTGCTGTACCCCTTGCAGACGTCCGACGGCAAGGCCTACGCGCTGAAGGCCCTCCGCTGCGCGGACGGCGGCGCGGCGCTGGAGGCGGTCTACGGCGTGACGCCGCCCGGGGAAGGCGAATATACCGAAACCTGGCGGTTTTCGGTCCGAAACGGATACCCCGGAGCGTTTTCGGTTTCGCAGACGCTGCAAAGCGCGGACGGAGGCACCGCCGAGCGCCGGGTATGGTTTGACGAGGCAAACAGGCTGTGCTTTACCGGACAAGCGCCCATCGAGAGCGTGTGGCCGCCGTCGCTGTGGGCGCTGGACGCCGCCCGGTTCCCCAAAACAGCCGGCGAGGCGGAGGCGTATTTTTATGATTTTGCCGAGCTGACCATGCCCGGCTATAAAGGCGCGCGCCCGGCTCATACGCCGCCGCCCCTTGGCGAGGGATCGCCCAGGGGTGAGACGCGCGAGGCCGTCGAGGCCATGCTCCGCCAGAAGGGATGGACCGACTACGCGGTGGAAACGGTCACGGAAAGCACGGATTCGATGTACATGGCCGCTTCCCTTGAAAAGGACGGCGAAAGGCGCTTCGTGCTCCTTCGGCCGCGCCAGCGCGGAGGCGGGCTGGTCTTTTGCTCGGACACCCTGCTCAAGGGCGTCGCGGATCTGTCCCTTCGCTTTGACAACACGGACGCGATGCTGATGATCTCGGGCCGCCATCCGCAAGATGGCATCCAGGAGCTGTGGTATCTGTTTCGGGAGGGGGAGCAGCTTCGGCTGTCGGACATCGTGCGCATGCTGCCGCCGGACGGGCCGGACCGCGTGCCCGAGCTGTGGATCCATGTGGACAGCGGCGCGCAGACCCGTTTGCCGCTTGCGTTTGAAGAATGGGTGAACGAAGCTGGCAGGATCGTGCGCGGCGGCGCGCACCAGGTGGAAGGCGACCTGTACGCGCCCGCGATCCAGTGGCTCAACACCCTGGACATACCAAGGGACGAGCGGCAGGCGCAGTCGCTGCTGGCCGCGGGCGGGTGGGGCGAATAGCCCGCCCTTTTTTTATTTCTTCAATTTTATTGCACCAAATCAAAAATGATCTTCGCCATCAAGAGCGCGATGACGACCAGCACCATCGGGCGCACAATCGTCGCGCCTTTTTTGAGCGCGAGGCCCGCGCCGATGTACTGCCCGAGGATCGCGCACAGCGCGCAGGGGATGCCGAGGGTATACAGCACCTCGCCCTTGATCATGAACGTGACGGCCGCGGCGATGTTGGAGGCGAAATTGACCACCTTGGCGTTGCCGCAGGCCGTCAGCAGGTCAAACCCCAGGACGGCCGTGAAGGCCATGATCAAAAAGGTGCCGGTGCCGGGGCCGAAAAAGCCGTCGTAGCAGCCCAGCAGCACGCCGATACCAAGCGCCAGGACGAGCACGTGCGCGCGCGGCAGGACGACGCTTCGGGGCGTAAACCCTTTGCCGCGCAGCACCAGGGCCGCGATGGCCGGCAGCACGAGGAGCAGGATGTACACCAGCGCGCGCTCGGGCACGAACAGGGCAAGGTTCGCCCCCAGGGCCGATCCGGCCAGAGCGCCCAGGAACGAAACGGCCGCGGCGTCCCAGCGCACATGGCCGCGCCGCGCAAAGCGGGCGGTGGCGATGCCGGTGCCGATCACGGCGGAGAATTTATTCGTTCCAAGCGCGAGGTGCGCGGGAAGCCCCGCCGCCAGGTAGGAAGAAAGCGAAATGATCCCGCCGCCGCCGGCGATGGAGTCCACAAACCCCGATAGGAAGATCAGCGGAAAGAGAAGCCACATCGTAAGCACCTCACTGGCTTTATCGGCTCAGAATGTAATCCTATACGATCGTATCGCAAAATTCAACAGGATTTTTCATAAATATGCGGGATACGCGAAAAATGGCGGGCTTCCGTCTTTTGCCGGCGCAATGGGCGCAAAAAAGCCGGCCCGGCCTTGCGCGATGATACGCAAGCGATGCCCGCCGGCTTGTCATCAATGGATGGTTTTACGGCACTGCGCAAAATTTGGAGTTGGGGGGACCTGCCGGCAGGGCGCGCGAATTTGCCGGAAGATAGGCGGAATCCCCGGCAAAACGCGCCTCGTGGGCGCGGCGCAAGGCAGCAGGGCTTGCGCCTTTTCAGACGCCCCCGGACAGGTATAGGACGTATGCCTCGTACTGCTGCACCAGCGACGCGTGCTTTGCGCGCGTCAGCGCGACCGACCCGTTTTGCGACAGCGCGCTCATGGCCTCCCGGCAGGACCCGACCAGCCCCGAAAGCCCCCGCACGATCGGGTTCGAGGTCCCGGCCAGCGCCTTGTCGAGCTCATCGCACAGCGGGTTCAAGGTCTGCAAAAGCGCTTCGGCCGCGAGCGCGGCGTCGCGCGCGGGCAGGCGGTCCATGCGCTCAAAGGTGTCAAACGTTTCCATCAGCGCGTCCGCGCTTTTTTGCATGGCGGTAAGCTGCGCGCGCGTTGCGGTGACGCGCAGGGCTACCTCCTCGGTGGACAGCACGCGCACGCTGGCCGGCTCGCCGTAGGATTCGCGGATGATCTCCGCCTCGATCAACTGCGGGCAGGCGGCCATAGCCTGCCCGTTCGCGTCGACGATGTACCAGGTTTTCGCGGGCAGCGAAACGGCCTCGACCAGCGCCGCGCCCAGCGGCGCGTCGTGCCCGAACACGCCGGCCACCTCGGCGGGCTCGGGGGGCGAGATCCAGATGCAGGCCGCCGCGGCGAGCAGGACGACCGCCGCCGTCAGCAGCGCGCCGCCCCCGCCCGTTTGCCTGCGCGAAAGCGCCGTACGCCGTCTGGCCATAGACACCACTCCTCCCGCGGCAAGGTATGCGAAAAACGGCACGCGTATGCGGCGCTCGGTTGCGGGAAGCCTGTTTCTGTGGTACGATACCCGAATTGAGGGAGGCGAACGCATGCGGTATCACCTGGACACGATTCCGGTTTGGGACGCGTTTGCGCAGGGCGGCGAATGCCCGCTCTGCGACCTGAGGGAGCAAAACGAGCGATCCTATGTGGAAAGCTTTTTAGGGGCGTCGGTGATGGAGCCGGACGTGCGCATCGAGGTGAACGCGAAGGGGTTTTGCGGGCCGCACTTTTCCCAGATGATCGCCATGAAAAACCGCCTGGGCCTTGCGCTGATGACGCACACGCATTTCAAGCAGACCCTTGAAGCGCTCGGCACGCCCCCCAGATCCCCGAAAAAAAGAGGGCTTTGGGGGAACAGGGCGCTGGCGGCCGCGGCGGAGGAAGGGGATACGTGCATCCTCTGCGAGCGGTTGCGAAACACGATGGACCGCTACCTGTACACCACGCTGCACCTTTGGAAGACGGACGCGGAGTTTGCCAAAGTGCTTCAGGAGGGCAAAGGCCTTTGTCTGCCGCATTACCGAAGGCTCCTGGACATGGCCGCGCAAGCGCTGAGCGCGGAGCAGGCGGAGGCTTTTACACGGATGCTGGAAGCGGTGGAGCGCAGGAACATGGAGCGCATCGAAGCCGAGCTTCAATGGTTCACGCTCAAGTTCGACTACCGAAACGCGGACAAGCCCTGGGACAACTCGAAGGATTCGCTGGAAAGGGCGATCAACAAGCTGCGGGGGAAATACGTGTGATCCCGCCGGGGAAACCCTCGAGCGATTGGCCGAAGCGCGGCGGGGTTTTCTGAAGCCGCCGCGCGAGGGTTCACCCGAAAAGCCGAAAGCTTCTTTTCCGATTGATTCATCCCAAGCCCGCTTGCCCCTCAAAGGGCGTTTTTGAAAGCCGGAAAAGCTGAAATCCGGCAGCTTGCGGTGTTTGCCTTCATGCCCTTGCTACCATCCCCAAGGGGAAAAGCGCTTGAGCGCGCTGTGCCGCCATATTTCGGCGGCTTTTTCTTTATAGGCAGCACAGACATCGCGAAAACGCAAGGCACGCCCGGCATGGCCTTGCCCGCCGGTTCGCCCGGGGCAGGCGCCTCATGGGTGTCCTCCCCGGTTTTCCGCCGAAAGCCCCACATGGCGGGCGTGTTTTCCGCATACGCTGCTGCATGAAAAGGCAATCGCTTGTTCAGCAAACCGTGCTGCTGTCCGGCGCGAACACGGTGGTGCGCGCCCTGGGCTTTGCCATGCGCATCTGGCTTTCCCGGGTGGCCGGAGCCGAGGCGATGGGCGTATTGGAGCTGGCCTCGTCGGCGCACATGCTGTGGATCGCGCCGGTGACCTCGGGCATCCCGATGGCGGTGGCGCGCGAGGCGGCGGCGGGCCAGGGGGAGGCGGCGCTTCGCGCGGGCAGGCGGCTGGCGCTGAAAATCAGCTTTCTCATGCTGCCCGTGCTGCTGCTCCTTTCGCCCGTGATCGCGCATCTGCTGGGGGACGTTCGAACGCTCCCGTCCCTGGCGCTGTACCTGCTGTGCCTGCCGGTGCTGGCGCTGTCGGCGGCGTACGGCGGCTATGCCTACGGCGCGGGCAACACCGTGCCGCCTGCCATCTCGGAGTTGGTGGAGCAGTTCGTCCGCTTCGCGGTCTGCGCCGGCGTGCTGCTCCTGGTGCCCGGCATGACCGCAGCGTGGACCGCGGCCGCGTCGCCCCTTGCGACGTTCGTCGGCGAGGCGATGAGCGCGCTTTGCATCTTTTATCTGCTCAAGCGCTCGGGCGTTCAGCTCGCGGGGGACGCGCCCAAGGCGCTTCAAAAGAAGATATGGCAGCTTTCCGCGCCCATGACGTGGATGCGCGTTTCCAACACCCTGATGCGCACCGTCAACGCGGTGCTCATCCCGCTTCGGCTTCGCGTGTCGGGCCTTTCGGCGCAGGAGGCGACGGCGCGGCTTGGCATGCTGTCCGGCATGGCGATGCCGCTGGTGATGCTGCCCAGCGTCGTGACCGGCGCGCTGGCGATGGTGGCAGGCCCCGCGCTGGCCAGAAGCGAGAAGGACCCCCGGGCGCTTCGCCGTATCATGCTCAAGGTGCTGCCGGCGGCGTTTTTCGTGTCGCTGGCCGCGGCGGGCCTGCTGGCGCTTTGCGCGCCGTGGGTGGCCCAGCGGCTCTACCGCCAGCCGGACCTGCAGGGGCTGCTCGTGGCGCTTGCCCCGCTGGTGCCGGTGATGGGCGTGCAGCAGGTGGCGGGCGGCATGCTGGCCGGGCTTGGCAAACAAAGAAGCGCGCTCGTGTCCTCTTTGACGGGCGCGCTGGTGACGCTGGTGCTCAACTATGTGCTGGCCGCGGAGCATCGGCTGATCGGGTGCGCGTGGGCGCAGACGGCGGGCTTTTTCATCTCGCTGCTGATGAACCTGCGCGTGCTCATCCGCGCGGCGCGGCGCAGCGTGTAATGTGCCTATTCGGCCTTTGGCCGGGCGACGGATGCGTCGATCTTGCTCAAAATGCCCTGGTACGCCTTTTTCATGTTCAGGTAGATGTTGTCCGTCATGTTCGGCGGGATCGAGCCCGTGCCTGCCGGCACGACGCGGTAGCGGCTCACGCCGGATTCGTCCTTCCAGCGCATGATCCAGGTGGGCATGTACCATACGTCGGTAAACGACGCCTTGCGCGCCTCAACATCCCATTCAAGGTCGATGTGCAGCAAAAGCCCGGTGATGGCCGGCGTGTCGCGGGAATCGTCGATGAGGAAGTTTCCGAGCGAATAGGCGATCAGCACGTCGCGCGGCACGCCGGACGGGCCGTGCACGGTTTTGCGCTCGATCTCCTGCACGCTGGTCGGGTTGGTGCCGAGGATGATGTCCGCGCCCGCCTGGGCAAGCGCGTCGGCGATCAAGCGCGTGTCCCGCGAAGGCTTGGTATCCGACCGGGCGCCCCAGTGGGCGAGCACGACGACGATGTCCGCGCCGCTTTGCCGCAGCGCGGCGATGTCGGCCGAAGCCGCCGCGATGTCCAGCGCGCGGGTCGCCACGGCGATCTCGTCCTTCGTGGCGGCCTTTTTGCCGGCGGCGCTGATGGTGCCCGTATAGCAAAGAAGGCCGACCTTGACGCCGGAGATCTCCTGAACGGGCAGGAGCTGCCGCTCCTCCTCGGTCAGATACGCCCCGGCGGAGGAAAGCGACACCTTCTGAAGCGCCGCGCGCGTGTCGCTTACGCCCTGCGCGCCGTGGTCCAGCACGCGGTCCGTGGCCAGATTGACCAGGTTAACGCCGGCGGCCTTCAGGCTTTCGGCCAGCGCGGTGGGGGCGCGGTAGGTGTCAAACCCGGCGCTTTCCCCGCCAAGGCCCGTGCGCAGCGTGGCGATGGACAGGTCGGCCCCGGACAGCGCGTGCTTGACGGGCTCAAAGGCGGACACATAGTTGTAGTTGCCCGTGGTCTTGCTGTGCCCGCTGGCGCGCAGCTCCGTGCCCAGCGTGATCTGGCCGACCGCGGTCAGCGACAGCCTGCGCGTTCGCGGCGGGGTGGGGGAAGGGGTGGGCGTGGGCGGCGGGGTGGGCCAGGCCGCGGACGCGCCGCCCTCGGGGCCGGC
>CAZUIA010000117.1:0-8777 GCA_964620835.1 uncultured Oscillospiraceae bacterium
CGTCGCCCAGATGCAAAGCTCGCTTTCCGTGGAGGTGTACGCGAGCAAGTCCACCATCACCGGCTCGGGGTCCGTCACGTGGACCATGGTCGTATCGGGCGGCAGCGGCTCGCACGGCTACTCCATGACGATCTACAAGGACGGCGGCTACTTTGACAACACCTCGTCCTACACGATCACGCGGACGCTGACACAGCCGGGCACCTACTATGCCAGCGTGCAGGTGACCGACCTGGTCACGCTGGAAACGAAGGCCGCCTCCGGCGGGTATGTGACGGTGACGGCGGCCGTGCAGTACGCCGTGACGACGGGCACGAACGTCATCATCCGAAGCGGCCCGGGCACCGGATATCAGGAGGTGACGCGCGTTTCGGCCAGCGGCACGTACGTGCAGATCACCGGCGGCCTGCAAAGCGGCTTTTACCCGGTGTACTGGAACGGCTACACGGGCTACATGAGCGCGAGCTATCTGCAGCTGGTATAAAAAAGGAGGAAGGCGATGATTTCGATTCAGGTGCTGGGCAGGCAGCTGGTGCCCGCCTGCGCGGATCTCGGGCTGACATACGACCTGGCGGCGGAGACGGTTCGGTTTTTCATCCCCTTGCCGCGCGCCGCCGCGTTTGACAGGGAAGGCGCCCGCGCGGAGGTGAACTGGATCGCGCCCGGCGGCGTGGCCGGCTCGGACGCGCTGCCATTGGTGGCGAGCGGCGGGGCGCTCGTGGGGGAATGGACGCCGCCCCGGGAAGCCCTGCTGCGAAACGGCGAGGTGCGCGCGGAGCTTCGCTGCGCGGTGGGCGACGAGGTCGTCTGGCACTCGCTGCCGCTTCGGCTGAACGTGCTGGAAAGCCTGGAGGACGAGCAGTATGAGGCGCTGCTCGTTCCAAAGTTCAAGCGGGTGACCGTGGACGTGACGGCGCTGCCGCCGGGGAGCGAGGCCACGGGCGCGGTGCTGCACGGCGCGGAGTCGATGGACTTTTACCTCGGCATTCCGCTGGTCAAGGGAGAAACGGGCGATACGGGCCCCGCGGGACCCAAGGGGGATATGGGCGCGCCCGGCCCGCAGGGGCCAAGGGGCGACGCGGGGCCCCATTTTACGCCCAGCGTGAACGGGGCGGGCACGCTCTCCTGGACGAACAACGGCGCTCTTTCCAATCCCCCGGCCGTCAACGTTAAAGGCCCGCAGGGCGCAAAGGGCGACGCGGGCGCGCAAGGCCAAAAGGGCGACGCGGGGCCCCATTTCACGCCCAGCGTGAACGCGGCGGGCAGCCTTTCCTGGACAAACAACGGCGGGCTGTCCAACCCCGCCATCGTCAACCTCAAAGGCCCGCAAGGCGAACAGGGAGAAAAGGGGGAAAAGGGCGATACGGGCGATGCCGGCCCGCAAGGCCCCAAGGGGGATGCCGGCGCGCAGGGGCCGGCCGGGCAGGGCATCCCCGCCGGGGGCCAGAACGGCCAGGTGCTTTTTAAAGACGGCGCGCAGGCGTACGCGGCGCGCTGGGAGACGCTGACCGCCACCGCCATACCGTCCGCCTCCGGCCGGAGCGTGCAGGCGGAGCTGGAAAGCCTCACGGAAAGGACGGACACGCTGCGCGGCGATGTGGACCGGATGAACGCGCGCCTGGTCAGGCGCTACGGCATTCGCTGGAACCGGACCACCCCGGCGTGCGCGCGGTTGTGGGACGCGCAGGGCATCACGACCGACACCGCGGCCTTCGGGCATTTCGGCAGCGTCAACGCTTCGCTCGACAACCCCTTTGACAGGCTTTACCCCTGGTCCAGGCGCAGGGTGGTCAACGTGAACCTGGACGCGTACGCGTCGCTGTATGCCGCGGGCGGGGACATCAAGCAGGCCATTACCGCCTGGGAGGGAGAGCCGGGCTTTTCGTACACGGGCGCAAACGGCGCGGTGATGGTCTACACGCCCGAGTTCTGGGGCTATGCCTCGCGCGACGGAGCCGGGGACACCTACGGCGTCGCCGACGGCCCGATCGACGGATGGACGCGGTTTGGCGAGATGATCCTGGGCCGCTACTTCGGCGTCAAGGAGGGAAGCGGCGTGACCAGCGTCCCGGACGCGATCCCCTGGCGGTATTCCCCGATCAAAACCATCCACGAGGCGGCGCGCACGCGCCTGATGACCCTGGACGACATCTTCACCTGGACGGCGGAGACCCTGCTGCTTTGCGTGGAATACGCCACGGTGCACACGCAGAGCGCCATCGGCAGCGGCGTGACGGACGTCTACGCGCAGGGCAACCTGCGCCCGCTGCTGACAGAGACGGGCGCAAGCCGCGTCGTCGCGCCCAACGCCCTGGCAGAGGCGGCCATCCCCGGCGCGATCCTCGACTTTCTGCCCACGGACAGCGGCGCGCCCGTCGCCAGCCGCATCGTGGCCGGCGTGGACGAGTACCCGGAAAACGGCGCGTACAAGAGCGTGCGCTTCCTGGGCGACGCGGTGAACGTGACGAGCGAGCAATACCTCGGTATCCACGGCTGCGTGCACAAAAAGGACGAGGGGATCGGCAGCGCGTCGGGATACCTTGGGCCAAACGGGAAAAGCCACGCCTACTACCGTGGCCGTACGGCGTTTGGGTGCATGTGGCGCTACGTGCTGGGCGCGTACCGCGAGACGTATCAGAACAAGATCTGGCTGGCGCACGACCGCAGGCAGGCGTACGAATCGGTGAACGGACTGAATCCGGCGATCCACCGGGATACGGGGTTCATCCTGCCCAACGGCATTGGCAACGGCGCGGCGTCCGGGTACATCTACTCGCTGCACAGCGACCCGTCGCTGCCGCTGGCGCCGCTTGGCAAGGAGCTGGGCGGGAGCAGCGAAGGCCCGGTCTGCGACTTCATGGCCATGGCCGCGGCCGGCATCGGCCACACGGCGCTGCTGGCCGGCGGGCGCGCCGGGCAGGGCCCGTACAGCGGCCGGTTTGCCAGCAGCTTTGAGTACGGCGTGACCGTCAGCGGGTGGTTCTACGCGACCAGCCCGTGCCTGCTTGCGCCATGAAGGAGGAAAAGCACATGTCAAACGGATGGACGGAATTTTGCGGACAGCCGCCGGCGTACGAGATCCGGCGGGAGGAGAAGGGGCTGGCGCGCGTGCTTTTGTATGAGGACGCGCAGCCGTTGCCCGGCGGCGAGGGGCGGTGGCGCGCGCGGGCGCGCTGGATTGTGACCGCGGACACGGGCTTTCTGGCATCTCGCGTTCAGGCGGACCCGGGGGCCTGGCTTTTCGCCGCCCGGGCGCGCGCCGTGGCCGAGGCCGCCCAAGCGGCCCGCCGGGCCCGAAACGCGGCGCTTCAAGCGACCGATTACCTGGCGATGCGCGACTACCCGCTGGACGAGGGCCGGCTGGCGGAGCTTTCACGCTACCGGCAGGCGCTGCGCGACCTGCCCCAGGCGCCGGGCTTCCCGGAGGGGCACGAATGGCCCGCGCCGCCCGCCTGGATGGGAGGAATGCCCCATGAAGCCTGACGCGGGCGCGGTGGCAAGGGCCGCGCTGTCGCTTATCAGCGGGTCCCCGATTCCCTATGTCCTTGGCGGCGAGACGCCGGCGGGGCTTGATTGCCAGGGGCTGGTGGAGCTGTGCGTGCGCCAGAGCGGCGGGAAAATGGCGTACGCGGGTTCCAACGATATGTTCCGAAACGCCTGCGCGTGGCGGGGGACGCTGGAGGAAGCCAAGCGGACGGGGCGGCTCGTGCCGGGCGCGGCGCTGTTCATCGTGGCAAAAGATGGGCGGGAGCCGGACAAGTACAAGGCGGACAGCCTGGGCAACGCGTCGCACGTGGGGCTATACGCGGGCGCGCCGGGTGCCGAGGTGGTGCACGCCTCGTCGTCCCGGGGGTGCGTGGCGGCATCCGCGCTCTCAAACGGATGGACGCACGCGGCATGGCTCGCCGCGGCGTCGTACGCGCAGGCAAAGCAGGAAGCAAAGGGGGCGGACGCGATGCGGCCGATGACGGTGACGGCCCCGAGCGGGTCCACGGTGAACCTGCGCCAAAGGCCGGACGGCGCGCTTTTATCGCGCGTCCCCGTCGGCGCGGCGGTGGAGGCGGGGGAAAGCGACGGGGGATGGACGCGCGTGACGTATCAGGGGCTGGAGGGCTACATGATGGACCTGTTTTTGGCGGCCGTACGGGAGGAGGGAAACGGCCTGGTCGAGGTGGACGCGCAGGAGGTACGGCGCGTGCTTGCGTACCTGAAGCAGGCGGAGGAAGCGATGGAAGGGTGGCTTCAGGGCGGGGAAGGGTGAGGGATCGAAAGGCACGCGGGCGGGCGGCAGTGATAGGCAGGCTGTCTTCTACATGGCGTGAAACACAACCGTCGCGTACACATTGAACAGCGAAAGCGCGCCCATCGCCGCGGCCTCCCAGGGCCTGATCCCCTTCTTTCCCCGGACAAACACGATGAGCAGCGCGGGCAGCAGGTCGCACAGGTAGCGCGTGCCATACTGCCAGCCGCCGTTGGTGCGGTGCGTCAGAAGCAGCAGCGCGTGCAGCAGCGCCGAAGCGCAAAGCGCCGCGTCCAGCGCGTCCGCCTCGCGGCGCTTGAGCCGCTCCAGCGCGCGGATGCCCGCAAGAAAGAAAAGCGGGTTGGTCAGGTATACCGCAAAGCCCTGCGTGATGGGAAAGCGAAGCGCGCCCTCCTCCAGCCACGGGGCCTTCCAAATGGCCTTCAGGTTTCCCCACAGGTTTGAAAGGGCGAACACCGTGTCGCCGGACTCGGTGTACTCGGGCAGGTAGGCGTGGCCGAATTCCAACGGATTTTGAAACCGTGCGAAGTTATACGCGCCGTACGCGCAGGCGATCAGCGCGGGAACGGCCACATAGGGGAGCATCGCCTTGAGGCGCCTGGGGGCGGTCTCGCCATCCGTTTTTTGGTACAGCACAAAGAGTGCCGCGGGCACGTACAGCGCGTTTAGCGGCCGGCAGCCGACGGAGAAGGAAAGCAGGATCAACCCCGCCGCGTGCCCGGCGCGGCGCCGCCCCAAAAGGCAGCAGAAGGCGAGCATGGTCAGCAAAAAGGCCAGAGCCTGCGCCTGGTACCAGACCCCGCCCGCATACCCCTCGGCGGAAACGGCGATGTCCGGCAGGCTGCCGCCCAGGCAGGCGAACAAAGCGCACCCGGCGGCATGCGGCGCGGGCAGATAGCGCCGGGCGAGAAAGAACGCCGCGACATACCCGCCCAAGACGTACAAAAGCGTGGCCAGCGCGCTGGGCGTATGGTCCGAAAAGAAAAAGGTCAAAAGCCACATGGGCACCGAGGGCACCGGCGGGAAGCTGACGAAGGTGTTGCCATTGTAGACGGCCAGCTCGAGCCATGGGTATTCCCCCAAGAGGAACGCGCGGCCCTGCCGCCAGGCGAGCGCCTGGAGCGTGTAGCTGTCGTAGGGGGAATGCACAAGGAACTGGACGCGGTTTTGAAAACCGATCCACAGCAGCACAAGCACCGCGGCGGCAAGGCCGGAAAGAAGCCAAAAAGCGGCGCGAAGCGTTTCCTTTCGGGCGCAAAGCCATTCGTTACGCAAGCCGCACATCCTTTCCCTTAAAGGGCAGCACGGCGGTGTTGCGCTTGTCAAACAGGCGCGAGCAGATGCGCTCGGTATAGCGCCTTTGCAGCTCGTCCGGCTGCAGATTGGTGCTGACCACCGTGTGCAGGCCGCTCAGGTCCCGCTCGTTTAAGAGGGTGAATAGCTGCTCCACGGTGATGTTGTTGAGCATCGGCTCGGCGCCCAGGTCGTCCAGCAGAAGCAGCGGCACGTTAAGCAGCACCGAAAAGGCGTCCGGGTCCCGGTCGAACACCGACGCGCGCATCCGCTCGGTCAGCTGGTACGCCGTCAGCTTCATCACCTCGCCGCCCTTTTGGCGCACGGCGTTGCCCACGCAGTTCATCAGGTAGGTTTTGCCAAGGCCCGACATGCCGAGGAACAGCAGGTTTCGCTTGGGGTTTAGCGGATACAGCGCCGCGTAGGACGCGCACCTTTCGCGCATGCGCGCCATGTACCCGCGCTGGGTGTCCCCGGCGCCTTCGCCAAGCGGGGCGTCGGGATAGACCGCCTCGTCGTACGCCTCAAACGTCTGGCAGGGGTCCAGCCCCCCGCACACCCCGGCTTGAAGCGCGCGCAGCCTTCGCAAAAAGCACGCGCACCTTTCGCGCACCGGCTCGCCCACGTAGCCGGTGTCCCGGCAGGCCGGGCATTCGTATACGGGCTGCAGATAGGTTTCGGGAAACCCACAAAGCGAAAGCCTTTCGCGCAGCGCGCTTTGCAGGGCGGAAACCTCCTCCTTGAGCGATTCGGCGATCAAGAGCGCCTCGGCCGGCCGTTCAAAGGCGTTTCTCATCTTCTGCGCAAACAGGGCGGCGCGCCGGGCGGTCAGCGCGGCGATTTCGGGGTCGGCCGCCTCGGCCTTTGCCAAACGGCACGCCTCCTCGGCGCGGTTTTTCGCGCGGCGCGCCTCGTATTCCATTTCCACTTGGCGAAGCAGCGTTTCCCGCATCAGATCACCTCAAACAGCGCGCTGAGCTCCTGGCGCGTATAGTCCCGCTGGGTATACTGCTGGGCCAGCACCGTCCGCTGCGCCCGTGGGGCGGGCTGCGCGCGGCCCTGGTCCAGGCGGGCCAGGTAGGCCTTGGCGGCGGTAAGGGTCAGCGCACCCTCAGCCCTCCACATGGACAGCGTCTTTTCCAGCGCATCGAGCTTCCCACCCTTTCGGGCCACGCGCGTGGCGGCCAGCGCGATGGTTTCCCGCTCAAACCCCTCGGCCAGGAACCGCTCCAGCAGGGACAGGCTGTCCTCGGTGGGCGACGTGCCGCGCATGCCGAGCTGGCGCAGCAGCGCCTTGACCTCGGCGTCGCGCTCCTGGCTTTCCTTCAGCGCCTTTTGGTCGCGCAGGCCCTCGTTGTACATCCGCTCCAGGATGCCGTTCAGGTAGCCGAACGTGGGAACGCCCTTGGTCGTCTCCTCGCACGCGGCCAGGATGGTGGGCAGGTCAAACCCCCACACGCGCGTCCACTTGTCAAACAGCGCCTCCTCGGGCTCTGAGACGGCGCTTCGCTTCCCTAGGCGCTTGC
The DNA here is from genome assembly GCA_964620835.1 of uncultured Oscillospiraceae bacterium. Lineage (GTDB taxonomy): Bacteria > Bacillota > Clostridia > Christensenellales > Aristaeellaceae > Avichristensenella. The sequence goes on from CAZUIA010000117.1 coordinate 7,081, forward strand.
ACACCTGCTTGAGGCTTGCGTGCTGCTCGGTGAAGCGGCGCAGCATGCCTTCGGCGTCCGCGATGGTGCGAACGCCCGCCTCGGCCCACTCGCGGGCCTGGCGGTCGAGCGATTTGAACGAAAACTTCTTGCCCCGCTGCTGGATCGCGCCGGAGACGAGCATCAGCACGACCTCTTCGGGCAGGCCGAGCCCCTCGATCCAGTCGTAGGTTCTTTCAAAATCCTGCGGGTGCAGGAGCCTGTCGGCCCCAAACTGCACCTGCAGGCTGTTGTTGAAATCGGCGTAGCGGTACAGGCCGTCGTCGTCCTGCGCGCGCATCAGCTCGATCTGCTTTAGATTTTGGTACGCGTACTGCGGCGGGTTGTCGGAAACCCGGCGAACAAGGCCCATCCTCTCCCAGTACGCGTAGGCGTTTTCCACGCGCGGGGGCTCCATGCCAAGGTCCCTGGCGACGGTATGGAGCGAGGCGCTTTCCACCGGGTGGTAGCACTGCATCAGCCCGTACAGGTATACCTTCACAAAATCGCCGTCGGCGCGGAGCATGTATTCCTGGATGAACAGGTTTTCCACCGGCGTGGCGTCGAACATGGCGAACTTGTCGGCAAAGCCGAACAGCGGCATACGATCACTTCCTCGGGGATATTGTACAAAAGGGCGCGAGGAAATGCAAGCGGCGCGCGGGAAGGGTTTTTCCCGGCATTTGGAACAAAGCGGACCCGCTTTTCGTTTTTTGTATAGTGTCATCGCGCGATGTACAAGCAGCGAAGGGGGCAAACGCATGAACGGCAGATACAACGGGCCCGGCCAAAGCGGCGGGCGCAGGCCCGCGCGGAGGAAATCGACGGGCGAAAAGATCTTCATCGGCATTTTGGCCCTGTTGATCCTTTTGACCCTGGTGGTGGCCGGGATGCTCATTTACAGCCTGCTCGGCCCGAGGGAGCCTTCCGCGATAGAGCCGATCGGCGCCCAGCCGCCGATTGCCCAAACGCCCGACGCCCAGCAGATGGAGCTTTTGGCTAAGGGGCCGGAGGCTACCTGGTCGCTTGAGGACAAGGCCCGCTACCTGGGCGACCCGTACGGCGTGCCGTCCGAGACGGACGTGAAGGAAGAGGACGCGGTGCGCATCGCCCGCCAGGCGGTGATGGCGGCCTACGGGATCGGCGAAGGGGAATTGAACGCGTTTACGACGAGCGTGTACTTTTTCGTCAAGTCCGAGGCCTTTGAGACCCCGTATTACTGCGTGTATTTCTACGACAACCTGGACGCGCCGCAGAAAATCTACAGCGCGCTGATCGCCGGCCAGACGGGCGAGGTGCTCGTCACCAACGGGCCGGAGGACAGCGGGAACGGGTAAGCGCGGACAGGGCCGCGGCTTGGGGCTGTCGCACAAACAAGGTGCGGCAGCCCCTTTTGTCCTGGCCACAGCGTCTCCCTCCGCATCCAAAAGAAGGGGTCCGGGGACGAGTCCCCGGCGGTTTCCAAAGGCAGCGCCTTTGGCCGCCGGAGGCCCTTTCCCGCGCGGGGCAAGTCAGACGCAAAGGACGGTTCCGTTCCCCCGCGCCGCACCCCTTTCCCGCCCGCAACGCCCGTGCGGCGCGGGTTCTTCCCCGACGCTCGCGCGCACGCGAGCGAGGACGCCCACAAGAAGAACCGCGCCTTCCCGCCGATCGCCTCGCCCGCAATCAGATTTTCCCGA
>CAZUIA010000118.1:0-8722 GCA_964620835.1 uncultured Oscillospiraceae bacterium
CAAGAATTTCGTCCTTTTTTGCGTCGATCCGCCGAAGAATTCTGCTCTCGATCGTGTCCACGTTCGTTCCTCCATCCATTGGCCGCAACGCGGCCCATATCCGCTGGCTATTGCGAGTATAAAAACGCGCCCTCCCTTTGTCAAGAAGCGCTTGCATCCGCCGGGGGATTGTGGCACAATGGGCAAGGATTTTGACGCAGATGGGAGCATCGCCATGAGAGCGCACGAGAGGTTTTTAACGTATATCCAGATCGACACCGCGTCCTCTTCCAGGAGCGACACCTGCCCGAGCACCCCCGGCCAGTGGAACCTGGCGCGCCTGCTCGTGGACCAGCTGAAGGAAATGGGCGTTTCGGACGCCCGCGTGGACGAGCACTGCTACGTGTACGGCAGCCTGCCCGAAAACGTGCCCGGCCAGCCCGCCATCGGCCTGATCGCGCACATGGACACGGTGGACTCGGTGCCCACAACGCCCATGCGCGCGCGCATCGTCAAAGCGTATGACGGCGGAGACATCACGCTGAGCGCCGAAACGGGCGAGACCATGGGCCCGGGCCGCTTCCCGCAGCTTTTGGAATACAAGGGCCAGGACCTGATCGTGACCGACGGGCGCACGATCCTCGGGGCGGACAACAAGGCCGGCGTGGCCGAGATCCTGACCTGCCTTAAGCACCTCATCGCGGACCCGTCCATCCCGCACGGCAAAATCTGCGTCGGCTTCACCCCGGACGAGGAGATCGGCCGCGGGGCGGACCTGTTTGACGTGGAGGGCTTTGGCGCGGACTTTGCCTACACCGTCGACGGCGGCGCGCTGGGCGAGATCGAGTATGAAAACTTCAACGCCGCGGGCGCCACGGCGGTGTTTCACGGCGTGAACATCCACCCCGGCAGCGCGAAAAACAAAATGCGAAACGCTCTGCTGCTTTCGATGCGCTTCAACGCCCTGCTTCCCCCGGCCGAGATCCCCGCGTGCACGGAAGGGTACGAGGGCTTCTACCACCTGACGGGCATGGAGGGAAACGAGGAGCAGGCGACGCTGCGCTACATCGTGCGCGACCACGACAAGGAGCGCTTCCTTTCGCGAAAGGCGCGCCTTCAGGCCGTCGCCGCGTTCCTGAACGAGGAATACGGCGAGCAGGTCGTCACCCTGACGGTCAAGGACTCCTACTACAACATGAAAGAGCAGATCCTGCCGCGCATGGAGATCATCGACCGGGCCGAGCGGGCGATGCGCGCCGTGGGCGTCACGCCCCGGTTCGTGCCCATCCGCGGCGGCACGGACGGCGCGCGCCTGTCCTACATGGGCCTTCCCTGCCCAAACCTTTGCTGCGGCGGGGAAAACGCGCACGGCCGCCACGAGTTCATCTCCATCCAGAGCATGGACAAGGTGGTCGAGCTGCTCGTCGCGCTCGTGCGGGCCGGGGCGTAACGCCCCTTTCAACGCAAGGCAACGGGGCTGCCGCGCGCGTCCTTGGGGCACGCGCGGCAGCCCCGTTTTCCGTCAAGCCCCGGTGAAATCAGCGCGGGCCGGCCCGCTTCCCCCATGCTTTCCCGTCAGGCCGTCAGCCCCTTTTTCTCCAGGTACTCCAGCACGTCCTTCACGGTGTTCAGGTGCCAGATCTCCCGAACCGGCACCTCGATGTGAAACCTTCGCTCAAACGCGCTGATGATGTTCACGATGTCAAAGGAGTTCAGCGCAAGATCCCGGATGAAATCGGTGTCCGGCGTCAGGTTGCGGATGCCGGTCACCTCAAACACAATGTCCTGTATCACTTCAAACACGCACGAAATTCCTCCCGCTGTGGTCATGCCGCCGCGCCGCGGATATTCCGCTTACACGGCGTGCCTTTTGATCTTCTTCAGCGCCGTCTTTTCAAACGGCGCGTCCTTGAGCTTGATGATCTGGATCTGCTTGTACGACGGGAGCGACCGGTTGATCCGGTTCACGTGCTCCTGCAGGTGCTGCAAAACGGCGTAGCTGTCCATGCCCTGGGAAACCTGCGGATTGGGGAACACCATGAGCGCCAGCTTCACATCGTCGTTGGACGTGCCGGTGGGCACGCCGTAGACCATGGCCTCCTGGATCATGGGGATGCCGGTCAGGTAGCCCTCGATCTCCTCGGGCATCACCTTTTTGCCGTTTTTGAACACGATCAGCGTCTTTTTGCGGCCGTTGATGGACAAAAAACCGTTTCGGTCAATGGACCCAAGGTCGCCGGTCATGAACCAGCCGTCCTGGAAGAACTCGGCCGTCAGGGCGGGGTCCCTGTAATATCCCTTGGCGACCGACACGCCGCGCACCCAGATCTCGCCGTCCACGATCTTGACCTCGGTCTCTGGCAGCACCAGCCCGGCGGAGTGCGGGCACTGGGCCAGGTTTCGGTTGCAGGCGATGATGGGGCTGCACTCGGTGATGCCGTATCCTTCGATCACCTGCACGCCCAGCATCTCCATGTCGTCGCAGATCTTGGGGTTCAAATGCGCGCCGCCGCAGATGATCCGCTCGATCTCCTTGCCAAGCACCGCCGTGACCGCGTCCCAGTACGGGGCGTCGGCGCCGCTTTTTTTCGGCGCGGGCTTTTTTGCGTCCAGATACTTGTCCGCCTGCTCCAGCTGGCCGCGCTTTTTCAGCTCCATACGGATCATGCCCCAAAGCGCCTCCACGATCAGCGGCACGGCGATGATGCTCGTGGGCTCGTACAGCGCGATGTCGCGCAGCATCGTCTTGAGGCTGCCGCCCACGGAGATCGTGTAGCCCTGGGACAGGTGGCAAAGAAGCCCCACGGTCAGGCCGTACGTATGGTACAGCGGCAGCGGCACGAACGCCTTGGGCCCCAGCCATACCATCGACTCAGCGTGGCAGGCGTTCGCCATCAGGTTTCGGTGGCTGAGCAGCACGGGCTTTGAGGCGTTGGTCGTGCCCGAGGTAAAGACGATCATGGCCGGCTGGTCGGGGTCGATCCGGATGTCGCTGCCCATCCACGCACGGAGCCTGCCGTCGCGCAGGAGCGTGTCAAAGGTGAAGGGGTTTTCCTCGCCCCCCTTGGCTTCGTCCATCGAAAAGACGTACGAAAGGCCGTCGTACTCGCGCGAGAGCTGCGAAAACAGCGGCAAAAACGTATCGGAGCACAGGACGGCCTTCGCATCGGCCCGCCTGACCATCTGGACGATCGCCTCGTCCGACTGCTCGGTATCCACCGTCACCGCGACGCCGCCGGTCGTCGTGACGGCAAACAGCGACACGATCCAGGGGTAGCTGTTCTCCCCCACGATCGCGACATGGCTGCCCCCCAGGCCCAGCGAAAGCAGCGACGCAGCCACGGCCTCCACATCCTGCCGGAACGCTTCGTACGTCACCGTCCGCCTTGTTCCGTCGGCGTCAAAGAGCACAAAAAGCGTGCGGTCCGCATACTTTTCGGAAATGGCCAGCAGGCATTCCCGAAAGTCCTGGAAATAGTTGACAAAATACAGTGGATATCCGCCGATCATGTGGCACCCCCCTCTTTCTTTTCTCTTTCGTCATATGTCCAATTCAGTTCCCGCCGCATCTGGCCGTACTCCGCTTTCAGCAGGCGCAAAAACGCCTTGGCAAGGTCCTTGTCAAACTGGGTGCCCATCCCGTTTTGAATTTCCGCCACAGCCTTTTCATAGCCCAGGCTTTCGCGGTAGTGCCGGTTGGACGTCATCGCGTCAAACGCGTCCGCGATGGCGATGATCCGCGCCTCGATCGGGATCTCCTGGCCCGAAAGGCCGCGCGGATACCCCTTGCCGTCGATCCGCTCATGGTGCGAAAGGATGATGCACGGGATGTCCTTGAACATGGCCATGGGGGACAAAATTCGCGCGCCCAGCGCGGGATGCTCCCGGATCTTGTCGAACTCTTCCTTCGTCAGCCTGTCCGGCTTGGTCAGGATGTCCTCGGACGTGCCGACCTTTCCCACGTCGTGGAACAGGCCCGCGACGCGCACGCGCTCCCGTATCGCCTCGTCCAGCCCGACCGCCTCGGCCAGCCTTTGGGCATAGTAGGCGACCCGGTCCGAATGGCCGCGCGTATAGATGTCCTTGGCGTCCACCAGCAGCCGAAGGGCGCTGACGGTTTCCAGGTAGGTATCGTTCAGCCGCTGATACGCTTCGGTGATCGTCCGGTTCTTCGCTTCCACCATTTCGTAGAGCACCGCGTTTGACAGCGCCGACGCGGTCTGGCGCGCGTACATCTCCAGCAGCCGCGACAGTTCGTCGCTCGCGCCGCACAGCGCGTCCACCACCAGCACGCCGAAGGCCACGCCCTCGCCGTTCATCAGCGGCGCGATCAAAAAGCCCTTGAGCGCCTGGACGCGTCCCCGGCGGACGGTCTCCTCGATGGCCCCGCGAAGCCCTGGCAGGATGCTGCGCGAAAACGTCTCGCCGGAGACGTCGTACCGCCCGTACCCCCTGTACAGGCCCTCGTCAAGGTTCAGCGGCGCGCGCCCGTTTTCGCCGACGGCGCGCGTCGGGTCCACGAAGAGGAACAGGCCGCCCGTGCCGGCCAGGGTCTTGCCGTGCTCCAGCGCCTCCTGGATGATTTCCCCGACCGGCGAGAGGCGGTGAAGAAACGCCGAGGCGGAAATGATCCGGCTCAGGCCGTCCCGGTAATCCCGGATGATGCGCATCTGCTGGATGGCCTTGACGCAGGATTCGACCAGCAGCTCCAGCTGGTCAAACCGGTCGCTCTTTTCGTAATAGCCCTGGATGTCCATCTCATGCATCGCGTTCATCGGCGGGGCCAGCTCCCGGTGGCCGGTGAGCAGGATGATGAAGATGTCCCGGTCAAACGCGCGCAGGCGCTTGACCACCTCGTCGCCGCACAGCGGCTGCATCAGAAAGTCGAGCAGCAAAATATCGTAGTGCTTTTCCTTCATGCGGGCAAGCGCGCGCAAGGGGTCGCTTTCGATATCGACCTGATAGCCCGACGCCTCAAAATACGCCTGCAGCGCAGAGGTGATGGTCATGTCGTCGTCAAGCGCCATCATCGTGTATCCGTTTTGTTTCCACCCTGCTTTGTTTTTGCGCATGTGCACGTTTCCTTTCCCTGAGACGGCTCAAAAGCTACGCTCCGTTTTCCAAGGGGATGGACAGGCAAAACGTCGCCCCCGGGCTTGATTCTTCCAGCCACAGCCTGCCGCCGAACTTCCCGTGCATCAGGGCGTTGGAGATGTACAGCCCAATCCCCGTGCCCTTGGTGCCCTTGGAGGTGTACATGCCGTGGAACAGCTTCTCGCGCACCTCGTCGGGCACGCCCGGCCCCTGGTCCGAAACGCTGATGACGATATCCTGGCCCCTTATCTCGGTGCGCAGGACGATCTGTCCGCCGCCCTTGTCGCGCATCGCGTCGATCGCGTTGCTGATCAGGTTGTTGAGCACCTGCACCAGGTTGTTGATGTCCCCGTTGATGCGCACCCCCGCCGGGATGGTGTTTTCATACGTGATCGCGCAATGCCCGCGGCTCAGTTCGTGCTGCATCAGCAGCAGCACCCGCTTGTACAGCTCGTCCACGCCGAACTCGCCCGGCACGGAGGTGCTCATGTTGGTCGCCAGGCCCTTCACCGTGGTGATGATGTCGGACATGTACGCGCAGCAGGCCTGGATCTTGGAAAGCCAGTCCACGATTTCGCCGTGGATTTCGCGGTGGTCCTCCTCGGTAACCTCTGCGTCGCCGACGCTGTCCCTGTATTCATCGGCCAGCTTCGTGAGCACGCCGACGCCGCCCGAGATGGCCATGATCGGCGTCTTCAGGTTGTGCGCGATGCCGCCGATCATCTGCCCGAGCGACGCCAGCCTCTCGCGCTCCATCGCGCGGGAGAGGTCGTCCTGCTCGCGCTTCATCGTCTCGCGAAGGCGGGTAACGTCCTTGAACATCGCGATGAAGCCGCAGATTTCCCCGCCGACGACCAGCGGCGTCACCTCCACGGCGTAGTAGTTCATGCCCTGCTCCATCAACACCGCCTGCTCGTAGGAGATGCTCCCGCAGGACGAGCGCGCCGAATCGATGGAGGCCAGGAGGTTATAGATGATGCCGCTGGTGCCGTCGCTGCGCCTTCTCACGCGCTCTTTGAGGTTCGTGCCGACGTGGATGTCGTACATGGGGCTGAACACCGCGCTGAACGGCCTGTTGAAGCTGACCACCCTGCCCCCGGCGGACAGGAGGATGTAGCCGTCGGAGATGCTGTCCAGCACCCGCTCCAGCGCCAGCGGCTTGATGTTGAGAAAGTCGTAGTAGACCGCGATGCCCTGAAAGACGACCGTGGCGGAAAAGGCCAGCGGCGTATCCGCGATGGTGAGCGGGAACAATTGCAGCGTGGCGATCATGTTGATCACCAGCGGGATCAGGATGCTGATCATGAACATGAGCGACTGGCGGTAATACAGCTTGTGCCGGCTGGCGATCCCGTAGCGCATGGTGATCACCATCGCGGCGATGAGGCAGAAATACCCGTACGCGCCGAACGCGAACATCAACGGGCCGAACACGATGCCTTCGGGGCGCACGTGGAACACGCGGTAATGCAGGTGGTGAAGGGGGTTGGTGAAGACCGACACCACCCCGAGCACGGGCACGATCAGCAGATACAGGCACTTTTTCGGCAGCTTGTCAAGCCCCCTGGTGAAGGTGATCGCCAGCATCAGGGTTGTCACGGGCGTGAAGAACACGCCGATGTTGGAAACCGCGTCGCAGACGAACAGGGCGACCATGTCGCTTTCATCCACCAGCCGCATCGCGATGACGGCCGCCTGCCAGATCACGAGCGACAGCGACATGGCCGCGAACAGCCAGTGGATCAGCCGCCGCTTGCCGGTCAACAGGTTATAGGCGTTAAAGCACACAAGCGCAAGGATATCGATCGCCATGATATACATGATCGCGCTGCTGTACATGCGAATCCTCCTTTGCGGGCGCTATGCTTTCGTAAAGCAGCGGGCGTACACCTCGGGGTTAGGTTCCGGCCAGGCAAAGCCCTGCGCCCTCAAAAGGGCCAGCGTCCTTTCCATGTCCAGCAAAACCGTGGGCGCGCCCTGGTCGCTCCCGAAGAACACCTCCGCCAGCGCGTACAGGACGGCGGAATCCCCCCGGGTCAAGCGGGCCCGAAGCAGCGCCGAAAACGCGTCGTCCGCCAGCGTCGCCACGCCGCGCGCGCTAAAAAGCAGCGAAATGGGCGCGACCCGGTTGGGCGACACGAGGTGCAGCACCGCCCCCTTCCCGCCGGAAAGCAGCGCCGCCGCCTTGGCGCACAGGTCCACGGGCGTCATTTCCACAGGCGTTTTCGCCCAGGTTTCGGGCATCGCGCCCAGCTCGATCAGCCCGCGCACCACCCGGTAAAACGCGTTTGTCTCGGGGTTTTTCTGGAACACGCCGTCCCGGTGCCGGGCCGTCAGCCTGCCGACGCGGAAAATCTGGGCCGGAAGGCCCGTCTCCATCGCCGCCGCGACGCGCGCCTCGGCGATGGCCTTGGTGCGCACATAGGGGTTTTCGGCAAGGTTCTGGCCGATGTCCAGGTCCTGCTCGGTGAACCTCAGGATCTCCCCGGTAAGGCCGCGCGCATGGCTGCCCGACACGCTGGCCGTGGAGATGTGCCCGAGCCACGCCTCCGCGTCGGCGGCGAAGGCGATCGCCGTTTCGGTCCCGGTCACGTTGGTGCGGTACAGCTCCTCGTTTGGCGCGTGGTGGCGCACATCCGCCGCCGCGTGCCAGACCCTCGCCGTGCGGCGGACAAGGTCGGCATAGCGGACAAACGACAGCCCCAGGCGCGGCCGCTCAATGTCGCCCTCCACGGCCTCGATGCCGTCCGGCACGCGGCCGAAGTACGCTTCGAGGGTGCGCTTCAGGCGCCCCGCGTCGCGCACGAGGCAGACGATCCTCTCCCCCCGCTCCGTGAGCGTTTGCAGGAGGTGCGCGCCGAAAAACCCTGTGGCCCCCGTCAGCAGCGTGTCGCCCCGCTTGAGCGGTTGCGCCGCCGTTAGGGGCAACCGCCGAGGGAGGGCGGGCACCTCGCCGGAGAGGGGAGATGCGAGGGGTGGAGGCGGGGGTTCCGCCCTGACCGGAGCCTGAGGCGCCGGGGTTTGCGCATATGTAGGGATAGGCGCGGGGGTCTGCGCATGGGTGGAGACAGGCGCCGGGGTTTGCGCAGGCATGGGCGCGGAAAAGGCCGCTTCCCCCCTCCCGGCATCCCCCGCCGCGTCCGCTTGCGCATCCCCCTTGGGCAAAAGCCGCGCGCGGTGCTCGCGAAGGGTCGGTTGGCGGTAGAACTCGTCCATGGACAGCGTATAGCCCAGCTGGTAATACCGGCTGAGCACCATCAGCGCGCCAAGCGAGCTGCCGCCCTGCTTGAAAAAGGAGACGTCCTCGGCCACCCGGTCCGTTTTGAGCGCCTCGCGCCAGATGGGCAGCAGCGGGTCCCGCGGTTCTTCCGCCTTTGCCGGACTGGGCGCGGGGGCGCCGGGCCGCATGGCCAAAAGGGCGCGCAGGTCCGTCTTGCCGTTGGCGGTGCGCGGGAAGTCGGAAAGGCAGGTGATGTCGCCGGGCACCATGTAGTCGGGCAGGTTGGCGCGCAAATACGCGTCCAGCGCGTCCGCGCCGTAGGTTTCGCTCGGCACGAGGAACGCGCGGATGCTCTTCACCGCGCCGTCCTCCACGACCGGCGCGGCCGCGGCCTCCCTGGCCATGCCGGAAAGCAGGATGCGCGCGCTG
>CAZUIA010000119.1:0-8673 GCA_964620835.1 uncultured Oscillospiraceae bacterium
CCGGCCACCGCAAAAAGCGCGGTGTTCCCAAGCGTCGCGACGACCCTTGGCCTGACGGCCTCGATTTCCGCCAGCAGCCAGGGCCGAAAGGCCGCCACCTCGGCCGGGGTCGGGGTGCGGTTCACCTCTCGGCCGCCCTTGCCCGCCTGAATCGGGCGGAACTTGACGGCGTTGGTGACGTACAGCTCGGGCCTTAAAAGCCCCACGCCCGCAAGGAACGCGTCCAGGTTCCTGCCCGCCGGGCCGACGAACGGGCGGCCCTCGCGCGCCTCCTGGGCGCCGGGCGCCTCGCCCACGAGCATCAGGCGCGCGAAAGCGTCGCCCTCACCCGGGACGAGCGCGTACCGGCCCGCAAAGCGGTCCGCGTATTCCCGGTTGACGGACGAAAGATCAGGCTTCATCGGAAAGCTCGGTCAGCTTGTCGCGCACTTTTTTCAAGTCCTCCCATACGGGCCGCTTTTTGCTCTCGTCCCTCAACAGCGCGGCCGGGTGGAACGTCGGCAGAAACAGCGTGCCCTTGCGGTTAACCCAATGGCCCCGGTCGCGCGTGATGCGAAGGTCGTCCCCCAGCACGGCGCGCAGCGCGGTCGCGCCCATCAGCAGGATGATCTGCGGCCGTATCAGCGCCACCTGCGCGCGAAGATAGGGCAAACACGCCGCGGCCTCGTCCGCCTCCGGGGCGCGGTTTTCAGGCGGGCGGCACTTCACGACGTTGCAGATGTATACCTCGTTTCGGGAAAGGCCGATGGAGGCGAGCATCTTTTCCAGCATCAGGCCCGCCGCGCCGACGAACGGCCGGCCGAGCCGGTCCTCCTCGCGGCCCGGCCCCTCGCCGATAAGCATCAGCCTAGCGCGCGGGTTGCCTTCGCCCGGCACGGCGTGCGTACGCCCCGCCGCCAGGCGGCATAGCCGGCAAGTCTCGACCGCCTTGAGCAGGGACGGCCAGGAAACCTCCATGGAGCGCCCCCCCTTTATCCTTTGCAAGGGTTATTTCACGATCAGCGCCTCGGTCACGCTCTTTTGCAGTTCCGAGAACGATTGCGTCAGATCCTGGACCAGCCAGGTATACAGGTTCGCCAGCAGCGCGATGAGCACCACGATCAGCACCGCGCAGCCGATCACGCCGAAAAAGTCCAGGACGCCCGCCATCGCCTTGAGCCGCATGCGGCGCTCCTGCATTCTTTCCTCGCTGCGCACGCCCCTCACCTCCTATCCATCCTGAGCGGCTTTCTACCCAACAGACGTTGAAATCGGGGCGCTTCTTCCCCCGCTACACATGATCCAGCCATTCGGGGGCATCCTCCTGCCGCCCCGTCAGGCTGCCCTTTTCCTCAAGCCCCTCAAACCCGCGCTGGCGCAGCGCCTCATACAGCGCCACGGCGACGGAGTTGGACAGGTTCAGGGACCTCGCGCCGCCCCGCATCGGAATGCGGGCGCAGCGGTCCGGGTACCTTGCCAGCAGCGGCTCGGGCAGCCCGCGCGTCTCCGGGCCGAACACGAGGAACGCATCCTCGGGGTATGCAAAAGACGTGTACGGCTTTGCGCCCTTGGTCGTGAAAAAAAACAGCGCAGCGCCGGGATATTCCGAAAGCAGCCCGGGAAACGTATCATGGACGCGTATTCGCGCCATGGGCCAATAGTCAAGCCCCGCGCGCTTTAGGTAGCGGTCTTCTAGCGAAAACCCAAGCGGGCGAACCAAATGCAGGCATGCGCCGGTAGCCGCGCAGGTTCTGGCGATGTTGCCGGTGTTCTGCGGAATCTCCGGCTCGATCAATACAATGTGCGTCATGGCAACAGTATATCGGGAAACGGCGGGTTTCGCAATCGCACTTTTTGGCACATTTCGGAAAATGCACAGCCTATCCCTTGCTTTTGCAATGGACCATGGTATATAATGGTATGACTGACAATGGGATTTTCGTCAGAAGAGGAGGGGCCTCTGGTGAGAAATACCCCAAAACACCCGGCCAAAGCCAACTTTATGGTGTGGCTGCTCTTGTTTAGCCTGTGTCTCGGCGCTTCCGGCGCCCTGGCGGACGGCATGATGCCCATCATGGAGCCTCCCAAGACGGCAGTGTATTGGCAGCTTGTGGGCGTGGCGCTGGAGCCGACCGTTCGGCCCAGTGGCGGATACGCCGTTGAATACGCGACAGACGGGCTTTCGCTTGATCTTTCGGATGGGCTGATGGCCGAATCGCTCCTTCAAAAGGGCGAAACGCCCGCGCCGTCCGTTTCGCTTTCCCTTACCAAGGGCGATAAGGCCCTTTCGCATGCCTATGCCTGGACCGCGCCGCCCATCTACCTGGAACCGGGCGTCGTCTATTCGATCGAAATCAAAGGCGAGCAGGAAAGCGAAGCCGGCCCGCTCAATTCGCTGCTGGGCACGTACGTGCAGGGCGACCTGGTTTCGCGCATCAGCGCGGGCGGCTACACCGGCCACCCGGACGCGGCCGTGATCGAGGTGTCGCCGCACGCTTCCGGCGTGTACGTGGACGGCAGCTACGTCGTTTCCTTTGTCCTGCGCGATGTCAACGATATGTTCCGCCTGCGCGTGTCGTATCAGTACGCCATGCAGCACGGCGCCAAGCCCGAACCCACGCCCATCCCGGGGTACGTCCCGGTCGAGGTTCCGGCGGAGGCTGTGCCCGGCTTCTACGAGCCGGTGCCGGGCAAGGAGGCCCTGTTCACCATCACCACCGCGCCGGACCAGTACCGCGCGTACGGCTCCATGAGCGGCAGCGAACCGATGTTCTTCCCGGCGACCGCCGAGGGCGTCGTTGCCATGGATGAAAAGCCGGTCGACCCCAAGAGCGATTTTCATAACTTTGTGGAAGGCTTCGTGCCGACCGCGCCCGAGGCGCTGCCGCCTTACTATCAAGAGGTGGAGCCGGGCGTGTACGGCTTGACCACGCGCGACGGCGAGACGGTGCTTCGCGTGCACGGCCGCGTGGACGGCGGGCCGGACGCGTTCTACCCGGCGGAGACGGGCCAGAAGGAGCCCTCCGCCCTGACCCCGGTTAACCCGGCGGACGACTACACCCAGCACATCGAGGGCTTTGGCGCGGCGCAGCCGCCGGAGGTGCCCGCGCACTACCAGCCGATCGGGGAAAACCTGTACGGCTTTACCGGCCGCGACGGCGAGACGAGGCTGCGCACGTACGGCCGTCTGGACGGCTCGGAGCCGGCCTTCTTCCCAGCGGATGAAAAGGGCAACGTCGAACAGGGCGCGCAGCCGGTCAGCCCGCAGGAGGACTTTGACAGCTACATCAAAGGGTTTGACGCGGTCAAGCCCGCCGAGGTGCCGCCGTTTTATAAGGTGGGCGAGAACGGGCTGTTCACGGTGACGGACCGGGAAGGCAACCCGGTGAAGCGCGTGTACGGCGTGCTGGACGGAAAGGCCCCCGCGTTCTACGAGGCCGGGCCGGACGGGCAGCCCGTGGAGGGCGCGACGCCCGTCGACCCCGAAGCGGACTTTGAACGGTACATCGCCGGGTTTGAGCCGGCCGATTTGCCCGAGCCGCCGGCCTTTTACGAGGCGACGGACGTGCCGGGCGTGTGGTCCTTCGTGGATGTGGACGGGCAGACCCAGTACCGCGCGTACGGCAGCCTGAACCGGGGCGAGCCGCAGTTTTACCCAAGCGACGCCGAGGGCAATGTCGCCAGGGACGCGCTGCCCGTGCAGCCGGCGTCCGATCTGGCGCGCATTCCCCCGCCGAAGTTTGAACCCGCGGCGCCCGAGTGGGTGCCCCCGTACTACACCATCGTCGAGGGGCAAAATGGCGTATATGCCTTTGAAGACGCAAACGGCGAGCCGATCTACCGCGTCTTTGGCGCGTACGGCAAAAAGGACCCCGGATTTTACCCGGCAAACGCCGAGGGCACGCCGATCCCGGATGCCGGGCCGGTGACGCCCGAGGGAGATCTTTCGGCGCTGGCGGAGGGCTTCACCCCGCAAACGCCCGCCGAATTCCCGCCGTATTACATCGCCGTGGAGGGCGAGCATGGGCTGTATGCCTTTGAGGACAAGGCGGGCCAAAAAGTGTTCCGCGTATACGGGGCAAGGGAAAACGGCGCGGCGGGGTTCTACCCGGCCGACGCCGAGGGCAATCCCATCGCGGGCAAGCCGGCCGATCCGTCCCAGGAGATCCAGCTTCTGCCGACGCCGATGGCCTATTCCATCGTGACGCCCGGCCCCGTGCCTGCGTCGGACGCGACACCCCTGGTGCGCACCGGCGAGGGCGGCGAAGCCTGGATCGACCCGAGCCAACCGATGCCGACCAGCTATGCGTCCGGCGTTGTGCCGCAGACCACAGGCGCCGGCGCCACGCAGCAGGTGATCACGCGCGACATCACCCCAAAGCCCGACCCGACGGCGTACGACGCGTCCGTGACGGCGCAGCCGACGGGCATAGACGGGCAGCAGGTGGTTACGCGTGACATTACCCCAAAGCCTGACCCGACGGAATACGACGCGTCCGTGACCGTTCAGCCGACGGGTACGGACGGGCAGGGCGTCATCCAAAGCGAGATCACCGCGGGCCCGTCGCCGACGAAATACGACGCGTCCGTGACCGTTCAGCCGACGGGTACGGACGGGCAGGGCGTCGTCCAAAGCGATATCACCGCAAGCCCGGAAGCGACGAAGTATGACGCCTCCGTGACCACCCAGCCGACAGGAGCGGATGGCAAGGGCCTTGTGACCGGCGACATTACGCCGGGGCCCGCGTCCACCGCCTATAACGCGACCGTTTCCCCCGCGCAGACGGCCGCCGGCGCGGAAGCCACGCCGGTGCTCAGCGTGATCGAAGACGGGGCCGAACCGGTGGATGCCACCGTCGTCGATACCCCGACAAACACGCCGGTGCTGATCGAGGGAGGGACCCAGTCCCCCGCGCCGGGCGGCACGACGGGCACGCTTTCGACCCAGACCTCCGCGGAGCCCAAGCCCAGCACGGAAACGTCGAAGGATCCGACGCAGCAGCCCGCAGAGACGGTGGCGGCAGCGCCGACACAAACCGCTACGGAGGAGCCGGCAACGGAAGCCCCGGCGGTCACCGAGACCCCGGCAGGGACGGAAACCCCGGCAGCGACCGACGAGCCGGCGGCCACCTCCGGCGGCATATCCCCCTGGTGGATCGCCCTGATCGTCGCGGGTGTGGCGGCCTTGGGCGGCGGAGCGTTCGCGCTGCGAAGAAGACGCGGGTAAGCGCTGTCAGGGGATGGATTTGCGGACCCCGGGCATAGTATGCAGGTCTGCCTTGACGGTGGATGCCGATCAAAGCCCCTGGACGCTCTGAAGCGGATTGTGTGGGTTAGGCAGGCTGCGGGCGCAAAACGTGCAGAAACCAAAATTGTCGGAGATCCATTATAAACAAGAAGCAAATCTCTCAATGGCTAAACGAAGCCGGGCCGCTGTGTTGAAAAGCACGGCGGTCTTTTGCGTACGCAAAGAAAATCCCCGCGCGAAGCGGGGGTTTTCGTCGCATGATAAAAGCGCCGCGCCACGCCTATGAAAGCTTAGTCGATTGGCCCGCCGTCAATACTCAAACGTGGCTGCCTGTCCTTCCGTTTCCTTCACGATGAACTGCATCGACACATACCCCTCGATCTCCGCCGTTTTCATCCTGGCCCAGCCGTCTTCGGTTTCCGCCATGACGATCATGCGCGCACCGTTCCGAAGCTGGCCGATCAGCCGGCCCGCAAGGGACGGCTCCTCCCGCACGTTCAGCGTGGAATCAACGCCTTCCACCCGTACCGCGGCGTAATACTCGCCCTCCGAAAGTGCGGGCAGCGGCCCGGGCGTGGGCGCGGGCGTAGGACGAGCCGCCGCGAACCCGAGGCTCTCGGGCAGCGCGGCGGCCTTTGTCAGCGGTTTTTCGATCCACGTCATTTGCACGAGCGCAAGGCCCGGATAGTAGAAATTCAAAATCTCCAGGTGGTTCATGTTGTAGGTGCCGGCCATCCATTGCGCGCCGCGCTGGGACAGGCCGACCCCGTGCCCATAGCGGCGGGTGGTGAGGACAAAGCCCTCGTCCGTTTCCGAGACCTCCACCAGCTCATAGCTGCTGGTGTTGATCGCGATGTTCAGCGCCGACCGAACCTGCCCGTAAAACGACAGGTCAACGGCAAGCGGCGTTTCCAGCGTTTCCGCCTCGCCAAGCTGCTGCGGCTGGCTCGTCGAAGCGGGCAGGAGCCTTCGGACACTGGCCTTGACCGTAAAGCGGATCGTGCCGTATTGCCGGCTTTCGCCCCCGTACAAGGGCAAAAGGGCCTCCACCTTCTCCACGCGCGACAGGCCGACCGCCTCCCCCTGCCTGAGTTGGCCCGAGGCGATGAGCTTTTGCCCGACCTGCTCGACCAGCAGGCCGTACAGCGGCTCGGCCATCTTCGTCGCGTCCTTTGGAATCGTGGCCTTTTTCACGACGCTTTCCGGGTTTTCCAGATCATACGGGTCGTCGCGCATGTCCAGGTACGCGAAGTTGCCCTTGCCCCACACGTCACTCGCCAGCGCCGTCTGGCCGCCGTTGGAGGCCGAATAGAAGCATTCGGCGTAGCTTCCGTCCGGCAGCATGCCCACGATGCCGCGCGTCTCGTCCACCGCCTGAATCGGCCGCAAGAACCTTGCGTCCAGGCCCTTGAACACCTGGTCGTTCGTCGTGTCGACGACGTCGTAGTCAAGGTCCTGGTTGCGCGTCTTTCGCTGCATGGCGTATGTGCGCGCGGCCACGGCCTGGGCCTTCAGCGCCTCCAGGGGGAACGTGTCGCTCATCTCGTAGGGCACCACGCCGTACAGGTATTCCTCAATATCCAGCGCCACGATCACGCGCAGGCTGCCGCCCGAAACGCCGAAGGAAAGATCGCCGCAATAGAGCGTGTCCTTTTCCGATTCGTGGATGTACGCGCCGCCGGCGTTGCCCTGCGCGTCCAAATGGCGAACCAGCGTGAACCCGCCGCCCATGTCGATCGCCGCGCCGCCGACTTCCAGAACAATGTTTCCGTTTTCAAGCCCCAGCCTGATCTCCGTATCCGGCTCAAACTGAAATCCCCGGTCGCTGCCGACCGAATATGCGCCCGCGAGCGTCAGCCCGAGCGCCTGCCTTTGGCCGAGGGAGGAAAGCAGCACCCGAATCGTGCCGTCCACCGGCGCGCCGTACGGCCGGGCGGCTAAAGTCGCTTCGGAAAAGCCCGTGTTCACTGCGCAAAAAATACCAAATATTACCAAAAGGGCAAGCATCGCCGTCCTCTTTTTCGTCATATGCAACCTCCTTGTCCTGCGCACATCATACACGATCCGCCCCGGTATGTATAGTGGAGATCATAGGGTGTGCTGCCAGTTTCCCGCAAGGCGCTCCGTTTCCGCCCTCGCCTTTTCAAGGATTTCCGGCACATTCGCGCCCGCGATGTCCAGCCCTTCGGCGCGGACACAGTCGAACGTTGGGATGCCGAGCATCGAAAAGACCGCCTGAAGGTAGCAAGCGCCAAAGTCATTTGCCCCGATCGGGCTGCCCGCCGTGGTCAAAAACAGCGCGCGCCGCGGCTTGCAAAGGCCGATGGGCCGGTCGTCTCGGTAGCAAAAGGTCAGTTCCCGGATGAACAGGTGCTCGATGTACACCTTCAGCATCGCGGGGAACATCAGGTCCCAATACGGCGCGGCCACGATGACGCCGTCCGCCTCCATGAATTCCCGTGCGGGCGCAAACAGCGGATCGTCCCACCTCGCCGCGTCGATCAGCGCCTCGCGGCGCGAAAGCGCTTCGCCGTCGATCGGCGATAGCCGCAGGGCATCGAGCCGAAGCGTGCGCCTCTTGACCTTTGGGTACGCTTTCGAAAATGCCGCTTCAAACGCGTGAAGAAGCGAAAGCGTCCGGGAGACCCCCTCCCCGCGCGGACAGGCGTCCACGAATAAAACGTACATAAGCCTGTTTCCTTTCTGCCAGCGTATTGACATTATATACAAACACAAGCGGGATTTTCAACCCACAGGGCAGGAGAAGCCCAAGCGGCGGCGAATGATATGCATGGCAACATTTTACCAAAGGGGGCGCCCCTCCATGCACGACAGAACGCCCACGCCGCACATTGCCGCCCTTCCGGGCGATTTTGCAAAAACCGTGCTCATGCCCGGCGATCCGCAGCGATCGCGGTTTATCGCAGAAACGTATTTGGGAGGCGCGAAGCTTGTCAACGATGTGCGCGGCGTGCAGGGGTACACCGGCACGTACGAGGGCAAGCGCGTCTCCGTCATGGCCAGCGGCATGGGCATGCCCGCCATCGGCATTTACGCGCACGAGCTGTTCACGCTCTATGGCGTGGAAAACATCATCCGCGTGGGCACCGCCGGGGCCGTGTCAAAAAGCGTCGGCATGCGCGACATCGTGGCCAGCCTTTCCTGCTCCACCGAGTCCACGTTCGGGTTCCAGTTCGGGTTTCCGGGCAGCATCGCCCCCACGGCCAGTTTTTCCCTACTCAAAAAAGCGGACGAGGCCGCCAGCCGGCTCGGCATCCGGCTGCACGTCGGCCCCACCTACTGTTCGGACGTGTTTTACCACGAGCACGCGCGAAATGAAGAGGCGCTTGCGAGGCTCGGCATCCTCGCCGCCGAGATGGAGGCCGCGGCGCTGTACCTGTGCGCGATGCGCGCGGGCAAGCACGCGCTGTGCCTGATGACGGTGG
>CAZUIA010000120.1:0-8612 GCA_964620835.1 uncultured Oscillospiraceae bacterium
GACCGGTCGTTCACCGGCGTATGCCTGGCCTTTTCGCCGACGGAAGAATTCGTGCCGGGCGGAAAGCCGCGCTCCGTCCTTTCGTTTGCCGGAGAGAAGCTGCGCGGCACAGGCGCGGCGTTCGCGTTCGTGGCCGTTACCGCGCTCATCGGCGCGCTGGTCGGGATCATCCAGCCCGCCTTTTCGCGCATTTTTCTCGACAGGCTGCTGACCGGGCGAAACCCCGCATGGCTTTCTCCGTTCCTTCTGGCCTTGGCGGGCCTGACCGCCGTTTCCCTGATCGCGCAGGCGATCAACGCCGCCTACAGCCTGAAAATCGAGGGGAAGCTCGCGATCGTCGCCAACGCGGCCTTTCTGTGGCATGTGCTGTGCCTGCCGATGGAGTTCTTTTCTCAGCGCATGGCCGGCGACATCGCCGGGCGGGCCGCGGCCAACCAGGACGTCGCCTCCGCGCTGATTCGAAAGTTCGCGCCCATGGCGCTGGATTTCGTCATGCTGGTTTTTTACCTGACCGTCATGCTGCGCTACAGCCCCCTCCTGACGCTCATCGGGATCGGCTCCATCGCGGCCAACATGCTCGTAGCGCAAATCATCTCCAAAATGCGCGTCAACATCGCCCGCGCGCAGATGCGCGACGAAGGCAAGCTCGCTGCGGCGACCGTATCCGGCATTGAAATGATCGAAACCATCAAGGCAAGCGGCGCGGAAAACGGCTATTTTGCAAAGTGGTCCGGCTATCAGGCCGGGGTGAACACGGGCACCGTGCGGTTCCTCCGCGTAAACCAGTATCTCGGCGCGGTGCCCGGCCTCGTTTCCTCCTTGGCGAACACTTCTATCCTCATGCTCGGCGTGCTGCTTGCCATGCGGGGCAGCTTTACGGTGGGCATGATCCTGGCGTTTCAGGGCTTCATGCGCGCCTTTCAGTCTCCGGCGGTCAAGTTTATCGCGGCGGGCCAATCCCTGCAGGAAATGCGCAGCGGCATGGAGCGCATCGAGGACGTTCTGAAATACCCGGTGGACCGCATGCTGGCGCCCAAGGCCCCGGCGCAGGACAAGGACGGGGATACCGCCGCCTATCAAAAGCTCAGCGGCGCGCTGGAGATCCAAAACCTGACGTTCGGCTATTCGCGGCTTTCAGAACCCGTCGTGAAAAACTTCAACCTTACGCTCGCCCCCGGAAAAAGCGTGGCGCTGGTCGGCGCGTCGGGCTGCGGAAAATCGACCCTGTCCAGGCTCATTTCCGGGCTGTACGCTCCGTGGAGCGGGGAAATACTTTTTGACGGGCAGCCGCTTTCCTCCATACGGCGGGAGGTGCTCACGGGTTCCGTGGCGGTCGTCGATCAGGAGATCATCCTCTTTGAGGATACCATTGCCAACAACATCAAGATGTGGGACAGCTCGATCGAGGATTTTGAAATGATCCTCGCCGCGCGCGACGCGCAGCTTCACGACGACATCATGCAGCGCGAGGGCGGATACCGCTACAGGCTCACCGAGGGCGGAAGGGATTTTTCGGGCGGCCAAAGGCAGCGCATGGAGATTGCCCGCGTGCTCGCGCAGGACCCCACGCTCATCATCATGGACGAAGCGACGAGCGCGCTCGACGCCAAAACCGAATTCAACGTCGCCCGCGCCGTGAGGGAGAGGGGCATCTCCCTGATCATTGTGGCGCACAGGCTTTCCACCATCCGCGACTGCGACGAGATCGTGGTGATCGAGCGCGGCGAGGTGGTGGAACGGGGAACCCACGAGGATCTGCTGCAAAAAAACGGCTATTATACAAGGCTCGTGATGAGCGAATAGAAAGGGGTGCGGCAATGAGTTGGTTTGACGAGCAGATCAGGCAGCGTCTGCAAAACGACGACGCGCAATTTGCCGACGCCTTTTCCGAGATGTCCTCCGTGGTCACGGGCAAAACCATTTTGAGCGGCTTTGCGTCAAGCGACCGGCGCGCCGGCGGCGCCATCGCCGAAATGCTCTCGTATTACGGCATCCGCATGGAGGAAACGGACGAAGCGTTTCCCGACTTAAACGAGAGGCTTGAGTTTTATATGCGCCCGCACGGCATCATGCGCAGGGCCGTACGGCTTGAAGAGGGCTGGTACAAGGACTCGATCGGCGCGCTGCTCGGCAGCACGGCGGACGGCGCGATCGTCGCGCTGATCCCCGGCGCGGCCGGCGGCTACACCTATATGGACTATGATGCGGGGCGGCGCGTGAAGGTAACGAAAAAGACCCGCCTGGCAAGCGAGGCCATCTGCTTTTATAAACCCTTTCCGCTCAAGGAGCTTCGCGTCGCGGACCTGCTCCTCTATACGCTCAGGACGCTGTCGGCCGCCGACTTTGCCATGGTTTTGCTCGCCGCCCTTGCCGTCGCGCTGATGGGCATGCTGCTTCCCTATGTCAACAATCTGCTCTTTGGCAAGGTGCTGCCAAGCGGAAACGCCTCGCTGGTCCTCCCGATCGCGGTGTTCTTCGTCGGCGTTTCCGTGAGCCAAACGCTCATCGGCATCACCTCCTCGCTCATTCAGGCGCGATTGAACTCCAAAATAAGCATGGGTGTGCAGTCGGCGGCCATGATGCGGGTGCTTTCCCTGCCCGCGTCTTTTTTCAAGCGCTACGCCGCGGGCGAACTGTCCACCCGTGTGGAGTGCGTGGGAAAGCTTTGCCGCACGCTGCAGGAGGCGATCCTTTCCGTGGGGCTCACCTCGCTGTTTTCGCTCGTGTATATCGGGCAGATCTTCGCGTATGCGCCGGGGCTTGTCTATCCCGCGCTTTTGGTAACGCTCGCGTCGTGCCTCATCACGCTCGCCACCGCGCTTTGGGGCGTGAAACGCAGCAGAAAGACCATGGAGCTTTCGGCCAAGCAAAACGGCATGCAATATGCCCTCCTCACGGGCATCCAAAAGCTGCGCCTGACAGGGGCGGAAAAGCGCGCGTTCGGGCGGTGGGCGGGCGCGTATACCGGGGTCGCGCGCCTCAGGTACGATCCGCCGGCCTTTATCAAATTTAGCGGCGTGCTCTCCTCGGCCGTGGGCGGCATCGGCACGCTGGCGATGTATTATTTTGCCGTCAAAACCGGGGTCGGCGTTTCCGGGTACATGGCCTTCACCGTGGCGTACGGGCTGGTCAGCGGCGCGTTTCTCTCTTTGTTCGGCATCGTCAGCACCCTGGCGGACATCAAGCCGACACTCGATATGGCGATGCCGCTGCTGAAAGCCGTGCCCGAGATCGCGGCGGGCAAAAAGATCGTCACAAAGGTATCGGGCGCCATCGAGCTGTCGAGCGTCTCCTTCCGCTACAGCGAAAGCATGCCGCCGGTCATCGAAAACCTGTCGCTGAAGATACGCCCGGGGCAGTATATCGCCATCGTCGGGCAAACGGGCTGCGGAAAGTCCACCCTGCTGCGCCTGCTTCTCGGCTTTGAAACGCCGGGCCGCGGTGCCGTATACTACGACAACAAGGACCTTTGCACGCTCGATCTTCGCTCGCTTCGCCGGAGCATCGGCGTGGTGATGCAAAACGGAAAGCTCATGCAGGGCAGCATTTACGAAAACATCGTCGTCGCCGCGCCGTGGCTGACCATGGAGGACGCGTGGGAGGCCGCCGAAATCGCCGGGATTGCGGACGACATCCGCGCCATGCCCATGGGCATGCACACTGTGATCTCGGAGGGCGCGGGCGGCATTTCGGGCGGGCAGAAGCAGCGGCTGATGATCGCCCGCGCCGTGGCGCCAAGGCCGAAGATCATCATGTTTGACGAAGCCACGAGCGCGCTGGACAACATCACGCAAAAGCGCGTATCGAAATCCCTCGACCGCCTCAAATGCACGCGCATCGTCATCGCCCACCGGCTTTCCACGATCAGGCAGTGCGATAGGATCCTCGTGCTCGACAAGGGGAAGATCGCCGAAGACGGCAGCTATGAGGAGCTGATCGCCCAAAATGGTTATTTTGCCGAGTTGATCGCCAGACAGCGCCTGGACGACACCGGCTTTGTGGAGGTGACGACGGCCTATTAGCGCGCTACCAAAGGCACGGCTGAAACCCGGCGAACCATCATGCACGATTAAAAGGAGGGAAAACCATGAGCGATGAAACCACGAACAGGCCTGCCGAGCTGACGGATGAGGACATTGAAAAGGCGACGGGCGGAAACGACTTCACGGTGATCAGCTGCATCCAGTGTCCGATCTGCGGGTGTGTTTATCCTGTCAGACACCCCGCCAATGAAAACCCGGGCACGCCGTCCTGCCCAGGCTGCCGGGCCAACCAAAATTCTTCCGGAAACCCGAACGACAATGGAAGAATCATCATTTTGGAAGGCAAATGACGGAAAAAGGCTGAAAACGGTGCCGAGAAGCCGGTGGGATAACGTAAGAATCCGTGGCGCGGCTGCCGGACTGGCGGGCGGGGAGGCCGAATGGGCGGGAGGCGGACCCAAGGGGGCGTATGAGGCGTAGTGCGCGTCCCGCGCCAAAATGGGGGTCTATCGCGGCGTGACCATGCGAGACAATGCGCACGTACCGGCCGATGTGCGCACCGAATTGGTGCCCTACGCGCCTTTCGAAGGGCCATGATGTCCGCAATCCCAAGAGACGGGAGGACGTATTTTTGGAAAGGAGGAAATGTCATGAGCGAGGAAAAGAAGGACGTGAGCGCACAGTTGACGGATGAAGCCGTTGAGGAAGCAACGGGCGGAAATTCGGACTTCGAAATTGAAATCAACTTGGTGACCCGAGACTATGTGTGCCCGAACTGCCAGTTTGTCTATTCCTTCATCGTCCCGCAGACCGACGTGATCACGCCGCCGAACTGTCCGCGCTGCGGGTATCCCGGGAGAACGCGGTCGATCCCGCATGGAAGCTTTTGAAAGCCGGGCATTCCAGGAAGGAGAGAAAATCATGAATGAAGAAAGAAAGGACGAAAATGTAAGGCTGACGGATGAAGCCGTCGAGGAGGCGACGGGCGGCAGTTTCTTCGACGAGATCCAGAATGGAGAAAAACCGAAGCCCCCGGGCTATACGTGCCCGAACTGCCAGTTTGTCTTCTTTTTCACGCGGAGCGTCCTGGGGCCGCCGCCGACCTGCCCGCAGTGCGGATACCCGGTGGATTTGTAGTCGATCCAGCCCGGAGGCTGCTCAAAATCGGATTATGCGGGAGGAAGGAAAAGCCATGTGCGAGGAAAGAAAGGACGCAGGCGCGGAACTGACGGATGAAGCCGTTGCGGAAGCAGCGGGCGGCGCGTATCCCCTCGAGGATAGGGAGTCTGTGGTGACCCAGAGCTATACGTGCCCGAACTGCCAGTTTGTCTATACCTTTTTAGCAGAAAAAATCGTCCTGATCACGCCGCCGGACTGCCCGAACTGTGGGTATCATCCGGTGAGCATCCTAAACCTGTTCTGACTGACCAGGTCTGTGCGGGGTCGAATGGAAGGCTTAAAACCAGCGCCGTTTTGCAACCGGCCAAACGCTTTCCTATGCAGGATCAGCGGCCGGATTCCAACCTAGCCAAGACAAGACAAAGCCCGGAAATGCATTATTTTCGGGCTTTTGCGCAATACCGTCCGAAAACACCTTTGCTTTAGCAACGGACCATGGATGTGAAGAACGTTCGCGTAAGATGGCAGGTCATATGTCACCATATATCACATATAATGAAGGACCTGTTGACAAAATGGCGGTAGGCGAGAAGATATGGGATATTAACCCTGTAAACAGGAGGGAGTATGCCATGACGGGCCGTCAGAGCGGACAGGCAGAAATCATCCTGATGGATCTGCGCGAGCTTATCCCCGAAGATCATTTATTGACAGCAATTGATGAGAGTACTTCTTTCAAATTCGTCTATGACCTGATGGCTCCGCTATGCGCCGGCCGGGATTTGCGGCCCGTTTTGTGTTTATGAATGTCCGAAAATGTGCTATACTAAAAGAAGGCTGCAATAGCCGTAAAAAAAATGGATATAAAAAGGAAATTATGAAGTTTAACGAAATGAACCTTATTGCACCGCTGCTGATGGCGGTGAGACAATCCGGATATGAGGCGCCGACGCCAATTCAGCGTGAGACGATCCCTTTGGTGCTCGCGGGAAAAGACATTCTCGGATGTGCTCAGACGGGTACCGGAAAGACCGCAGCGTTCGCGCTGCCGATTCTGCAGTTGCTCTCACAGTCGCCGCGCGCCGGCCGGCGAACGATTCGCGCGCTGGTCCTGACGCCGACGCGGGAATTGGCACAGCAAAACTATGAGAACTTTCGGGACTATGGCAAACGCCTGGGCTTAATTTCCTGTGTCGTCTTTGGGGGTGTCGCCCAAGGTGCGCAGACGCTTGCGCTTTCGCGGGGTGTGGACATTCTGGTTGCCACCCCGGGTAGGTTATGCGACCTGATCGGGCAGGGCTTCATCCGTCTGGACGCCATCGAAATCTTCGTGCTTGATGAGGCCGACCGCATGCTGGATATGGGCTTCATCCATGACGTGCGCCGCGTGGTCGGGCTCTTGCCAAAAAAGCGGCAGACGCTTTTTTTCTCTGCGACAATGCCCGAAGAGGTCGAGAAGCTGGCGATGAGCATGCTTGTCCAGCCCGAGACAGTGAAGGTTGACCCTGTCACCAGCACGGTCGACGCGATTCGGCAGTCGCTGTACTTTGTTGACAAGGCCAACAAAAAGCTGCTGCTTGCGCGCTTGCTTGGGCAGGCCGAGATCGAAAATGCGCTGGTGTTCACGAGAACTCGCCATGGTGCCGACCGTGTCGTCAAGGAGTTGAACGCGGCAGGCATTGAATCGCGCGCCATCCATGGGGATAAATCGCAATATGCGCGGCAGGAAGCACTCAGCCAGTTCAAAAGCGGCAAGATTCGGGTGCTGATCGCCACCGACATCGCGGCGCGCGGCATTGATATTGCGGGCCTTTCGCATGTGATCAACTACGACATCCCGGTGGAGCCGGAAGCATACATTCACCGCATTGGCCGCACAGGGCGTGCCGGGCTGCCCGGCTGTGCGATTAGCTTTTGCTGCATTGATGAGGTCAAGGCGATGACCACCATTGAGCGAATGATTGGAAAGCGGATCACACGGGTGGAAAGCCCTTGGCCGATGGAGGTGCTCACGCCTTCGGAACCGAAGGCCCGTGAACCGAGGCCGAAAAAACTTGGTATGAGCGGGCAGCCGCTGCCCAAGACGAAAAGACGCCCGCTGCCGCAAAGAGAGGCGCAGGCATCAGGAAAAAGCGCAGCCCAAAAGCATGGCCAAGCGCGCGGGATTGCTCCAGAACCGTCAAATCACAAAGCGCATATAGCGCCTGTGCATCCTCGGCGGACGAAAAGATCCAAAAAGAGTTGATGTATGCGATTTGCTTGAACATAGGCGATATGGATTCTGACACTTCCATGGTGGGGATGTAAACACAGGCCGATGTCCTATTGGTGCGCAATGGGACGCTATTGCGCATATGTCGAAAGAAATGCAAGGACATCCTCCCTCATTTCGTCGGTAAATTCATGCCCCACGCCCGGATAGAGGGAAAAGGCGGCATTCGCCCCGCATTGGGTATAGAGCGCCTCCGCCTTGGGCCATCGCTCCACGGGCGAATGCCCGAAATCGTCCGCCGTCAGTTCCCGCATATCCTCCAGATAGCAGGTTTCGGACGCATCGTTGGTATCCTCATCTCCGAGAAAAAACAGTTGTGGAATCCGGGCGAATGCCTGCGCATCAACCTCGACCCCGGTTAGCTGCTCCACATCCGCAATGCCGATCGGGTAGGGGAGATCCTTGCCGTCCGCCTGCGCTGCCGGGGCGATAGGCCAGCCGCCCGGAGAGCCGATAGCCGCCGCTCTGACCCTGTCGGGATGTAACAGCGCAAAGCGGTTGGCAAACATGCCGGAAGCCGAGAACCCATATAGGAGAACCTGATCGGACAGAGCCCGCTCTTGACGGGCGAGCCGCTCCCGGGCGTGTTCGACCATGGCGATGAGCTGAAGATCCAGCCGTTCCAGCGTTGGCTGTGCAATCTGGAGACAATCCCGGTCCAAGGCGTGGGTATAGACATGGCCGATGGACTCCGGCCGCGGAAATACCGGAATCAAGAGCACGGTTCCCAGTTCATCCGCGTCCGCCTTTTTCCATTCCATCAAATTGGCGGCGGCCTGCGTGTGCACCCGTAAATCATCCGCTACGGAACCGGTATTGTTGGGAATGACCAGCAGGTATGGGCTCGTGACGCGATCAGGAACATAGAGCAGGTAGGCCCAGAAAAAGCCGTCGTCCGGTGAAGCCATTACCGTGATCGTTCCATCGTTCACCCGTTGGGGGCGAAGCAAGAGCATCGCTCCGATTGCCGTCACCCCAATCACAAGCGCCAGGATTGCAAGACGGTTCCTTTTTTTCATCCCGATAGCTACCTTTCCGATTCTGAAAAACCGATATTGAAGACCACGCGCGGGGCTTATGCGCGCTTTAATTCTATCATGTCTTCGGCAAATTGCCCTGCGGCACCATCAAGCGTTTTTGGCGTTGATCCGTGGAAAAGGCGGCCATTAGGTGTACGACTAGCACTCTTGTCCAACATCAAGTATAACGCCTCCCTTGATGTTGGACAAGATTGCTAG
>CAZUIA010000121.1:0-8581 GCA_964620835.1 uncultured Oscillospiraceae bacterium
CGCGCGAGCATCGGGGAGGAACCCGCGCCGCACGGGTGTTGCGGGCCGGGAAAGGCGTGCGGCGCGGGGATACCGGGTGATACCTCCTTGGCCGCTTTGCCCCGCGCGGGAAAGGGCCTCCGGCGGCCAAAGGCGCCGCCTTTGGAAACCGCCGGGGATTTCATCCCCGGGCCCCTTCTTTGGGGCGCGTCGGCGCGTTGCTTTCGCGACAAAAGAACGCCCCCGCGCTTCAGCCATCCCCTTCATCCTTTGATGAGGAGATCCCCCGGACACCCCGCCCCACCCACCCCGCATTTGACAAGGAGGCCGCCCCATTGCTTGATTTTTCTACCGCCGACCTTCACACCCTGCTGGACCCAGCCGGCCACGCCTGCGCGTGCGGCCGCCGCCACAGGGCGCCCCTGCGCGGCGTTCACATCGGCCCCGGCGCGATCGAAGCGCTCCCGGGCGCGCTTTCCGCCGCCGGCA
Source organism: uncultured Oscillospiraceae bacterium (assembly GCA_964620835.1). Lineage (GTDB taxonomy): Bacteria > Bacillota > Clostridia > Christensenellales > Aristaeellaceae > Avichristensenella. The sequence continues at coordinate 469 of CAZUIA010000121.1, forward strand.
TCGCCCGCCCGTTCGTGGTGTGCGATGAAAACACCTACCGCGCCGCCGGCGCGCGCGCCGCGCAACGGCTGGACAGTGCGCACATTTCTTACACACTCTTCGTGTTCCCCGATCAGGAAGGGCCGATCGAGCCGGACGAGCGCGCGGTCGGCAGCCTCACGATGGCGCTTCCCCCCGAGGCGGACGGGGTGGTCGCGGTGGGGTCGGGCGTGCTGAACGACTGCTGCAAGGTGCTCTGCCACGCCGCGCGCCTGCCCCTGCTGGTCGTCGCGACCGCGCCGTCCATGGACGGGTATGCCTCCAACTCCTCGTCCATGATCCAAAACCGGGTCAAGGTATCGCTCTACAACCTCTGCCCCGCCGTCATCCTGGCCGACACCGACATCCTGTGCCAGGCCCCGATGGAGATGCTGCGCGCCGGGCTTGGCGATATGCTGGCCAAGTACGTCTCCGTGTGCGAATGGCGCATCTCCCACCTGGTGACGGGCGAGTATTACTGCGAAAACATCGCTTCGCTGGTGAGGGCGTCGCTTAAAAGGTGCGTCGCCTCGGCCCAAGGGCTGATCGACCGGGACGAGACCGCGGTGCGCGCCGTCATGGAGGGTCTGATCCTCTCCGGCGTGGCGATGAGCTTTGCGGAAATCTCGCGCCCGGCGTCCGGGCTTGAGCACTACTTTTCCCACCTCTGGGAGATGATGGCCCTGGAGCGCGGTGAAAAAAGCCGCCTGCACGGCGCGCAGGTGGGCGTGGGCACAGCCCTGACGCTTTCCCTTTTGGACCGCGTCCGCAGCATCACGCCCAGCCGCGAAGCCGCCGCCGCGGCGATGCGCGCGTTTTCACAGGACCTTTGGGAGGCCGAGATGCGGGGCATCTTCGGCGCGGCCGCCCCGCAGGTCATCCGGGCGGAGCAAACCGTCCACCGAAAGAACGACCCGACGCGGCACGAAAAGCGGCTGGATACCCTGATCGCCCATTGGGACGACATCCTCGCCATCCTGCGCCGGGAACTGCCCGATACCAAAGAGATCCTTTCGCTGATGCAAAGCCTCGGCATGGCGACCCGGCCGGAGGACATCGGCATAAGCCGCGCGGACACCAAAAAAGCCCTGATCGGCTCGCGCGAGATCCGCGACAAATACCTGACCAGCTCCATGCTCTGGGATCTGGGGCTGCTAAGGCAGTTTGCCGACCGTCTGGCGGACGAAACGCCTGCCTGAAGCGCGTTTTCACTATGGACAGGCCGCCCCGCGCGTGCTACGATAAACGAGGGCGGATGCGTTTGTTTCCGCTGAAACACCCCGTTACAACATGGAAGAAAGGGTGAATACAAGGTATGAAAAAGTGGTTATCTCTATCCCTTTCGCTGCTGCTCGCGCTGGGCGTGTGCGGCCTTTCGCTGGCCGAGGAGGCCGTCGTCGCCTATGAATCGCGGGGCGTTTCGGTGCCCGCCACCGTCGTTTTGCCCGAAGGCGAGGGCGCCTTCCCGCTGGTCGTGATGGCGCACGGCCACGGCGGCAGCCGCGAGGAGAACATCGGCTTTGCCGCGATCGCCAAGGCACTGGCCGAAAAGGGCATTGCCACCATCCGCATGGACTTCCCCGGCTGCGGGGAAAGCACCGAAAGCTTCCAGAAAAACGCGCTGTCCAACATGAAGCAGGACGTGCTCGCCGCCATTGAATACGCGGCGGCGAACTATCCCGTGAATGCCGAAAACGTCGGCATCTTCGGCTACAGCATGGGCGGCCGCATCGCCCTGGAGCTGATGGCCGAAGAAGCGTACGGCTTTACGGCCGCCGCGCTGCTCGCGCCAGCCGCGGGCGACATCAAGGGCCTGTTCGGCGGCGAGGAGGGCTACGCGGCCCTGAAGGCCACGGCCGACAAAGACGGGTTTGTCGAGTTCACGACGATCTATGGCCAAAAGCAGGAGTTGAGCCGCGAATGGTTTGCGGATCTGGAAAAGTATGAAGCCGTGGCCACAGATGCGGCGGCTAAGTTCGCCGGCAAGGCGCTGGTGATCTACGCGAAGGACGACGAGGCGGTGGCGCCCGACATTTCCAAGTCCGTCGCCGAGGCCTTGAACGCCCAGGTGATCGAGGCGACCGGCGACGGCCACAGCTATGGCTTCTACAGCGACAAGACGGATATTCTAAGCGCCGTGGCGAACGGTGCGGCAGACTTTTTCGCCGAGGCGCTAGCGAAGTAATCCCGGGGATTTTCGGATATACCAAACAGATCAAAACGGGGCGGTCGCGCCGGCTTGGCGCGACCGCCTCCGCTTTTTGGACTGTCCCGCCTGCGGGGCGGTCCGGGACGGCATGAAAGCTGCGGATGGGTGCGCCGTGCGAGCGAGGCCGCCCGCTCCAATCCGCGCGCCCCCTATCCTCTTCCTTCGCGGTTTTACGGGTTGACCACGTTCACGGGGTTTCCCTCCAGAAAGCGCCTCAGGTTGTCCACCGCGATGTCCATCAGCCGCACGCGGCTTTCCTTGGGCGCCCAGGCGATGTGCGGGGTGATCAGGCAGTTGGCAAGGCCCAAAAGCGGGTTGTCCGCCCCAATCGGCTCGGTGGACACGACGTCCACCGCCGCGGCGTATACTTTGCCGGACAAAAGCGCCTCCCGCAGGTCCTTTTCGCGGACCAGCGGCCCGCGCGAGGTGTTGATCAGGATCACGCCGTCCTTCATCCGGGCGATCGTCTCTTGGTTGATGATGCCCTCGGTGCCGGGCAAAAGCGGGCAGTGCAGGCTGATGACGTCGCTTTTTTCAAGCAGCGCGCTAAGCGGCACCAGGTCCTCGCCGGACTGGCCCGGGTCGTAGGCCAGCACGCGCATGCCAAATGCGCGGGCGATGTCCGCCGTGGCGCGGCCGATGCGGCCGTAGCCGATGATGCCCATGGTCTTGCCGGAAAGCTCGATGAGCGGATAATCCCAGAAGCAAAAATCGCGGCCAGCCGTCCAGCGGCCCTGCTGCACGGCGTCGTTATGGTGGCCGACGCGGTGGCACACTTCCAAGAGCAGCGCGAACACGAACTGCGCCACGGCGGAGGTGCCGTAGGTGGGGATGTTCGTGACCGGGATGCCCAGCTCTTTGGCCGCGGCGACATCCACGACATTGTAGCCGGTGGCAAGCACGCCGACGTATTTCAGGTTCGGTGCTTTGAAAAGGGTTTCGCGCGTCAGGGGCGTCTTGTTGGTATAGACGATTTCCGCGCCGCCGATGCGGGAGAGGATCTCCTCTTGCGGCGTACGGTCGTATACGGTTACTTCGCCCAGGGCGGAAAAGCCGTCCCAGCTCAGGTCGCCCGGGTTTAGGGTGTATCCGTCCAGAATGACGATTTTCATAGGTTCCTCCTTCAAAAATGTGTTCAGGGCAGGGCGTCGCGCCCCCGCTCTTTTGCCTTTACACAAGCGCCCAGGCGTCTTGCAAGAACCGCTTGGCCCCGGCGATCACCATCTCGCTGTCCTCATCGCCCCAGGGCTTGACCTCAAAGGAAACGACGGGCCGCTTTCCCTCGCCCAGGTACCCGACGGCAAAGAGCTTGCGCAAAAACGCGGCCAGCAGGCCTACGTCCACCTCGCTATTGGGGAACCCAAAGCGCGGGTGCTGGTCGCCGTAGGCCGCCGCGCCGGGCAAAAGCACCGCGTTGGCGATGTGCACGTGGCGGATGTAAGGGACGACCGGGTCCACGTTTTCGTCGATGGTGGCGTGCAGCTGCGTCATGTGGCTGAGGTCGACCATCAGGCCGAAGTTTGAAAACTCGGCGGAAATCTCCTTCGCGAAGCGGCGGGCCAGCGCGGCCGGGCCGATCAGCGAGCACTTCTCCACGTCGTAGTCAAACACCTCCAGGGTAACGGCCAAATCGCCCTTTGACGCGGCGTACGCGCAGATTTCGCGCGTGCTTTGCACCAATGCCCGGTAGGCTTCCTCGATCCTCTTAGGATCATATCGGCCCGCGAGAAACGCGATGCCCTCCGCGCCCATCTCGCACGCCTCGTCCACGCACGCCCTCATGCGCTCCACCGCGCGCCGGCGAAGGGCCTCGTCCAGGCTGTTCAGGTTTTCCTGGTTGCGCATCAGCTGCGGCTGCGCGCCGTACGCCACTTGAACGCCCGCCTGGCGCGAAAGCTCGCCCACCCGCGTGCGAAGCGCCGGATCGTTGATGCGCGTCAGCTCGATATACTCAAAAAAGTCGTCCGCGAGCACGCGGCGCACGGTGGCTTCAATCTCTCCCTCGCCGGCCATCGCGAACGGATAGGCCATGAAATGGACCAGCCCCAGGCGCATATATTGCCTCAAAGGCTCCCGCATGGTTGTCCCCTCCTTCGTTCTTTCAATTTTCCCCATTTTAGTATACGGCATTGACGCGGCGGTTTCAAACCTATCTTTCCCATTTTTCGGCCGTTGCTTCGCTTGCGGGCGTTTCTTCTTTCTGATACACTGTACACGCTCATCCGCATGATTTTACAAAAGGAAGGCAGGGGTTTCCCATGCGGCCGTTTTCCGTAAACAGCGGGTTTCTGTACGCCCTGACGGCGGCGGTGGTCGTGTTCGTCATCGCGCAGTCCGCCTTTTTTCTGGTCAGGGCCCTTCGGCGGGCCCGGGAGATCGGCATTTCCCGGGCGGTCCTTCAAAAGACGGTAGCGTCCAGCGCGCTGTTCACCGTCGCGCCGGCCGTCGCGATCCTGCTCGGTGTGATCACGCTATCGAAATTCCTCGGGTTCCCGCTGCCGTGGCTTCGCCTGAGCGTGCTGGGCGCGCTCACCTACGAGCTGCCCGCCGCGACCACCACGGCCACGGGCATGGGCCTTGACATCAGCCAAACGGTGACGGACGCGCGCGCCTTTTCCGCCATCGCGTGGGTGATGACGCTGGGCATCATCCCGGGCATCTTCATCATCCTCTTTGCGCTGAAAAAAATCCAGGGCGGCCTGTTGAAGCTTCAGGCCAAGGACGAAAAGTGGGGCGGCATTTTCCTCACCTGCATGTTCCTGGGCATGATCTCCACCTTCCTGGGCGTGCTGTTTGCGGACATTGGCACCGGGCTTTCGGGGTGGATCCCGATCGTTGTGGCGCTGTCGTCCGCCGCGATCCTCGGCGTGCTCGCCGTGTGCATCCGAACGCTCAAGTGGCAGTGGCTGGAACAATACGCGCTGCCCATCAGCATGCTGGGCGCGATGGCGCTGTCGATCCCCATAACGGCCCTCATGGGCGGCTGAGGAGGCGCTGACAATGAAAAAAAGAAGCTATATGGAAAGCGTGCACGTCTACGGCCGCCTGTGGGTGGCGGGCGGCATTTTGATGATGCTGATGGTCCCGTTCGCCATTTGCGTCTACTACGGCGCCTGGCCGCAGCTTTCGCACGTGCTCAAGGGGATGCTCGGCGTCGCGCCCGTGTTTTGGACGGTCGCCATCATCGAGGTGTTCACGTTTACGCCCATGCTCGGCTCGGGCGGATCATACCTGGGGTTCATCACCGGCAACCTGACCAACCTGAAGGTGCCCTGCGCCCTGAACGCCATGGAGGCCGCCAAGGTCAAGGCCGGCACGGAGGAGGGCGAGGTGATCTCCACCATCGCCATCGCCGTGTCGTCCATCGTGACGACCGCGATCATCGCTCTGGGCGTGCTGCTTTTGTCGTATCTGCAGCCGGTGCTGGAATCGGAAGCGCTCGCGCCCGCGTTTGCGAACATCCTGCCCGCGCTCTTTGGCGCGCTGGCCGTGGTGTACGTGTCCAAGAACTGGAAGCTGGCGCTTTCGCCGCTTGTGTTCATGGTGGCGCTGTTCCTGATCGCCCCGGGCCTTTCCCGGTCGGTGGGCATTTTGGTGCCGGTGGGCGCGCTGATCGCCATCGGCGCGGGGCGCGTGCTCTACAAGAGGGGCAAGGTATGACGGCCGTGTGGGCGGCGGCGGCCGCGCTCCTTTTGTTTCTTTCGGCGCTGCTGGTCCGGGGGCTGCTGTTTCGCCCGGCGCCCGATGCGCGGGCGGAGCCGGAGGACGTGGCCGTGGACGAAAAAGCCGCGGCGGCGCACATGCGGGAGATGGTGCGGGTGAAAACCGTCTCCTACCGCGACAAGGCCCTGGAGGACCCGGCGCCGTTTGAGGCGTTCCCGGCGCTGCTTTTGCGGCTGTATCCGGCCGTGCACGCGGCCTGCCCGTGCGAGCGCATCGGGGACCGGGGGCTTTTGTACCGCTGGAAGGGCAAGGACTCCGGCGCGCCGGGCGTGCTGATGGCCCATTACGACGTGGTGCCCGCGGAGGAAAAAAGCTGGCAAAGGCCGCCGTTTGAGGGCGTGATCGAGGACGGGCTTGTGTGGGGGCGCGGCACGCTGGACACCAAGGGCACGCTGCTGGGGGTCATGGAGGCGGCGGAGCATTTGATCAAGCAGGGGTTTGTGCCGGAAAACGATCTGTACTTCGCCTTTGCGGGCGACGAGGAAATCGCGGGCGGGGGCGCGCCGGGCATTGTGGCGGAGCTTTCGCGGCGCGGCGTGAGGCCGGCGTTCGTGCTGGACGAGGGCGGCGCGGTGGTGGAAAAGGTGTTCCCGGGTGTTTCGCGGCCGTGCGCGCTGGTGGGGGTCGGGGAAAAGGGCGTGCTGGACGTGCGGTTCACCGCCGTTTCCCGGGGCGGCCACGCGTCCGCGCCGCCGCCGCACACGCCGGTGGGCGTGCTGGCGCGCGCGGTGACGCGCGTGGAAGGCAGACCGTTCCCTTTTACGCTGACGCCTCCGGCGCGCGCGATGTTTGACACGCTCGGCAGGCATTCGACGCTTTTGTTTCGCGTGATCTTCGCGAACCTGTGGTGCTTTGCGCCGGTGTTGAACCTTCTGTGCAAACGGACGGGCGGCGAGCTGAACGCGCTGGTGCGGACCACCTGCGCGTTCACGCAGATGCAGGGCGGCGAGGCGTCCAACGTGCTGCCGCCCAGCGCGTGGGTGGGCGCCAACCTGCGCTTGGTGGGCGGGGAGACGGTGGAAAGCGCGAAGGCGCGGCTTGAGAGGGTCATCGATGACCGAAGCGTCACGGTGTCGGTGGTTCAGGGGCACAACCCGTCCACGTATTCCAGGACCGACGGCGCGCCGTGGGAGAGGCTGCGGCGCGCCATCGCGGGGACCTGGCCGGGCGCGATCCTGTCGCCGTATCTGATGGTGGCGGCGAGCGATTCGCGTCACTACGGCGAGATCTCGGAGAGGGTGTACCGGTTTTCGGCCATGGCGCTGTCCGGCGAGGAGCGCAAGATGATCCACGGCCATGACGAGCGGGTGCCGGTGGAGAAGCTTTTGACGACGGTCCGGTTTTACGTCCGCCTGATGCGGATGTGCTGAAAAGGAACGGGCTTTCCACGGGGCCGCCGTACGCTTTTTGTGCGGCGGCCCCTTTTGCCGCGCCCCAAACTTATTCCGCGCGTCCCAAAGAAGGGGTCCGGGGACAAGTCCCCGGCGGTTTCCAAAGGCAGCGCCTTTGGCCGCCGGAGGCCCTTTTGCGCGTAAGGCAGGGCAGGCGGGAAAGACGATTCCGTTCCCCCGCGCCGCACGCCTTTGCCGCCCGCAACACCCGTGCGGCGCGGGTTCCTCCCCGACGCTCGCGCGCACGCGAGCGAGGACGCCCGCACGGTTCCGCGCGTGCTCCTCCTATCGCTTCCCTCACCATCGGGTTTCATCTTCCCCCAAAGATGGCCCCGCTTTGCGCCCTTCCCTCGGTCTGCGCAAAAGGCCCATTTCCCCACAAACAAACAGCCGACTCCGCCTATCGGCCGACCCCCACCCCGACGCGCCATATTTTTTGTTTGACACCCATCCTGTATGGCGGTAAAATAATATTTCGGGCATTGCCCACATTCTCAACAGCCATCGACCCGCCTGAAGGAGGCCGCTATGCCGATCCCCGCCACTTCCAACCCGTCCGCGCTGCAAAAAGCCGTGCAGGACCGCCGGACGTTCGCGATCATTTCCCACCCCGACGCGGGCAAGACCACCCTGACCGAAAAGCTGCTGCTCTACGGCGGGGCGATCCGGCAGGCCGGGTCGGTCAAGGCGCGCAAGGCGGAAAAATACGCCACCAGCGACTGGATGGAGATCGAAAAGCAGCGCGGCATTTCGGTCACGTCCAGCGCCATGC
>CAZUIA010000122.1:0-8571 GCA_964620835.1 uncultured Oscillospiraceae bacterium
GCCCTGGCATCCCGTCCGCCTGATCGGCCGGCTGATCGCCGCCTGCGAGCGGCGGCTGCGCCGCGCATTCCCAAGCACCCGGCGCGGCGAGCGGACCGCCGGGGCCGTGCTCGTTCTCATCGTGTCCGGCGTAAGCGCCGGCGTTCCCGCGGCGGCGCTCTGCCTGTGCGCGCGCGTCGGCCCGTGGCTTGCGCTGCTTGCGGATGCGCTGCTGTGCTGGCTGCTGCTGGCGACCCGATCCCTTTGGGTGGAAAGCATGCGCGTCCATGACGCGCTTGAGGCGGGCGATTTGATCCTCGCGCGAGAGAAGGTTAGCCGGATCGTCGGGCGTGACACGGCGGATCTCGACGCCTCCCGGGTGGCCGGCGCGGCGGTGGAGACGGTGGCTGAAAGCGCGGTGGACGGCATCGTGTCGCCGCTTTGGTACATCGCGCTGGGCTTTTCGCCGCTGGGTTTCTTCTATAAGGCGGTGAACACGATGGATTCGATGGTCGGCTACAAAAACGAGCGGTACCGGTACTTCGGAACGGCCGCCGCGCGGCTGGACGACGCGCTCAACTTTTTTCCCGCGCGCATCGGCGGCGTCCTGATGTGCGCCGCGGCGTTCCTGTGCGGGCTTGACGCGAAAGAGGCCTTCCGCATTTTCCTGCGCGACCGGCGCGCCCACGAAAGCCCGAACAGCGCGCACACGGAAGCGGCCATGGCGGGCGCGCTGGGCCTGACCCTCGGCGGGGACGCCTGCTATTTCGGCCGGCCGCGCCACAAGCCGACGCAGGGAGATGGCCGCCCCGCGCGGGCGGAGGACATCCTCCGGGCCAACCGGCTGACCCGGTGCACGGCCTTTTTGGCCCTGGCTGTCGGCGTCCTGCTGCGTATGCTGGCGCTTTGGATGGGAGGGATTCTGTGAAGCCGTTGCATGGCGGGAATGTGCATGCCTACCGGCGGGCGCATGGCCAATGCCCGCTGGATTTTTCCGCGAACATCAATCCCCTGGGGTTGCCGCCCGGGGTCCGAAAAGCGGTCGCGGAGGCGATCGAAGCGTCCGTCCATTACCCGGACCCGGAATGCAGCGACCTTCGGGACGCCATCGCTTTACACGAGCGACTTCCCGCAGAATGGGTGCTTTGCGGCAACGGCGCCGCGGACTTGATCTACCGCTTCGCGTATGCGGTCAGCCCGCAAACGGCGCTCGTATGCGCGCCGTCGTTTGCGGAATACGCCCGGGCGCTTCACGCCGCGAAATGCCGGACGGTCGTGCATCGGCTTACCCCGGAGAGCGGATTTTGCGTGACGGAGGCCATCCTTCCCGCGCTGAAAGAAGCGCAGGCGCTGTGCCTGTGCAATCCGAACAACCCGACGGGCCGCACCATTGCGCCGCAGGTGCTCACGCGGGTGCTGAGCGCCTGCGCGGACAGGGGCGTCCACGTCCTGCTCGACGAGTGCTTCATCGATTTTCTGCCGGAGCCGTCCGCCCATACGCGCGTGCCGCAGCTGGCGCGCGATCGCCGGACGGTCATTCTGAAGGCGCTCACGAAGTTTTACGGGCTGCCCGGGCTTCGGCTTGGCTATGCGCTGTGCGCGGACGCGGCGCTGCTTTCGCGCATGGCGGCGGCCGGCCCGCCGTGGAGCGTGTCCTCCGTGGCCCAGGCGGCGGGGGTTGCCGCGCTTTGCGCGCATGAATATGCCCGAAGCTCGCGTGCCCTGATCCAGGAAGAGCGCGCATTTCTGGCGCAAGGGCTTGCGGGGTTGGGCCTTGAGCCGATCGGAGAGGCAAACTTCCTGCTGGTTAAAACGCGCGCGGGGATCGTGGACGCGCTTTCCCGCGACGGCATCCTCGTTAGAGACTGCGCCAATTTTGAGGGGCTTTGCGAGGGGTGGATCCGCGTCGCCATCCGTACGCGAACGGAGAATGAACGGCTGCTCTCGTGCCTTGGGAGGCATCAGCATGGCTAAAACGATCATGGTCCAGGGCACCGCGTCCAACGCGGGCAAGAGCTTTCTTGTCGCGGGCCTGTGCCGCATTTTCCGAGAGGACGGCCTGCGCGTCGCGCCGTTTAAGTCGCAGAACATGGCGCTCAACTCGTATGTCACCAAGGACGGCCTGGAGATGGGCCGCGCGCAGGCCATGCAGGCGGAAGCGGCGGGCATCGAGCCGAGCGCGCGGATGAACCCGGTTTTGCTCAAGCCGACCGGAGACATGGGCTCCCAGGTGATCGTGAACGGCAGCCCGGTCGGCCATATGAAGGCGCGCGACTATTACGCTTTCAAACATACGCTTCGCCCGGTGATCCAGGCGGCGTTTGACAGCCTGGCAGCGCAGCACGATGTCATCGTGCTGGAAGGCGCGGGAAGCCCCGCGGAGATCAACCTGAAGCAGGATGATTTCGTCAACATGGGCATGGCGAGGATGGCGGACGCGCCGGTCCTGCTCGTGGGCGACATTGATCCGGGCGGCGTGTTTGCCTCGCTGTACGGCACGCTGGCGCTGCTGGAGACGCAGGAGAGGGCGCGCGTGAAGGCGACGGTCATCAACAAGTTTCGCGGGGATGTGACGATCCTCACCCCCGGCCTTCACCAGTTGGAAACGCTCACGGGCGTGCCCGTGCTGGGCGTGGTGCCGTACATGCGGCTGGACCTGGAGGACGAGGACAGCCTTTCGGACCGCCTGACGCGCGACACCATGCCGCAGATGATCGACATCGCGGTCATCCGCCTGCCCCGCCTGTCCAACTTCACGGATTTTCATCCGCTTCAAGGCCTGGAGGACATCTCGCTTCGGTACGTGGACAGCGCGCGAAAGCTCGGGCGGCCGGATCTGATCATCCTGCCCGGCACCAAGAGCACGATGGACGACTTGGACTGGCTGAAAAGGCAGGGGCTGGCGGAGCGCGTGGTCCGGCACGCGCGGGAGGGGCACCCGATCCTCGGCATCTGCGGCGGGCTTCAGATGCTGGGGCAAACGATCCTGGACCCCTGCGGCGTGGAGCGCGGCGGCGCGATGGAGGGCCTGGGCCTCCTTCCGGCTGCGACCACCTTTTCACGGAAAAAAACGAAAAGCCAGACCCAAGGCGTGCTGCCGTCGCTTTCGGGTGTGTTTTCCGCCCTGTCGGGCATGGCGTACGAAGGGTATGAAATCCACATGGGCCAAACGGAGGGCGCTTTGCAGCGGGGCAATGTGTGGGGAACGTATGTGCACGGGCTGTTTGACCGTGCGCAGATCGTTGAAGGGCTGGTGGGCGCGCTCTGCGCGCACAAGGGCCTTGCGCCCCTGCCCGTGAAGGCCTTGGATTTCAAGGCGTACAAGGAGCGCCAATATGACCTGCTGGCGAAAGGGTTGCGGGAGGCGCTCGATCTGCGCCTTTTGTACGAGATCCTGGACAGGGGACATACGCCGTGAGGCGCGTGCTGCTGTTTGGCGGCACAGCGGAGGGGCGCGCGCTGTGCCGGACGCTAATCCGGTGGCCCGTGGCCGTGACGGTGTGCGTTGCCACGGACTATGGGCGAAAGCTGCTGGAAGGCATGCCCGATCGGATTGCCGTGCATACCGGACGCCTGGATCTGCCCCAAATGGAATCACTGATGCGGTCGGGCTTCGTATGCGCCATCGACGCGACGCACCCTTACGCGGTGGACGCGTCGCGGCACATTCGGGAAGCCGCCGCGCGGACGGATACGCCGTACCTGCGCCTGCTTCGCCCCGAAAGCCGGACCTTGGGCACGGTGCGCGTTCCGTCGCTGGAAGAAGCCGTCCGGCTTCTAGAGGGGCGGAAAGGGAACATCCTCGCGACCACCGGAGCAAAGGAGCTTTCCGCCTATCAGGCGATCGACGGGTACGCGTCCCGCGTATACGTGCGCGTGCTGCCTAGCGTGGCATCGCTGGAGAAGTGCCTGTCTTTGGGCTTTGCGGCCAGAAACATCCTCGCCATGCAGGGGCCGTTTTCGCGGGAGCTGAACGAGGCGCTCATCCGCCAGCTTGAGATCCGCTGGCTGGTGACAAAGGACGGCGGCGAGCCGGGCGGCTTTGCCGAGAAGATCGAGGCGGCGAAGCGGTGCGGCATCGGCGCGATCGTGATCGGCAGGCCGCGGGAGGAGGAAGGCTGCTTGATGGACGTATTGCTTGAAGCCTTGCAAAAACTTTTGGAGGGAACACCATGATTCACTATTACTATGGCGACGGAAAAGGAAAGACGACGGCTGCGATGGGGCTGGCGGTCCGCGCGCTGGGCCGGGGAAAGCGCGTGTGCATCGTACAGTTTCTCAAGGACGGGCCTTCGGGCGAAATATCCTTTCTTGAGGGCGTTCCCGGGGTAACGATCTGCCGAGGCAAGGCGGGGAGAGGGTTTACCTTTCAGATGACCGACGAGGAAAAGGCGGAAACGGCCCGCATCCACAACACCAATTTGCGGCAAGGGTGTGATGCCGCGTCAAACGGCGCGTGCGGCGTGCTTATTTTGGATGAAGTAGGCGACGCGCTCTCGCTCGGGCTGCTGGACGGGCAGGCGCTCCTGCGCTTTTTGGACACCCCCGCGCTTTCCTGCGAGGTTGTCATGACCGGCCACGCCCCCCTTTCCGATCTGATGGAGCGCTCCGACTATGTGACGCAGATGCAAAAGCACAAGCACCCCTACGACCGGGGCGTTGCCGCCAGGGTCGGAATCGAGGCGTGAGGGGCTGGCAGAGCGCTTTTCGATCGGTTTACGCCGGAGGAAGCCGACGCCCCCGTCCCACCCGCGCTGGGTTGCGCCGCCGCCACGGAAAATGGACGGCGGATGCTTTCCGTTTCGCGCTTGGGGACAGGGGGCGACGCGGCATCCGCCGCATGCTGCCGCTACAGCCCGAACAGCCCGAGGAGCTTGTCCCACACCGTCAGCTTTGCGGGCGCCGCGGCAGCGGGTTCGGGCGGCTGGGGCAACGCGATGGGATCGGTTTTCAACACGAACTGCACGGCGGCCACGTCCGTGTTTTTGCTGGACACAAAGGAAACGGGTACGAAATCCGACTTGTCGTATGGCTCTGTCAGCTCGCTTATTTCGGCCTGTATGGCATCGGGCAGGCCGGCCATCGCGCCGCTCAGCTCGCGTATGCCTTGATAGAAGCCTTCGGCGCCGGCGTTCAGCTCGCCAATGCCGCTTACATACGATTGAACGCCCGCGTGCACCTGGTCGTATCCGCCCGCGAGGTTTTTCACGCCGCTCACATATTCGTCAAGCCCGGCGTGAAAGGAAGCATATTGATGGGAAAGCCGGGACAGCCCGTCCCGCAGCCGGCTCATTTGGGCCGCAAAATCCGCCGCGCCGATGGCTTGCTCCGTTTCATCGGCCATGCCCGAAAGCGCCCCCGCCATTGCGCCGACGGAGCCAAAGAGGGTGTCAAGGCCGTCTTCGGCCGAAGCGAGCGCTTCCCGCGCCGCCGCGTACGTGCCTTTGACCGCCTTGGCCGCCGCGTAGTAGCCCATGAGCCGGTCAAGCGCGGCGGTCCATTCCTTGTTGCCGCCCGCCGCCTGGTAAAGCGCGGAAGGGTCTACGTCCGCGTCGGGGATGGCCGAGATGGCCGCATCGAGCGCGGCATGCACCGCGGCGTACGCATCCCGTAAAGCCCGCGCCCCCTCGGCGGTTTCCTTCGCTCCGTCCGCAAGCTGCGATAGACCGTCGGACAGAGCGGCAAGCCCCTTCGCGTCGACGGCGCCTCCGTTTTGCGCATCAAGCGCCGTCGAAAGATCGGCCAAAGCCTTTTGGATTTGCGCGGACGCGTTCAGCAGCGGGGAGGAATTGCCGCCAAGCTTTGAAATTCCGTCCGCGAAATCCGAAGACCCATCCGCCAACGCGCCCGCGCCCGCGTAGGCCGCCGCAATGCTCTCGGACAGCTTTTGGGCCCCCTCGGCAAGGGCGGCCGTGGCGTCCGAAAGGCTGACCATGCCTTCGGTGAGCCCGCCGGTATCCGGCATGTCGATGGGCAGGGAAAGGGGCATGGCGGCGATTTCGATCCCGCTCATGGAAAAATCCCGCACGGTGGCCTCCACCGTGATCTCCGCGCCCTTTCCCGGCAGGACGGTATGGGAGATAATCTTGTTTTTTCCCGCGCTGGCAAGCGCCGCGTTTGGCGACGCGATATCCGCGCACTTGTCCGTGTCAAGCGTCAGGGATACCTGAAGCGTATAATTTTCATAGAATACGGGATGTATTTCTTTGTTTTGCCAAAGGGAGATCGTGATAAGGAGCGCGCCGCTTTTGCCCGCCAGCTCGGCGGCCGGAATCTCCTTGCCGTCCAGACGATACCGGATGGCAATGTGCCAAGGCAGGGCGTTTGTGCCAAGCGTCCCTTGGTAATAAAAGCGGTCCGCCGCGGTGTCGATCGTGATCTGGTCTCCATTTTGCACGAGATCTTCCGAGGTGGTCATGTTGCTCACCGCGGTGTAATCGCCGTAATCGGTACGCGTGCCCCCGTTGAAGCTGTTGACCACCTGAATGCTTTGAACGCTGCCGTCCGGCGCCAGGAGGCCGTATACGGCTTCCTCCTTTTGCGCGGGCGTTTCCGCCGCAAAGGCCGGAGCGGCCAGGCTGATCAGGAGAGCGACCGCGAGCAGCATGGACGGATACCTCTTCATCGTAAACACTCCTTTTCAAATGGACGTACCTTTTTTGCGGAAAGAAAAGCCGGTTGGCAGCGTTGTTTTTTCAATGGCCTTGTCAAAGAGGACAAGCAGCGCGGGCAGCACGCAGACCACCATGACAAAGGACAGGGAAGTGCCCCTGCCAAGCAGCGTGCCAAGCTCTGAAATGATCGGATTGCTGGAGGTCGCCGCGAGGGCAAACCCTGCCGTCGCCAGGATGGAGGCGGACACGAGGATGGCCGCCAAATTCTCGCGGAGCGTTTTCAGCATCGCTTCCTTTTTCGGCAGGGCCTTTCTATCCGTCAGGTAATGGTTGGTCAGGAGAATGGCGTAGTCCACCGTCGCGCCGAGCTGCACCGTGCTGATAATCAGATAGCCGATGAAGCTCAACGCGCTGCCGGTGAAATACGCAAAGGAAAGGTTGATCCATATCGCCGTTTCAATCGTAAACACCAGGAAGATCGGGATCGTCAGCGAGCGGAATGTCAAGAGGATCACAAGAAAAATACCGGCAATGGCCACCCAATTGACAACGCTTGTGTCCGCCTCCACAACGCTTTTCATATCAAAGAGCGTTGCGCTTTGCCCGGTCAAAAAACAGGCGCCGTACTGCCGCTTGGCCAGATCCAGCACCGACTGCACGGTCGCGAAGGCCTGGTCCCCCTCCTCCGGGTTGTCGGTGTAGAGGATGATCCGCGCGTACTTTGACGCGTAAAACTGGTCTTGCACCTCTTTTGGGACGTATTGCGGCGGTATTTCCGCCCCCACGGCCGTCACAAAGGAAACCACGCCCGTCACGTGAGGAAGGGAGGAAAGCGCGTCGCAAAGCTCGGCTTCCTTTCCCGGGCTTTCCCTGGGCACCAAAAGGACCAGCGGGTTTTCTTTGCCAAATTCCGCTTCAATCAGCGCCGCGTCTTTTCCGGCGCGGGAGCTTTCGGCCACGCCGCCCATGCCGTATAGAAAGCCGGTGTTTGCCTGCGCCAGGAAACATGGGATCACCACGACAAGCGCCAGCAGAAGAAACGGGATCCTCGCGTTCATAATCCCCTTGCCGACCTTCCGAAAGCCGGGGACAAGGCTCCTGTGCTTTGTTTTGTTGATGAGCGGGTAACAGATCAGCGTCAGGGCGGGCAGAAAGATCATCACGGATAGGAAGCTGAACACAATGCCCTTGGCCAGGTGGAGTCCTAAATCCGACCCGATCCCAAAGCGCATGAACAGCAAAGCCGCAAAGCCGATCACCGTCGTGGCGGCGCTGGCCGCAACGGTTGGCAGCGCCCGTTTCATGGCAAGGCGCATGGCTTCGTGCGGTTCGTGCGACGCGCGGTATTCGGTAAAGCTGTAGAGCAAAAAGATGGCGTAATCCAGCGAAACGGCAAGCTGCAGAATCGGGCTGACCGTTTGCGTGATAAAGGATATTTCATCAAACAACGCGGAGGTGCCCATGTTGATGGCCACGGCGATGCCGATGGTGAGCAAAAACAGCAGGGGTTCCATCCACGACGTGGTGGAAAAAAGGAGGATGATCAGGAGAATCGGCAGCAGGATGGCCATTGCGTTCAAAACCTCGGATACCGCGAGGGCCTGCGTGGCGGCGGCGTTGACGGCACTGCCCGCCACGGCGTTGTTCTCTCCGATCAGGCCGTAGATCGCGTCGACCGCGGATGATTCTTTGCCGCTGTCGATGGATACGCTCAGCAGCGCCTTGCCGTCCTTATAATAGCTGTTTACAATGGAAGGGTCCAAAAAGGAAAGCGGCGTGGTCAAAAGCGCATCCTTGCCGACCGCATCATCCAGCCAGCTTACCGAAGCGACCCCGGGAATGGCTGCGATTTGCTCTTTATAGGAAAGCGCGTCCCGTATGGTGACGTCCGCCAGCATGACCCTCGCGTTGGGGGTGTGGCCATGGAACGCCTCTTCCATGATCGAAAGGGCCTCGGTGGATTGCACGCCCTCGGGCA
>CAZUIA010000123.1:0-8457 GCA_964620835.1 uncultured Oscillospiraceae bacterium
TCCCCATAAATCAAAAGGGGGTCGTCCCGCTTTTTCACGCAACGCCCCCTCTTCCCGGCACGGCATCATAATATTACCGGGAAAAGTCACGAATTTTGCATTGCCCCCCGTGTGCGGCCCTGTATAATAGAAATGGATAGGTATATCCCGAAGAAACATGGCGGGAGGATGGGCATGGACAACCTTGCGGTGCGCTGGACGCGCGATGAAAACGGCGTGGAATTTGCTTGGGTCGACCGGGTGTGCCGGGTGGAGCCGGCGGCGGGCGCGCTTCGGGTGCGGTTTGCGTTTGCGCCGGCGCTTTCAAAGGGCCGTTCCTATGCGGTGCTGCCCCGGCAGCCCGCAAAAGCCGCGTTTGACGTGGAGGCGGCGGACGGAAGGGTGACGCTGCGCGCGCCGGGCGTCTCGGCCGCGGTGCAGCTCCATCCGTTCGCCATCACCGTCCAAAACGCGCGGGGGGACGTTGTCCACCGCGACCTGCCGGGCCGCGCCTACCGCACGGACCGGGCGCAGCGCCGGACGCACTGCTTTGCGCTGGACGGCTTTGAGCACTTTTACGGCTTTGGCGAAAAGGGCGGCCCGCTCAACAAATTCGGGCGAAGGCTGCGCATGTACAGCACCGACGCCATCGGCTACGACGCCGAGCGCACCGACCCCCTCTATAAGCACATTCCCTTCTTTATCAAACGCGACGCGGCGCGCGGCCTCATCTGCGGCGTGTTTTACGACTGCCCGCAAAACGGGGTCTTTGATATCGGCTGCGAGCGCAGCGGCTACTGGGACCCCTACGCCACCTTTGCCTGCGACGGCGGGGAGATCGACTATTACATCCTGCCCGCCGACAGCCTTTCGCAGGCGGTGCGCGCCTACACGGACCTGACCGGCAAAACGGCGCTGCCGCCCATCAAGACGCTCGGCTACATGGCCTCCACCATGTACTACACCGAACTGGAGCAAAACGCCGACCAAGGCATTGCGCACTTCATCGAAGAATTGGACCGCCAGGGCTTTCCCTGCGACGGGTTCCATCTTTCCTCGGGCTACACCGCCATCGGCAAAAAGCGCTACGTGTTCACCTGGAACCGGGACCGCTTCCCCGACCCCAAGGCCTTTGTCGCCTGGATGAACGAAAAGGGCGTGCCGCTGTCGCCCAACATCAAGCCGGCGCTTTTGACCGACCACCCGCTGTATGAGGAATTCGCGAAGGCCGGCGCCTTTATCAAGGATGGGGAAAGCGGTAAGCCGTATCTGGAGCGCTTCTGGGGCGGACGGGCGTCGTTTGTGGACTTCACCGGCGAGGCGGGCCGCCGGCTGTGGAAGAAGTACCTGAAGGAGCGGCTGCTCGACTACGGCATCCCGGCCCTTTGGGACGACAACAACGAATACGAGATCCTGGAAGAGGGCGCGGTGTGCGACGGGGACGGCGAGCCGGTCGGCGCGCAGGCGCTCAAGCCGGTCTTTGCCAACCTGATGGCAAAGACCGCGCTGGAGGCGATGGCGGAGGCGGACCCCGAGCGGCGGCCCTACATCCTCAGCCGCGCCGGGTACGCGGGCATCCAGCGCTACGCCCAGACCTGGGCGGGGGACAACCGCACGTCCTGGCACAGCCTGAAGTTCAACGTCCCCATCATGCTGGGCATGGGGCTTTGCGGCGTGGCCAACCAGGGCTGCGACGTGGGCGGCTTTCAGGGCCCGGCCCCGGACGCGGAGCTGTTCGTGCGCTGGGTGCAAAACGGCATTTTCCAGCCCAGGTTCTGCATTCATTCGTGCAACAGCGACAACACCGTCACCCAGCCCTGGAGCCATGAGGCCGTGACCCCGCTGATTCGAGAGGCGTTCCTGCTGCGCTATCGGCTTTCGCTGTACCTGTACTCGCTCTTGTGGCGGGCGAGCACGCTGGGCGACCCCATCATGCGCCCCATGGCGTACGAGTTTGAGGAGGACCCGGCCTTGGCCGAGGAGAGCTTCGACTTCATGTTCGGTCCGGCGCTGCTGGTGGCAAACGTCCTGGAGCCGGGGGCGCGGCAGCGGACGGTCTATCTGCCGCGCGGCGCGGCCTGGTTTGACTTTTATACCCACCAAAGGTATGAGGGCGGCCGGACGGTGACCGTGGACGCGCCGCTTTCGCGCATCCCCCTGTTTTACCGGCAGGGCTGCATCCTGCCGCTGGTGGAGCCGGGCCTGCGCCTGACCCCTGAAAATTTTCAGCGGGTGCGCCTGCTGGTGGAAGCGGGCCGCGACTGCGCGTTCACCCTCTATGAGGACGACGGGGAAACAAACGCCTACCTGCGCGGCGAATGCCTGAAAACCCATATAGCGGTATGCGGCGAGGCTGGCCGCGTCCACATCGATTTCACGCGGTCCGGGCCGTATCCCGGCCATATCGCCCGCTGGGAGGTGGAGCTGGCGGCGCGGTTTGAGGCGCCGCTGGCCGCGTCCGTGGGCGGAAAAATCCTGCCGGTGTTCATCGACAAGAGCGCGTATGAGGCTGCGAGCGCCGGCTGCTATTGCGACATGACCACCCGGCACACCTTCGTGAAGTTTGACAACCTCTGCGAGGATTTCACTTTGACCGTGGATTTTCGCGTCAAGGATCTCATCGGCATTGACGGATAGGCGAGGAGGAAGCGCGCATGCTGCCGGATTTTTTTGAGCAAGGCCAGCCAAGGACCCTTGAAACCTGGCAAACCGAGCGGCGTGGGACGCTGCTCAAGCTGTTTGCACGGCACGTGTACGGGGAAACGCCGAAGGAATTGCCGACTGCCGCCTACCGGACGCTGTCAAGCGAGGTGGTGGGCGAAAGCGGCATCACCATGCGGACGATCGAAACGCGGCTTTCGCGCGGCGGCAAGGCGTGCGCCTTTCGGTCCCGCCTGTTTTTGCCAAAAAAACAACAAGGGCCGCTGCCGGTTGTGCTCATGATCAACCCATTCTCCAAGAATCCGGCCATTCTAGGGAACGAGGAGCGCGAGCGCCAGCAGATGCCCTTTGAGCGAATTACCGCGCAAGGCTTTGCCGCCGTCCACGCCGATGTGGACGAAGCCTGCCCGGACAATCCGGAGCAATATCAAAACGGCCTGCTGACGCTGTACCCGCCCGAAGGGGAGAGCGGATGGGGCGCCATCGGCGCCTGGGCGTTTTTGGCAAGCCGGCTGATCGACCACCTGGCGACGCTGCCCGAGATCGACGCCTCCCGCATCGCGGTGTGCGGCTGCTCCCGCGCGGGCAAGGCGGCCCTTTGGTGCGCCGCGCAGGACGAGCGCATCGCGCTTATCATCTCCAACGTCTCCGGCTGCACCGGCGCGGCCATCACGCGGGGCAAGACGGGAGAGCGCATCGCGGACATCACCTCGCGCTTTCCGCACTGGCTGTGCAAGGCCTACGCGGCCTATGCGCACCGCGAGGAGGACCTGCCGGTGGACCAGCACCAGCTTTTGGCGCTCCTTTCGCCGCGGCCGCTCTACGTGTCCAGCGCGTCGGAGGACACCTGGGCGGACCCGGCCAAGGAATATGAGTCGCTAAGGCGCGCCGGGGAAATCTACGGCCTGTACGGCCTGCCTCACCTGGACGGGCCCATGCCGCCGCCCGAAACGCCCGTGACAAAAGGCGCGACCGCCTACCACAACCGTGTCGGCGAGCACGGCTGCCGTTATTACGACTGGGACCAATACCTTGCCTTCATGGCGCGCTCGTTTGGGGCACCCTGCCGCTAGCGGAAAAGAGGGGCTTGTGGAAAGGCGCTTTTTCTCCATCCAGTCCAAATACATCGTCTCGGGCGTGACCCTCATCGTCGTGCTGGTCGCGCTCATCGAGGTGTGCGTGTATACGGTGCTCGCGCCGTCGCAGATGGAGGACGCCAAGCGCCAGAGCGCCCGGCTGACCGCCACCATCGGCAAGAGCTTTGACGACATGAACCGGTCGTTCAAAAGCAGCATCAATTTCATCACCATGGACGCGGAATTTCAGGCGCTGCTCGGGCAGGCCGCCGAGGGCGCGGGCGATTTTGGCGAGATGAACGTCAAGCTCAAAAAGCACCTGACCGACCGGGCCATCCTCATCGACGAGGTGGACGCCCTGTACCTGTACGACGCGCGCGGGCAGCTGCGCACCTTCTGGCACAAACGAAACCTGCAGCGCGAGTCCTTCGTGCTCTTTCCCCACATCGAGGCAGCATGGTTTTCGCCCATCGGGCGCGTCACCTGCCGGATGATCGGCGGGCGGCTTTTGTACACCCGGCAAATCAACGACATGTGGAACCTGAAAACCCGGGGCTATCTGCTCGCCATTTACGACCCGGCGGAGCTACAGGAGCGCGTTTCGACCGTGGTGCCGGACGCACAGCGGCTTTTGCTCGTGCTCGACCAGCACGGCGAGGTGGTCACGCACAACTTCCAAAGCCAGGAACAGCTTGCCGCGCTGCTGTCAAGGATCGATTTTGAAAACCACGCGGACGGAAGCATCCTTCAGGCCGAGGGCATGGAAAAGTCACTCCTGGCGCAGTCGGTCAGCGCGGAGACCGGCTGGCGCACCGTGTCCATCATGGCGGTGGACAGGATTCTGCATTCCTCGCAGCTCGCGCTCAACATCGTCCTAGGGCTGGGCGCGCTGGGCGTGCTGATCGGTGTGGCGGTGCAGGTGCTGATTTCCCGGCGCATCGTCCGGCCGCTTCTTCAGATGGTCGATACGGTGCGCGGCGCGGACGCGGGCGACTACAGCCGCCGCATCGACATCAAGACCGGGGACGAGCTTTCCATCCTCGCCGCGTCCTTCAACCAGATGCTGGCCACCACCGACAACCTGGTCAACCAGGTGCTGCTTGGCGAAATCAAATACCGCGACTCGCAGATCGCGGCGCTGCAGGCGCAGATCAACCCGCACCTTTTGCACAACACGCTGGAGTGCATCAACTGGCTGGCGGAGTTTGGCAGAAAGGAGGACATCCGCTCGGTGACCATCGCCTTCTCCCACCTGATGAAGGCGCTTTCGTCCGGCCCGATGACCGTTCCGCTTCGTGAGGAGCTGTCCTACACCGAGGACTTCCTGCACATCTACAAGACGCTGTTATGCGGCAAGCTTTCCTATACCATCGACGTGAGCGACGTTTCCCCGGACACGCCCGTTCCGCGGCTGACCATCCAGCCGCTGGTGGAAAACGCGGTGCTGCACGGCGTCAAGCGCAGCCTGCGCGACGGGCACATCCATGTAAGCGTCAGCGCCGCGGAGCAGGGGCTGCTGATTTCCATCGTGGACGACGGCGCGGGCATGAGCGAGGAAACTATGGACCGGATCAACCGCTATGCCCAGGGCAACTTGCCCGAGGAGGAGGCCGGAACGCTCGGCCTTGGCATCCGCAACGTCATCCACCGCATCCAGCTTTTGTATCCCGGAAAGACGGTGTTCTCGGTCAACAGCTCGGAATGGGGGACCGCGGTGGACATGTTGCTGCCCCTGGCGGAAAAGGAGGAAAACCCGTGAGCAGAGCTGTGCTGATCATGGACGACGAGCCGCTGATCGTCGCCGGGCTGTCCGAGCGCGTGAATTGGCAGGCCGAGGACTGTTACGTGGTGGGCACCGCCCAAAACGGGACCGACGGCCTTCGTCTGATCGAAACGCTCAAGCCGGATATCGTCATCACGGACATCGTGATGCCGGGCAAGACGGGGCTGGAGATCGCCCGCGAATGCTTTGAGCGGAACCTCAAAACGCAGGTCATCCTTTTGTCGGCGCATAGCGACTTCGCCTTTGCAAAGCGGGCGCTTCACTACGGGGTGCTCGACTACGTGCTCAAGCCCATCGACCCAGACGGGCTGATGGAGGCGGTGCGAAAGGCGAAAAAGGAGCTGGAGCGGCGGGAGAGCGCCCAGGCGCGCCTGGAGCACCTGAACACCCGGGTGAAGCGGATCGAGACCATCGCCTCCTCGTCCCTGCTCTTCAGCATCGCCCGCTACGGGGTTGAGGCGATGTCCATGCAGCAGGCCGTGCTGGACAGCGTCAGGCTGGACGAGGCCGGCATCGCGCTGTGCGTAAAGCTGTACAACCAGCCGCGCGGCCGTAAAGACGGCGGCATGATCGACGCGCAGCGGCAGATCGTGGAGCGCTGCGCCGAGGACGGCTTTTCGCTGTCCCAGGGCAGCGCGGAGGGGAAGATGGTGTTCCTGTGCGCGCTCACGGCGCCGCAAAACGCCGAGGACTGCCGCCGGAGGCTTTCGCAAAGCCTGGACAGGGCGCTGGAAAAGATCGAGGCGCAGACCGGTGCCGTCTGCGTTGGCGCCGTCTCCCGCCCCTACCGGAACCCCGCCCAGCTGCACGAAAAGTACATGGAATGCCTGAAGCTGCTGGAGCAGGGCTTTTTTATGGAAAGAAGCGGCGTTCTCACCGAGCCGGCCGCCGCCGCGCCGCAGGGGGAACCGTGGGATTTGTCCGAGCTGATGCGCCGCCTGGCCAGCGGCGCGATGGAGCCGATGTTGGCCGAATACGCGGCCGTCTGCGAAAGGCTGTGCCGGGAGACCGAACCGGAATCCGCCCTGCACGCCCTAAGGGAAACGTACCGGCAGGCGACCACCATCGCTTCCCGGGCCGGCATGGTGCGAAAGCCCACCCTGGACAGCGCGCTGGAAAGCGAGAATTTCTTTTTGCGAAAGCGAAAGATCGGCGCGTACATCGCGGAGATTTGCGCGTATATTCAGGCGGGCCACAGCATGTTCGGCAAGCTGAAGCTGCTGGTGGAGGAAAACTACATGCGCGTTTCCTTCGGCCTGGCCGAGGCGGCGGATATGCTTGGCATGAACAGCTCCTATGTCAGCCGCCTGTTCAAAAAAGAGATGGGCAAAAACTTTCAGGAATACCTAATCGACGTGCGCATCGAACACGCCAAGCGGCTTTTGAAGGACACGCGGCTTCGAAACAGCGACATCGCCCGGCGCATCGGCTTTGAGGACGACCACTACTTTGGCCAGGTGTTCAAGAAGAAATGCGGGATGACCACCACGCAGTACAGGGAGCGGGGATGAACCCAAGGGGCGCGAGCGCTGTAAAAGTGGATCGCCCAGCCGAAAGTCAATAATTTGCTCGGGGATGTAAAAACATTCCCGGACCATCCCGGGCAAGGGGCTGGTATACTCAAAGCAGCAAAAATCTTTGAACAGGAGGAACCAAGATGCACAAAAAGGCGTGGTTGTCCGTTCTGCTTGCGCTGATGCTCACCGTCACCACCGCGGGGCTCATGTCCGCAAAGGCGGAAGTGAAGGAGCTGGACATGTTCTGGTTCGCCGACGGCGCGGAGACCCAGGCGATGCTCAAGCTCATCGAAGGCTATGAGGCGCTGCATCCCGAAATCAAGATCAACCTGCTGGAGATCCCCTTCTCCGAGATGGAGGCCAAGATCATGATGTCCGTCTCCGGCGGCGAGGCGCCCGCGCTCGCGCGCACCACGGAGAGCATCCTAAGCGCCGTGCGCGACGCGACGCTGGACATCGGCCAGTACACCGACAAGGACGCGCTGCTCGCGCAGATCATGCCGTCCATCCACAACTACTTTGTCATCAACGGCAAGTTCTGCGCCGTGCCCACGGACGTGACGGCCAACGGCCTCATCTACAACAAGACGGCCTTTGACAAGGCCGGCGTAGCCGTGCCCACCTCCCCGGACGACATCTGGACCTGGGAGGAATTTGTGCAAGCGCTGAGGACCGTCATGGAAAAGGGCGGTGTGCAGTACGGCATGGTCATCGACAACCCGACGCACCGCTGGTCCACCATCCTCTACCAGTTCGGCGGCCGCTTCATGGGCCCGGACGCTCCGGCGTTTGACAGCCCGGAGACCCTTGAGGCCATCAACTTCACCAAGAAGCTCTTTGACGACGGCATCGTGCCCAAATCCACGTGGCTTGGCGGCGAGGACCCGAACAACATGTTCCGCTCCGGCCAGGTGGCGGCCCACCTGTCGGGCAACTGGATGCTGACAAACTACCGCGACAACATCAAGGATTTTGAGTGGGGCGTCACGTACCTGCCCACGCAGAAGAACCGCTCCTCCGTGCCGGGCGGCAAGCAGCTCGCCGCGTTTGCCAACAGCGGCGTGGAGCAAGAGGCCGTGGACTTCATCCTCTACGCCACCAGCCAGGAGCCGAACGCCCAGTACTGCCAGGATTCGCTGTTCATCAGCCCGCGCCTTGACAACGCGGAGCTCACCTACAGCTTTGGTTCGGAGTTCTTTGCGGTCTTTGCCAACGAGCTGGCCAACACCGTGCCGGAAGCCAGCCAGGACTGGGGCTTCCCGGGCTTTGCGGGCAAGGTGAACCCCATCCAGCGCGAGGGTATGTATGAGGTCGTCGCCGGGACGCGCACGCCGGAAGAACACATCGCGGAGATCGTGGCGCTGGCAGGCGAGCTATACCCGTGACGGCCGTTGACAAACTGCGGTTTGTCAACGGGGAGGAAGGATTCGGCCTGAAATCC
>CAZUIA010000124.1:0-8453 GCA_964620835.1 uncultured Oscillospiraceae bacterium
ATTCCAGAGCCGTAGGCGGCGGAATCTGTCCTTTCCACCTGAGGCCGCCCGGAAATCCCGCAGGATTTCAGGCCGAATCCCCGTTCCCTCCTCCCGTTGACAAACCTCAGTTTGTCAACGGCTTTGGGCAAGCCCCGATCACAGTGCAATCGCTTCGTGTCAGCGCGGCGGCTCCATCAGCGTTATCGGGGGACGCGTTACCGGGGGAAGTGTGACGAGATCCCTTCTGGGCAGCGTGATCAGCTGAATGATCGGCATGGTGGGCTCGGGGGACGGTGTGATCAACTGAATGGGCCCCCGGGTCGGCTTGGGGGACGGCGTGATCAACTGAATGGGCCCCCGGGTCGGCTTGGGAGACGGCGTGATCAGCCGGGCAGGCGGCACGGTCGGCTTGGGGGACGGCGTGATCAGCTGGGAAGGCGGCGTGGTCGGCTTGACGGACGGGATTTTGCCCTTCGGAATGCCGATCAGCGCGCCCATGAACGGCCCCGGAACCTGCCAATGCGCCTGCAGCGTCAAGGACACATAGCCGCCGTCCACATACAAAAGCGCCATCTCCCCCTCGGCAAATTCCATGCCCGGCTTTGCGGCAAGGCCTTCAAGCAGCAAAAGCTTTCCCAAAATGCCGCGCACCTGGCTGAGCTTCACATCGAACAGGAGCGTGGCAAGGCCGTCGTAGTCCCTCTCGGGCAGGGGAGAAAACTCCCAGGTAGGGATGAGCTTGTCGCCCAGCGGCTCAAGCGTAAAGCTGACCGCGAACTCCTTGCTGACCGCGGTTTGCCCGCCAAAGAGCACGGGCAGCGCGTCCTCCCCGGCGGACAGGCCGTTAAAGACCTCGATCGTGCACCGGCCGCCGTACTTGCCGTAATAGTCGGTTCCGCCTTTTTTGGTCGCGAGCAGTTTCACCGTGGTCAGCTTCCGTAAGGTTTCACCGTTCTCCTCGTAGAGGTATTCCTGCGTATCGTACACGGAAAGCTCCCAGTCGCAGTTCGTGTTGCCGACGATCGGCTCCTGCCTGGGCATAGGGATGGCCTGGGCGCTTGCGGCGCCATATGCCGGCGCGGCGGCCAGAACCGCCAAAAACACCGACAACGAAACAACCGCCAGCAGACGATGATGCTTCGCCATAAGGTCTCCTCTTTTCTTTTTTGTCTCACAAATAGGCTATGGGGCAGGGATGCGGGCGGGCGGACAAGTGCGGGGAGATTTCGGCCGGATTGCTCCGGGACGGTCTGTTCGGGCTTGCATTTAGCATGTTTTCTTTGCGCATTCAGTATACGCCCGATTTTTTTGAAAGTACAGATGGTTTCCCCCCCAAACCGAAGAAAAATCGGCGAAACGCCCTGATTTCACCTTTTTACCCGCGCATAAAAGGCCTTGCTCGGCATGCGCTCGAAAAAAGCAAGAGGCGCCCGTCGCTTGGGAAACCCGGCCGCGCGCCGCTAAGCACACGGCACGCAAAAAAGCCATCCCGAGCGAAATGAAAGGGTGCATCGCTCAGAATGGCAGGAAACCGCTTTCCTTTTTTAATGATCCGCATTCAATACCCGTACGTCCCCTCCAGCGACTCGTCGTCGTCCACCCAGCTTTGCACCCGGATGGCGCGATAGCCGTCCTTCGTGTCGCGCACGAACACCTTTTCAAGCCCCGCGTTGATCACCAGCCGCTTGCACATCGAGCAGCTGTTCGTGCCCGGGACCAGCCCGCCCGTTTGGGCGTCCACGCACGCCAGGTACAGGGAGCCGCCGAGCATCTTGTCGCGCGAGGCGCTGATGATGGCGTTGGCCTCGGCGTGCACGCTGCGGCAAAGCTCGTACCTCTCGCCCGGCGGGATGTTCAGCTTCGTGCGGACGCACTCGCCCACGTCGCAGCAGTTCTTGCGGCCGCGCGGGGCGCCCGCATAGCCGGTCGCGATCACCTCGTCGTTTTTCACGATCACCGCGCCGAACCGCCGCCGAAGGCACGTGCCCCGCTGGGCCACCACCTCCGCCAGGTCCAGGTAATAGTTCACCTTGTCGCGCCGCCTCATTGCCTCCGCCATGCTTTCATCCTTCCTTTTCGATCGCGATCCACACCCGCTGGGTGTCGATCAGGTAGCTTTCGATGATGGGCGCGTCCGCGAGCACATATCCCGAGGACGGCAGCCATTGGGTGTAAAACTCGCGGTGCACGCGCTGGACCGCCTCCTTCGGGTCGCCGCCCGCCTCCAGGATCGCCCAGGTCGCCGCGGGCACCTCGACCGTCTCCATGCCCTCCGGCGCCCGGACGCGGGCGCAGCCCGGCACATCCACGTGCGTCGTCACGGCGCGGTAGTATCGCATCGCGTCCGACTTTTCCCCCTGCCCGCCCACGATCACGCCGAGCAGGCCCTCCGGCCGCATGTCCGCTTCCCGCAGCAGATCAAATAGCCCCATGCCCCTCTCGTCCCGCATCAACTCGTCCCAGAGCCCGGGCACGGCTTGAAACGCCTCCCCGATGCGCATATCCGTGCGGTAGCCCGCGACCGTGAACGCGGGCCACGCCTCCACCCTGTACTCCATGGTCATCTCCCCCTGCTGCGTATTTCGCAAGGCGATCCTCGGGCAGGACCTGAGCGTAACCGCCTGCCGGCGGGCCAGGGAGGGCTGCACCCCGTGAAACTGCCTGAACGCGCGCGCAAAGGCATCCTGCGAATCATAGCCGTAGCGCAGCGCGATGTCGATCAGCCTTTCTTCCGAACGCACCACATCAAACGCCGCCAGCGTCAGCCGCCGCTCGCGGACGTACTGCGAAAGCGGCTTGTCGGCGATGAACGAGAAAAGCCGCTGGAAGTTGTAGGACGAGCAGCCCGCGATGCGCGCGATACGCTCCGGCGAGATGTCCCCGGAAAGGTTTGCCTCGATATACGCCACCGCGGCGTTCACCCGCTCTGCCCAGTTCACCCGGATCGCCTCCGAAAGCAGCATACCACAGGACGGGGGCGGCCGCCCGACAATTCCTGCCGGGTTTTGCCGACTATGCGTACCGCCCGGCCGCCTCGATCAGAAACCTTTCGATGAACTGGCGCGTGAACGCCACCTTTTCATCGTAAATCGCCAGCGCCTCTTCGTACTTGATCCTCTCGCGCACGCGCGCCGTGTAGGGCAGGTATTCCCGCTGATACCACGAAAGCGCCGCGTCGATGCCCTCCTCGTTGTATGCCCCGTACTGAAACGACAGGCCGATCTCGATCGTGCCGAAGTGATCCAGCGCGTCCGCATCCTGGAGGATCCTGGCAAACGGGTTATCCGTCCGGTGGTTGGTATGCTCCTGGACGAGCACGGCTACCTCATGAAGCAGCGTGGGGGCGAGCAGGTCCTTGAGCAGTTCGCGCACGAGCGCCGCCCCGCTTCTTGCGTGCGGCTCGATGCCCTTGCCCACGTCGTGGAACAGCCCGGCGATTTTCAGCGCGTCGTCGTGGCTGCCGTCGTCCGTGATGCGCCGCCGAAGGTCGATCACGCCGGCCATTACGCGTTTGCCGTGCCTGTAGATGAAGCCCTTTTCCCGCATCAGGTGGGCCTTGCGGCCGGCCATCAGCCTTTGGGCGAGCGCGTCCAGCGCCGCGTAGTCGATCAGGCGCCCTTCGTCCGTCAGCCACATTTGGAATACCCGCAGGTAAGGCAGATGGCGCATCCGCCCTCGTGCTTCATCGGCGCGCCGCACTCGGAGCACACGCTCTCCTTGCCCTTTTCGCACAGCGAGCGCTCGGAGCAGAGCGAACAGTTGTCGATGCAGCCGTTGCGCTTTTTCTCCTTCGCGGGCGGCTCCTTCAGCGCCTCCGCGTCCATCAGCGGCGCGGACTGGCCGTTTCGGGCCTTGACCACCTTTTCCAGCACGCGGCCGATGGCGTCCGGGCAGGAGAGCACTTTCAGCCCGGGCTGGCGGAGTGTCGAATGGCATCGGATGCCGCGAAGCTGCTCGATGACGGTGTGAACGTCCATGCCCGAGCGAAGGGCCATGGACGCCAGGCGGCTGGTGGCCTCGCTCTGCGACGGGCAGCCGCCCGCGCGGCCGAGGTTTGTGAACACCTCGCAGATGCCCTGCTCGTCGTAGTTGACCGTGACGTACAGGTTGCCGCAGCCAATGCGCACCTTTTCGGTGATGCCCACGGTGACCTCGGGCCGCGGGCGCGGCTGGATGCCTTTGGGCTTTTGCGGCCCCTGCCCGCTTTCGTCCGGTTTGTTCTCGTCTTTTTTGTTCTCCCCGGCCTTTACGCCGACGCTCAGCACCTGTTCGCTGCGGCTGCCGTCCCTGTAAATGGTCACGCCCTTGCAGCCGAGCTTCCACGCCAGCTCATACACCTCGCGCACCTCGTCCTTCGTGGCGTCGTGGCGGAAGTTGACGGTCTTTGACACCGCGTTGTCCGTCGAGCGCTGAAACGCCGCCTGCATGCGGATGTGGTACTCGGGCGACACGTCGTGCGCGGTGACGAACACGCGCCGGACGTCCTCGGGGATGCCGGAAAGCCCTTCGAGCGTGCCGCGCCCGGCGACCTCCCTCATCAGCGCTTCGCTGTAAAACCCGCGCTCCCTGGCCACCTGCTCAAAATACGGGTGCACCTCGGGCAGCGCGTCGTTGTCCATGACGTTTCGAACGAACGCAAGCGCGAACAGCGGCTCCACGCCGCTGGAGCAGGAGGCGAGGATCGAAAGCGTGCCCGTGGGCGCGATGGTGGTGACGGTGCCGTTTCTCGGCGGGTAGGGGTCGTTTTTGTAGATGCTCTTGTCAAGGTACGGGAAAGGCCCGCGCTGCTCGGCCAGCATGCGCGAGGCCTCCTTGGCGCGCATGTTGATAAAGCCCATGACCTCCTCGGCCCGGTCGATGGCCTCGTCGCTGTTGTAGGGAATGGAAAGCTGAAAGAGCATATCCGCAAAGCCCATCACGCCAAGGCCGATCTTGCGCGTGCCAAGCGACATTTCGCGAATCTGCTCCAAGGGGTATTTGTTGACCGTGATCACGTTGTCCAGGAAGTGCACGGCGTCCTCGACCACCTCGCCCAGCAGGTCGTAGTCGATTTCGTAGCCCTCCTCCGTTCGGCGCAGCATTTTGCCAAGGTTGATGGAGCCGAGGTTGCAGCTTTCAAACGGCAACAGCGGCTGCTCGCCGCAGGGGTTGGTCGCCTCGATCTCGCCGATCTCGGGCGCGATGTTGTCGCGGTTCAACCGGTCCAGGAACACGATGCCCGGCTCGCCGCTCTTCCACGCGCTGTCGACGATCCGATCAAACACCTCGCGCGCGCGGACCATGCGGACGGTTTCGCCGGTGTGCGGCGCGACCAGCGGGTATTCTTCGTCGCTCTCCACCGCTTCCATGAACGCCTCCGTCAGGCCGACGGAGATGTTGAAGTTGTTGATCTGGGTGAGGTCCTCCTTGCACGCGATGAACTTCAGCACGTCCGGGTGGTCCACGCGCAGGATGCCCATGTTCGCCCCGCGCCGCGTGCCGCCCTGCTTGATGGCCTCGGTCGCGGCGTTATAGACCTTCATGAAGCTGACCGGCCCGGACGCCACGCCGCCGCTGGAGCGCACGGCCGACCCCTCCGGCCGAAGGCGCGAAAAGGAAAACCCGGTGCCGCCGCCGCTTTGGTGGATCAGCGCCGCGTTCTTGATCGTCTCAAAAATGCCCTCCAGGCTGTCGGGGATGGGCAGCACAAAGCACGCGGAAAGCTGGCCGAGCGGCCTGCCCGCGTTCATAAGCGTGGGGGAATTGGGCAAAAACTGAAGGGAAGTCATGCGGTGAAGGAACCGTTCGGCCGTTTCCTTGACATCCGCGCGCTCGTTATATGCCAGGTCGGCGGCCGCGATGGCGTCCGCCACGCGGGCGAACAGGCCGGCCGCGTCCTCGATGATGTCTCCCCGCTCGTCGCGCGCTAGGTATCTTCTTTCCAGCACGCGCAGCGCATTGTCGCTCAGCATCTGTAAAACGCCCCTTTCTTCAGGTTCTGCCATTATACAGCAGGCAGTTTCCCGAATCAAGGGGTAGTGCCTTTTTATTTTGACTCTACCGCATGTTGTGTGTCAAGCGGATTCTCCACCCCAAGGAGGCCGCCCGCCGTCTCGGCGATGGCGCGGGCGGCATACGGCACGGCGCGCAGGGCTTCTTCCAGCGAGTTCATGTTGTTGCCGATTTCGAGCAAAAACGCGCCGGTCGACACATGCTGGTTATACCGGCTGGACGAGGTGGAAACCGGGCGGCAGAGCTTGTCCGCCTGCGCGTTGATCGCGTCGGTCATCACCCGCGCGCGGGCGAGGTTGATCTCCCAGCTGGGAAGCTGGGCAAACGCCTGACCCTTGTAGGTGCCCGTGCCCTTGCCGACCAGGAACATCACGCGCGCGGTGGGCTTTCCGTCCACCTCCACGGTGTTTTCGGCAAAGCGGCCCTGCGCGTAGGCGTCCCGGTGAATGTCCAGGTACAGGTCAAACGTCTCGCCGCGCGCGGTGTAGTTTTCAATCGCCTCCAGGGACCTGGTGTAGGCGTTGTCCAGCCTGGGCGGCTCAAAGGCCGTGTCGTCGTGCACGACGACCATGCCGTATTCCTCGCGAAGAATTCTCGAAAGCTCCGCCCCCACGCGCACGACGTTGTACTGCCTGTCCGCGGTGCGCCATCTTTCCGTGGGCTTGTACTGCCCTTCAAAGTCCGGCTCGTACGCCTCATAGGTATGGGTATGATAGATCAGCACCCGAAGCGGCGCGCCGTGCTCGGGCTCGCGCAGGACGATTTCCACCTCGATATCGTTGGGCGACGGCACCTCTTCCGGCTCGGTCTCGTGGGTCTTGGGCGTTGTTTCCACCGCGGGCGCGTTCGCGGCCGCGCCCGGCTGCGTCAGGTCCACATCGACCCGGACCGCCGCCTGTCTGGCGGGCGGCAGCCACTCGGACGCGACGGCAAAGCCAAAAAAACCGGCCAGCAGCACGGCGGCGGCAAACGCGATGCAAAGAAACGGTTTTTTCACGGGACGTCACCTCACGAAAGGCGCGCGGCGACAGCTTGTCCCCACGCGAGCGTTTTACTGTATATGCCAAGGGAGGCTGCTTAATGCATCAGCGCGGGAATCTCGTCCTTGCTCAGCCTGGGCTGCAGGGCGCGGTTGATGCCGAGCGACAGAAGCTCCGCCATGTGCGTCACGCGCTCGTCCACCTCGCGCGGGGTCACGACCAGATCGCCCAGGCGGCGCGCCACCACGCGGTCCACCAGCGCGTCCAGCGCGCCGGCATGTTCGTCATCGTTCATCTCCAGGTCGTCGATCAAAAGCTCCAGCGCGTCCCTGGCGATGGTGGCGGCATAGACCACCATCGGCACGCCCAGGGCGATGACCGGCACGCCGAGGGTTTCCCTGTTCAGGCCGAGCCGGTGGTTTCCCACGCCCGACCCGGGCTGGATGCCCGTATCGGCGATCTGCATCGTGGTGCAGATGCGGCCGGTTTCCTTCGCTGCCAGCGCGTCCACGCAGATGACGGCGTCGGGCCTGGTGTGCTCGACGATGCCGGTCACCACCTCCGCCGTTTCCATGCCCGTCACCCCCAGCACGCCCGGCGCCACGGCGCTGACGCAGCGCAGGCGGCCCTTGACATGGGTGGGCGCGTTTTCGCGCATGTGGCGCGTGACCAGCACGCTGTCCACCACGCGCGGGCCCAGCGAATCGGCGGTGATGCGGCGGTTGCCAAGGCCGATGACGAGCACCCCGCCAAGCTCCGGCAGCATGCCGGACAGCGTCTGCGCCAGGCGGTCCACCGCGATGTCAAGCAGGGCGGGCTCGGGCAGGTGCAGCTGGCTCGATTCCAGCGTGACATAGCGGCCGCAGGGCTTGTCCAGCGCCGCCGCGCCGCGCTCGTCGACGATCTCCACCACCGTTTCGGTCAGGTCTCCCAGGCGTAGCTGCTCCATCCGGACGCCGGGCACATCCGCGCCGCCCAAAAGCGCGGAGGATTCCAAGGCCAGGTCGGAACGGGAATTGCGCACAGAACGCGCCTCCTTTTTTTCGTATCATTCAGGGATACTATGGCTGAACGGGCGAAAAGTCATACGAAGGTTCAAAAAAAAGCTTGCAAACCAGGCGGATGCATGGTAATATTACGTTTGCGATGCTTTGCCAAGGAGGTGAAAAAATTGCCGAACATCAAGTCCGCCATCAAGCGCGTAAAGGTGAACGCCAAAAAAAACCTGCGCAACAGGATGGTAAAGTCTTCCACGAAGACGACCGTGAAGAAGTTTGAAGCCGCTGTGGCCAGCGATCTTCAGCAGGCGCCCGCGCTGCTGAACGCTTCTTTCAGCGCTTTGGATAAGGCCGCCGCGAAGGGCGTGCTCCACAAGAACGCCGCGAATCGCAAGAAGGCCCGCCTCGCCAAAAAGCTTGCCAAGGCAGCGAACTGAGGCGCATTTCGCAAGACGTTGACAGGTTCAGCGTCTTTTCTTATGCAAACATAAGCACAAAAAGC
>CAZUIA010000125.1:0-8300 GCA_964620835.1 uncultured Oscillospiraceae bacterium
GTGCGGCGCGGGTTCCTCCCCGATGCTCGCGCGCACGCGAGCGAGGACGCCCGCAGCGACCTCCTCAAAACAAGCAAGATTTCAAGCAAAATCCCTTCTTCTCGCCCACAAACCACAGTTTGGAGGCAACTTAAAAACCGCCGGCTTGGCCGGCGGTCCCCTCATCCCATCCCATTATACGCCACTCAATCTTACTCGATCCAAAAAACCTTTGACGGGTCCATCGCGTGCGGCGTGCCCTCCGCCTGCGCGTACCCCAGCAGCACGGACGCCCCAAAGGCAAACCCCTCGGGAAACCGAAGCCGCCGCATAAACGTCTCCGCTTTGTTCCCGGCAAACGCCAGCCCCGAAAGCCCGCAGATGCAGCCGGCCAGGCCGAGCGACTGCGCGCTGAGCGCGATATTTTGGCACAGAATGCCACAGTCCATCACCGCGCCCGTAAATTCCTTCGGGTCGATCGGCACCATGATCATGCACGGCGCGTGGTAAAACACCGTGCCGCCCCGAGAGAGGATGCGCTTGTAAATCGTCTGGTCCTCCATCTCGCGCATCGCGCGCAGCGCCTCGTCCTCCATCTCCCGCATCAGCGCCCGGTCCTTGACGACGATCACCCGCCATGCCTGGCGGTTCATGCCGCTGGGCGCGGCGAGGGCGGCCTCCGCGATGGTTCGAAGCTGGTCGTCCGTCGGCACCCGGTCGGCAAACGCCCGGCAGGAGTACCGCTTGTGAATGGATTGAAGCGTCTCGTTCATGCAAAACACCCCGATGCTCTTTTGGCCCAGTATACCGCGGATGGGCGCGCTTTTCAACCGCTTTACGCGGGCTGCTCTTTTACGATGAGCAGCAGCTCGACCTCGGCGGGGATGTTGCCGGGCAGCACGTTCACGCCGATGGCGGACCGGGCCGGACAGCCCACCGCCTCGCCGAACAGCTCCACGAGCAACTCCGACGCGCCGTCGGCCACCTCGGGCTGGCGCGTGAAGGTATCGGCGCTGGCGACAAAGGCGAGCATTTTGGCAAAGCATTCCACCCGGTCCAGGTCGCCGATGTGCTTTTCAAGCACGGAAAGCGCGTTTAACACGCAATTTCGCGCGGCGCGCTTGCCCTCCTCCAGGGAGACCTCCGCGCCCACCTTGCCCAGCACCGGCGCTTCCTGTGGAAGGGCGGGCCCGCAGCCGGAAAGATAGACGAGATTGTTGCCAAAGAACCTGCAATAGGTATACAGGCCCGCCCGGTCCGGCGGCGGCGGCAGGGTGATGCCCATTGCTTTCAGTCGGTTTGCGATGATCGGCATGGGGGTTCTCCATTTCTTTATAGAATCGGCGAAATCGTCCGGGTCAGCCCTGCGCGTCCCGGTACAATGCCGCCAGGTTGTGAAACGCGTGCCGCACGTGGACGATCTCCTCCCCCAGACGCGAAGGGTGCACGCGGTTGGTCAGCAGCACCGCGTACAAATCGCGCCTTGGGTCCATGAAAAGGCTGGTGCCGGTAAAGCCCGTGTGCCCGAACGAAGCGTCGGAAAACAGGTCGCCCATCGGGGAACCGTACGGATCCTTGAGCTGCCAGCCAAGGCCGCGCGCGAGGTTCAGCCCCTTGGTGTGGTTTTTCGTCATCAGCTCGATGGTCGCGGGGAAAAGGAAGCGCGCGCCGTCCGGCGTCAGGCCCGTGAGCATCGCCCGGCAGAGCTTGGCCACATCCGCCGCAGGGGCGAACAGGCCCGCGTGCCCGCACACGCCGCCCATCACGACCGCGTTTTCATCGTGCACCTCGCCGACCACCATCCGGCCGCGCCACGGGCATTCCTCGGTGGAGGCGACGCGCGCGTGCAGCGCTTTTTCGGGAGTATAGCGCGTTTCGCGCATCTCAAGCGGGTCAAACACCAATGTCCGCATCGCCTCATCCAGCGGCAGGCCGGACACGGCCTCGATGATCTCCCCGATGACCATGAACCCCTGCGAAGAATACTCGACCGAGGGCTCCGTCAGATCGCGCGGGGGCATGTGCAGCACGCCCAGCAGCATTTCCTCCTTGCTGCGGCAGGTGCGGTAGAGCTGCACCTGGCCATGGATGATGCTGGTGTGCGTCAGCAGCGCGTGCAGCGGGATCCTGCCCTTGGCATAGCCCCGAAACAGGGGCAAAAACCGGTCGACGGGGTCGTCCAGGCAGACTAGGCCCTGCTCAAACAGCTTCAGCAGCGCCACGGCCACCATGGGCTTGGTGACGGACGCCAGGTCAAAGAGCGTGTCCGGCCCGGCAGGTCCCCGCCCGGTGCCGAGCTTGCCCGTATAACCGGAGAGCAGCTCCTCCTTGGAGGTGCCGACGCTGTAGGTCGCGCAGGAAAACACGCCCTTTTCGGCGCTCTCCTGCAACAGCCGGTCGATAGGGTTCATACGGTTTCCTCCTCTTTTCGCCCGTTTAGCAGCAGTCGGGCGATGGCTTCATAGGCTTTTTCGGCGGCATATAGCTGGTCAAGCGCCACAAACTCGTTCGGGGCGTGCGCCTGCTCCATGCTTCCCGGGCCGAAGATGACCGTCGGGATGCGCGCGATGTGCACGAGCTTGGACATGTCGCAGCCCCCGTTAAAGCCGGTCGGAAGGCGCCGCGTCCCGGTGGCGCGCGAAGCGGCCTGAAGGGCGGCCTGCGCGATGGGGGACGCTGTGTCCGTCTCCGACGGCACCGTGGCGACGATGACCTCCACCGTGACGTTTATCTCGGGGATTGCTTCCTTCAGCCTTAAAAGCAGGGCGTCAAGCTCCCGGTCAGCCTTTTCATGCGTTTCGCCCGGCAGCAGGCGGCGGTCGATGATCAGCGAGCAGGCCTCGGGGATCGTGTTTTGCCGCGTGCCGCCCTCGATGACGGTGACGCTGGCGTTGGCGGGGCCGAGGATCGGGTGCGGGGTCTCCTCCAGCTGTACGTTCAGCCCGTTGTACAGCCGGATGAACGCGGCCGCGTGGTCAATGGCGTTGACGCCCTCGCGCGAGCGGGCCGAATGCACCGCCCTGCCGCGAAAGGTGAGGCGGCGCATATAGGTGCCCTTGTGCACCGTGCAGACATTAAGCTCGGTCGGCTCGCCGACC
The DNA here is from genome assembly GCA_964620835.1 of uncultured Oscillospiraceae bacterium. Taxonomy (GTDB): domain Bacteria; phylum Bacillota; class Clostridia; order Christensenellales; family Aristaeellaceae; genus Avichristensenella. The sequence continues at coordinate 3,078 of CAZUIA010000125.1, forward strand.
ACCGCCGCGTCCGCGCGAAGGCCGTGCTCGGCCAGGTACCGGCTGCCAAGGCCCCCGGCCTCCTCGCCCATGACGGCGGTCAGCGTCAGCGTGCCGGAGAGCCCCGCGGGGTTTTCGCTCAGGTGCTGCAGCGCGCCGAGCATCGCCGCCAGGCTCCCCTTGGCATCGCACGTACCAAGGCCGTACACCCGCCCGTCCCGCACGAAGGGCTCAAACGGATCGAACCGCCACACCTGGCCGGTAGGGTTGTTGACATCCATGTGCGTGTTGAACACCAGGCTTTTGCCTGGCCCAAACGCGTAGGTGAGCAGGCAGTTCGGCCTGCCCGGCTCCACCTCCTGCAGCGCGACGTCCGCGCCGGTGTCGCGCCCGAACCGGGCCAGATGCTCGGCCACGGGCAGCACGTCGTTCGGCGGCGTGGTCGATTTCAGGCGGATGAGCGATTGCAGCTTTTCCACCGTGGACATGCCCTTGAGCGCTTCCATCACATCGCCTCCTCCCGCCCGGGCGCGGGAACGTTTTTGTCAATGGCCATCCATTCGCCGTCCACGATCACGGCCACCGGGTCGATCACCTGATGCGTGGGCATCGCATGGCCCGTCGCGTCGGTGAACGCTTCGCCCGGCCGCGGGCTTCGCAGGCGAAACGCCGTGCCGTTTCGGGCCGGGTCGTCGCACCAGCCGGGCAAGCGCAGCCTGTTGGCCGGGATCTCCGTCACCGCACGGACCACCGCGAAAAGCGGCATGCCCAGCGAAAGAAACTTCGTCATGGTGGCGGAAAGGCTTACCGCCGGAGTTTTCACGCTGCGGCCATGCAGGTCCGTGCTGATGGAAAAGTCGTAAAACCCGCGCCCGATCACCGAAGCGGCGACGGTCGCGTCAAAGCTGGCCGCGCCGTGGCCCACATCCAGCTGCACGCCCCGCGCAAGCGCCTTGCCCATCTCGGGGATCGGCGTGCCGTCGGGCCTCCACAGCGGCGCGTCCTTGCCGTGGAAGCAATGCGTGAGGATATCCCCGGCGCGAAACAGCGGAAGGTTTTCCTCGTTGGCAGGCGGCTGCTCGCCCATGTGCACCATCAGCGGGCAGCCTGCCTGTTCCGCGGCCGCGATGGCGCGGCGAAACGGCGCAAGCCCCTTGTCCTCCACGATGATGGCGCTGGAGCGCACCTTCACGCCCGCAAGCAGCGGTTGGTTCGCGAGAATCGCTTGGGCCGCCCTCTCCGGGTTTGAAAGCCGAAGGTCAAAGTATTCCTGCTTGGTCACCAGGCCGATGGCGCTAATGTTCAGGAACGCGCGGATCTTCGTTTTCGCCTCCGGCACGACGTATTCGGTAAACGCGCGCAGCGTTTCCGCGCCGGCGCTTCCGGCGTCCACCAGCAGGTGAACGCCCGTCTTCAGGCCGATGTCGTCGGGCTTTAGGCCAAAGGACGTGGTGCCGTAGAAGATATGGCAATGGCTGTCAATCCACGGCGCGCTCAGGTACAGCGCCTCCTCCCCGGAGGGACCGCTCTTAATGGGCCGAAGCGCCAGCCCGTCCGGGGTGCTGACCAGCGATCTTGGTTCGCTCCCCTGCCCTCCGATCACCTCAACGCGCATCTTTCTCGCCTCCCGCCCGGTCGTGCAGGTGGCAGGCCACCCAATGCGCCTGGCTCACCTCGATCAGCTTCGGTCTTTCCTCCTTGCACCGCCCGAAGCACTCGGGGCAGCGGGTATGAAAGCGGCAGCCCGAAGGCGGGTTTGCGGGGCTCGGCACGTCGCCCGTGAGCACAACCTGCTCGCGCCGGTGGTCGATGTCCGCGACCGGGGCGATGGACAAAAGCGCCTTGGTATAGGGGTGCAGCGCCTTTTCGTACAGCTCGTCCCGGGGCGACAGCTCCACGAGGTTTCCAAGGTACATCACGCCCACCTTGTCGCTGATGTGCTTGACCGCGGCCAGATTGTGCGAGATGAACAGGTAGGAAAGGCCCAGCTCGCGCTTTAGGTCCATCATCAGGTTCAGAATCTGCGCCTGAATGGAAGCGTCCAGGGCGGACGTGGGTTCGTCCGCGACGATCAGCTTGGGCCTAAGCGCGATGGCGCGGGCGATGCCCACGCGCTGGCGCTGGCCGCCGGAAAACTGCCCGGGGTACTTCGCGGCATCCCCCGCGCCCAGGCCGACCATCTCAAGCAGCTCGACCGCGCGCTTCTTCGCTTCGGCCTTGGACAGCACGCCGTTGACGAACAGCGGCTCGGCCACGATGTCCCGCACGCGCATCTTCGGGTTCAGCGACGCCTGCGGGTCCTGGAAGATCATCTGGATGCGGCGGCGGTGCTTTTGCAGCTCCGGGCCGCCGAGGTGCGTAATGTCCTGCCCGTCAAAGAGGATCTGCCCGTCGCCCGTCGGCTCGTACACCTTCATCAGCACCTTGGCGAGCGTGGATTTGCCGCACCCCGACTCGCCGACAATGCCGATGGATTCCCCGCGTTTGAGCGTAAAGGAAACGTCGTCCAGCGCCCGAATATCTCCGATCTTTCGTTTCAAAAGGCTGGACTGAATCGGGAAGTATTTTTTCAGGTGCTTGACTTCCAGCAAAAGGTCACTCATCAAAGCACCTCCTCTCCCGCCAAAAAGCAGCGGACAAAGTGGTTCGGCCCGGTCTGCGAAAGCTCCGGCATCTCGGCGGATTCGCACTGTCCGCCCCTGCACACGTCGCACCTGGGGCGAAACCGGCAGCCCTCCGGGTAATGCGCCGCGTCCGGCACCGTGCCGCGGATGGAATAGAGCACGTCCTTTTGCTGGTCCATGAACGGAATGGACGCAAGGAGCGAGCGGGTGTAGGGGTGGGCGGGCGATTTGAACAGCGTGCGCGTGTCGGTCGTCTCCACCACCTGGCCCGCGTACATGACCACGACCTGGTCGGCCATCTCGGCCACCACGCCGAGGTCGTGGGTGATGAACACCACCGCCGTGCCGGTCTTTTGCTTCAGATCGCGGATCAGGTTCAGGACCTGGGCTTGGATCGTCACGTCAAGCGCCGTGGTCGGTTCGTCCGCGATGAGCAGGTCCGGCTTGGTGATCAGGGCCATGGCGATCATCACGCGCTGGCGCATGCCGCCGGACAGCTGGTGCGGGTATTCGCGCACGATCTTATCCGCCCTGGGAATGCCGACCATCTCCAGCATCTGGATGGTCTGGCGCAGCGCGTCGGCCTTCGTGACGTCGGTATGGGTGAGTAGCGCCTCGGCAACCTGCGCGCCCACGGCCTTGACCGGGTTGAGCGAGGTCATGGGCTCCTGAAAAATCATGGAGATCTTGCGGCCCCTGACCTTGCACATGTCTTCGTCGGAAAGCTTGGTCAGATCCATGTCGTGCAGAAGGATTTCGCCGCCCACGATCTGGCCGCGCGGCTTTGGCACCAGACCCATGATCGAAAGCGCTGTCATGCTCTTGCCGCAGCCCGATTCGCCGACCACGCAGACCGTTTCACCCTTTTTCACCGAAAAGCTTACGCCGTCCACGGCCTTGACCCACAGGCCGTCGTGGCGGGAGAAATATGTCCTGACCCCGCGAAGCTCCAATACCTTATCGGCCATGCTGCGCCCTCCCCGTATCCAGCGGCCCGGCTGTTTGAAGCAGCGCGCGCAGCGATTCAAAATCCGCGTGCAGCCGCTCCTTCGGTACGCCCGCGGCCCGCATCACCGCGGCGGGCTGCTTGAGCGCCGAGCCGGTGATCACGCAGACGGCCGTGTCGCCGTCCTTCAGCCAGCCGGAAAGCCGCGATCGCTTCATGGCCGCGACGGACGCCGCCGACGCGGGCTCGGCCGCGATGCCCTCGCGCGCCAAATCGCGCATGGCCTGAAGGATCTCGTCCTCCGTCACGCCCATGGCCAGGCCGTTTGAATCATAGATCGCCTTGAGGATGCGCCTGCCGCCCTGGATGGGGCTGTCGGCCGCGATGGACTGCGCGATGGTTTTCGTGGGGTCGCCGTACGCGCCGGCCTCGCGCTTCCCTTGCAAAAACGCCTGCTCAAAGTGCGCCGTCACGGCCGGCTGCACGCCGACCATGCGCGGCAAGGACTGCGAAAGCCCCAGCATGTGCAGCTCCCGGTACCCTTTCCACGCGCCCCAAATGCCGCCCCCGGTGCCCACCGGGTGGAACATCGCCTCCGGCGCGCGGCCCAGGTCCTCGACGATCTCATAGGCGTAGGTCTTCATGGCCTCGTGGCGGATGGGGTTGATGAAGTTGACGAACTGGTACAGGCCCAGCTCCTTGGAGGCCCTGGCGAGCATGCTTTCGATCTCGGCGAAGCGGTCAAATTCGAGCACGGCCGTCCGCGCGCCGTACAGGCTCACCATGGCCTGCTTGGTTTCGCTGGCGACGTACTCCACGCAGATGAGCGCGTTCAGCCCGCCGCGCGAGGCATAGGCGGAAAGGGACGCTCCGGCGTTTCCGGAGGAGTAGGTGAACCCGCGCGCAATGCCCAGTTCCTTGGCATAGCTGACCGCCAGGCTGAACCCCCGGTCCTTGAAGCTGCCGGTCGGCATCATGGTGTCGTTTTTGAAGTAGAGGTTTTCAAGGCCGAGCGACGGCCCCAAATGGACGGACCGCGTCAGCGGCGAGCAGCCCTCGCCCAGGGTCACGATGTTTTCTTCCGCGACCCAAGGGAAAAAGGCGCGGTACCGCCACATGGAATGGAGGCGCTCGTCCGTGGCAATGGCGCGGATGTCCCGGCGCATGGCCGCCTCATCGTACCGGACCTCCAGCAGGCCGCCGCAGGCGGGACAGGTGTTCACCGGCTCGCGGATGCCGTATTCCCGGCCGCAATCGTCGCACAAAAGCGCGGTAGCGTATGATCTCATAAGGCAGTTCCTCCTCAGCCCGACCGCTGCTTGGAATTGGGGTCCATCGACGTGTTCAGCACGTCGCCGAGGATGTTGATGGCAATGACGATGAGCAGGATGCACACGCCGGGGAACACGGAGATCCACCACGCGGTGTCCATGAACAGCTGCCCGGCGTGCAGCATGTTGCCCCAGGTGGCTGTGGTCGGCGGCACGCCCACGCCCAGGAAGCTGAGCGAGGACTCGGCCAGGATGGCGGTGGCCACCTGGAACGTCGCGATGGTGATCACCGGGCCGATGGCGTTGGGGAGGATGTGCCGAAACAGCAGGCGAAACGTCTTGACGCCCGCCGTCTGCGCGGCCATGACGTAATCGCTGGTGCGGATGCTCAGCACCTGCGACC
>CAZUIA010000126.1:0-7671 GCA_964620835.1 uncultured Oscillospiraceae bacterium
TACGCCGTCTCCAACATGTTCTTTGACACCACCCGCGCGCATGTGGAGCTTGCCGGCGCGCGTGCCATCGACTGCGTGGTGGAGGAGGCGCTTGTTCCTTCCAGGCGCGCGCCGTTCAAGGGCAACATGGACGTGGCCAAGCTGGAAAGGGTGATCGGCGAATACGGCAGGGAGAACATCGGCCTGGTCGTGATGACGATCACGAACAATTCCGCGGGCGGGCAGCCGGTTTCCCTGCAAAACATGCGGCAGGTCAGCGCGGTGTGCAAACAACACGGCATCCCGCTGTGCATCGACGCGGCACGCTACGCGGAAAATGCCTATTTCTGCAAGCGGGACGAGGCTGCGTGCAGGGACATGACGATCAAGGAAATCGTCCGCGAGATGTTCAGCTATGGTGATATGTTCGTGATGAGCGCGAAGAAGGACACCATCGTCAACATGGGCGGCCTGGTCGGCGTGAAGGACGAAAAGAGCGGGATCATCCTGCCCATCAAGGGCAACTGCATCAGCTACGAGGGGTTCTATACCTACGGCGGCCTGGCCGGGCGCGATCTGGAGGCCCTGGCCATCGGCCTGTACGAGGGGATCGAGGAATCATACCTACGCTACCGCGTGGGCCAGATGGAGTATTTGGCCGCGCTGCTGGACGACGCGGGCATCGCCTACCAGTCGCCGGTCGGCGGCCACGGCGTGTTCGTGGACGCGGCCGCGATGTTCCCGCACATCCCGTATAATGAGTATCCCGGCCAGGTGCTGGCGGTGGAGCTGTACAAGGAGGCGGGCATCCGCGCGTGCGACATTGGCTCCTACATGCTGGGCAACGATCCGGATACCGGCAAGCAGCTGCGCGCGCAGTTTGAGTTCACCCGCTGCGCCATCCCGCGCCGGGTGTATACGCAGGCGCATCTGGACGTGGTGGCCGAGGCGCTCTTTGCGCTCAAGCGGCGCGCGGACCGGATCCGGCATGGGTACCGGATTGTCTGGGAACCGCCGGTGCTCAGGCATTTTCAGGCCCTGCTGGAGCCGATAGAGGAATCATCCTAACAGCGGGTACCGCTGGATGTTTTTTGGAACCTGCAATGCTCCAGAGCTATGCCGGGCAGCGTTATCCACAATCAGCAGGATATAGCTATAGTCGTCCCGGCGCACTTTGGAAAACTCCCTTGCGTCCTACAAACATATCAAGCCGCTGACGGCGCATCGGAGCGTGTGTACGCCGCTGTAGACGAGCCGGCCTCGCTGGACGAACTGGAACGGTTTGACGACTATGGGGCAAGAAATCCCCTAGGACCGTGCAGTCCTGGCGGGCAAACCGGGCAGGCTTGAGCACCTATTTCAAGTATCCGATCGAGGTGGAAAAATCGCCTATATCACCAACCGCGTTGAGGGATTCAACCGCCAACTGCGAAGATGACCAAAGCCAAACCTGTCTTCCCCACAGACGACAGTCTGCTGAAAATGTTGTATCTGGCGATGATGGATACCACGAAAGAATAGACGGGGCGCAGGCAGGACTGGAGGGAGATCCACTCTCAGCTTGTGGTGCTCTTTGCCGATCGGCTTCCCGTGTAACTGAAGTGGCAAAAAGCAGCAAAACCCAGCCGTTCCGTCCAGGGTAAAATGAACGGCCGCTTCACGCCCGCCCTTGGCGGACCGCCTGGATTTTGTTGCCGTTAGAGCCTGCGATCTCTATACACGGCTTTTGCGGGTGCCCGGATCTGGGAAAGGAACCGGAGCCAGCGGCCGTTTTATTTGCTTTTCGGCGTTTTTTGCATAGGTGAAGCGAATGAAAAAATATTCCGCGTGAAAAGCAGGAGAGTTAACCGTTTGAAGCTTCTGTCAATCGCGATTCCCGGTTCCAATCCACAAGCGCATCCGGCCCATGCTGTGAATCCCCTGTGGCCCGGCGGGGACCAGGTGGAAACTCCGATCGCCGATGATGGCTCCACGGACGATACGGCGCGAATGGCTGACGCCTGTGAGCGGAAATTCCCTGGCATCGTCCGGGCTTTGCATAAAGAAAGCGACGGACACGGCGATACCGTTATGACGGGATTGAAATATGCCACGGGGCTGTATTTCAAGGTCGTGGGCTCGGACGATTGGGTGGACGCCGAGGCGTACCCGAAGGTGTTGGGCACCCTCGCGAATCTGTCCACGGCAGACCGGCGGGTGGACCTATTGATCAGCAACCACATCTACGATAAGGTGGGCGTAAAAAACACCCATTTCGTCCGCCGCGCCAATGCGATGCCAGAAAACAAGGCGCTGTCCTGGCGCGATATCAAGCGTTTCCGTATCGGTGAGTACGTCTTGATGCATTCGGCCATCTACCGGACCGAACTGCTGCGCGCCTGTGGCCTAACGCTGCCAAGCACACCTTCTATGCTCCCGCAATCCGATAATCGAAATCATAAGGCACATCTTCCCAAAGGAATAGACACCGATGTTGCTTTTTGATACAATCGGTGGGGAGGGATATGATGGAAATCAATAGGCTGCGCCGAATCCCCCTGCTGTCAAGCGCGGACATCGGCTTGCTGGAGCGGTGCGTTTTAGAAAAACAGATATTTGTAAAGAAATATGCCAAGGGCGCAACGGTGCACCGTCAGCATGACCACTGCGCCACGTTGGACGCAGTGCTGTCTGGAAATCTGGTAGCCTATTCACTTTCGGAAAACGGCTCCGAAGTAACGATGTTTGAGTTCCGGGAAAACAGCATAATTGGGGCCAATCTTCTGTTGAGCGACAACAGCATATATCCGCTGAATATCTACTCGGTAGCGCCGTGCGAGCTTCTTCATATGACGAAAGATGCGGTATTGGAGCTGCTTCGCGGCTATGATTTTGTCATGCGATACATTAAGTCCCTGTCGCTAAACTCGCAGGGCATGAACCGGAAGATCACGATGCTCACGCAAAAGACGCTTCGGGATAACCTGCTTGATTATTTCCGGCATCAGGCCATCCTCCAAGGGTCATCCCATATCAAGCTTCCGATCAGCAAAAAGGAGCTTGCAGACTATATGGGTGTGCAACGGCCTTCCTTGTTCCGGGAACTGAAAAAAATGAAGGACGGCGGCCTGATTGACATTTCCAACCGATTTATCAAAATTTTGCATTGAATGCTCGAAGCTAGGAAAACGGATGTTTGTTGCGGCGCCAAAAGCGATGTGATCCATCACGCCATGGTCTTTAAGGGGTTTCTGGAAGAAATGCTCGGCGATCGGCGCGGGAAAAGCTCCGAGCTTTAGGCAAGCGGGCCGCTAACGGTGCGCCGGAGCCGACGTCGGCGTTCGGGGAGCGCGCCGCCGCGCCGGCGGTCAGTCCATGTGGGGCGGGATCTTTCGGCCGTCGCCCGCATCGCCGTGCAGGCGCTGCGCCAGCATATTCCAATCCTCCATGAACCCGCGCATCAGATTGGGGCGCCGCCTGACTGCCAGCGGATGGTAGGAGACGAGACAGGGTCGCCCCAGCAAGACGCGCCATCTTCCTCGCAAGTCCTTCACATGGGCGCCCTTGTCGTCGAACATCGCCTGGACGACGGTATCGCCGAGGCATACGACGAATTCCGGACGCATCGCCTCAATCTGCCGGACGAGGAACGGCTTGCTGAACGCCCGGACAGCCTCCTTGTCATACGCGCGAAGGGGCCTGCACTTCAAAAGATATGTTACATACACATCGTCCGCCGACAGACCCGCGCTGTGCAGGGCATCTTGCAGCGTCTGTCTCGTTCCACAGACGTATTCGCGGCCATCCCTGTCTTCGCGCGCACCCGGATTGTCCAGGATCACGGCGACGAGCGCTTCGGGATTTCCCTCGCCCCACACGACGCGCGATCTGGGGGTGCAAATTTCGCAATTCAGATAGCCGGAGGCGTCCTCCGGCATCGCGTCTTCGGGCCAAACTTCCGGTGCAAAGGGCTTGCCCTCCTTCGTCATGGCGTGATGGAGGGCAGGTTGCCCAGGTTGTTTGCTTCGCTGCCATCCGGCAGAGACTTCAAATACTCCGTTCCGTTCCGCGTCGCGATGCCGACGCCCCGGATGCCCCCCTGCCTTGCGAGCTGGATACCTTCCTCCTTGCCCAATACGCGGCCGTCCGACAATTGGTAGCCGGTGATACGCCCGCCTTCCTTCACCAATGCGGTGATCTGCTGGGCGTCGGCCTTCGGTTCGGGGATGTCCTTGAGCGTCATGGCGGGCAGACTTGTTAAGTCAGAATTGTTTTGGGGCATAGAGAATCAGCCTCCGTTTGGGTTTTTGCGCGCCTTCTGGCTGCGGATTGCCGCGCATCGAGCGGCATCCATGCGTATTCTGCTCAGCATGTTGCCGGATATTCATTTGATTCCGGCGAAATGTCGTCGTTTTGAATCGGAGTGTGAAGAAAATTGCAAAAATGTGAGTTTTATTGGCCGATGGGCGGTTATCCTGCAAGGAGGTATGGCCCGGTATGAAGAAAATGGCAAGCGTCCTTCTGGCCCCTGCCCTCACGATAGGCCCGGCTTCTTCCGCGCTGGCCGCAGATTGCATGATCGCTATCGTAGCGGGAACGGCCACACAGGGTGAAGAAGAATTCCGCGGCGCGGAAAGATTTGAAGGACGAATATCCGGACATCGTCGTCACCGACACCTATCCGGACAACTTCTCCTCCAAAGTGGAAACCACGATCGGCAACGTGCTGCAGTTTGCCGAGACCCTGCGGCGGAGGCCGTCGTCTTTGTCTAGTCCATGCAAGGCTCCACCGCCGCGTTCACCCGGATCAAAAATGAGCTGGGCCGTGACGATATCCTGCTCATCGCGGGCGTTCCGGCCGAAGACCCGGCCGATATCGCCGACGCTGCGGCCATCGTGCTCGGCGTGGACGAGATCAACGGCGGCTACCAGATCGTCGAGACCGTCTCCGAATGTGACTGCGATGTGCTGGCGCATTCCTTCGCCCGCCACATGAGCTATGAGACCATCGTGGCCTGTTACAACATCTTGAAGGAAGAGTGTGAGGATGCCGGCAAGAAGGTAGCCTTCTTCACCATCAACCGCGGGATTTCCGGGTGCCGCCATGCGGGCGGCCTCAGGCGAAACGCCCCGCCAAACGCTTCGCGTTCGCCGGGTTTGGGTGACGAATTTCCAATTCATGCGCTCTCATCCCACCCTTCGGGTGGAAGCGTACGGAAAGATTCCGCCGGCTTCGCCTCTTGCATCTGCGCAAATCCACCGTACTTGCCGCTGGATTTGATTGGATTTGCGAGGGTTTGCGAACCCTCTTGAGCACTCCCTGGGGCTTTGTCAGCAATCTAAACCCCTGCCACGCGCAGCGTAACAGGGGTTTGTAGCGGTGTGAGTCCTCCAAAGCCTTCCGGATGGGCCTTGGCCTTGTATCCCGCTTAGCTCCAGATGAACCAAATGAGCAGATACCCAACCGTCACGGCCGCCAGGGTGTACGGGACGCTCATCTTCATGAACGTCAGCGCGCCCACCTCGTGCCCCTCCTTGCGCAGGATGCCAAGCCCGGTGATGTTGGCGGACGCGCCGATGGGGGTGAGGTTCCCCCCCAGCGTCGCGCCGGAGAGCAGGCCGAAGTACAGCAGGTAGGGGGAAACGTTCATGATCGTCGCGATGCCGGAGACGACCGGGAGCATGGTCGCCACGTAGGGGATGTTGTCGATGAAAGCCGACAGCAGCACGGACGACCAGACGATCAGCGTATAGACGACGAACACGTTGTCATTGCTGATGCGCACGAACAGTTCGCTGATCTTGCTGACCACGCCGGCCTCCGTGATGCCGCCGATGACGATGAACAGCCCGGAAAGCAGCAGGAGCGTGAAGTAGTCGATCTCCTTGAGCGTGCGCTTGACGATGGAGGTGTCCATCTTGGCGATCATGCCGCGAAGCAGGCCGATGCCGCACATGACCACGCAAATCAGGCCGTTCGTAATGGCGGGTTTTTTGTCCTGCGGGATAAAGGAGGCAAAGATCAGCAGCACGATGGTGCCAAGCAGCAGCACGGTGGGGAAATAATCCTCCACCTCTTCCGCTTCCCCGGTATGGATCGGCTGGTTGTCCCTTCGCAGCATCCACAAAAGCACGAGCGTAGCGACAATCGCTGCGACCTGCACCACCCAGAATATGCCGATTTTGCCGTTCAGGAAGAAAAAGCCGAGGAAATCGATGTTCGCCGCGCCGCCCAGCAGGATGGATGTGGTGTCGCCCACCAGCGTGGCCGCGCCCTGCAGGTTTGAGGCGATGGCAATGCCGATGATGCTGGGCACGGGCGAAATCTTCAGCTTTTTCGCGATGCCAAGCGCCACCGGTGCCACCATCAGCACGGTCGCGACATTGTCCACAAACGCGGAAATGATGCCCGCAAACATGGAAAGCGCGACGACGGCCCATTTGACGCTGGGGACCTTGTTGATGATCAGGTCCGCCAGGCGCGCGGGCATGCGGGACTCGATGAACAGGGAAACGGTGCCCATCGTGCCGGCGATCATCATGATGACGTTCCAGTCGACGGTGGAAAATACCTTGGCGATAGGTAAAATGCCAAGCCCCACGAACAGCGCCGCGGATCCCAGAGCGATATAGGCGCGATACCTGGCAAAGACGAGAAGTCCAAGATAAGTGAGAACGAACAGGACGATGGCCACCGTGGTCAAGGTTGTCGGCGACATATCACGCGCTCCTTGCAGCAATTTCCCTTTGCACCGAAAAAAGGACGGATCCTTCCGTACGCGGGTGGACGACACCTCAGCAGCATTTCTTTTCCATGCCGCAGAGCGCTTCTGCGCTTTGCGAAAGCTTTCGGCGGCAGACGAAGCCTTTCGCTTTCTTTTCCAGCCTATGCGCTCCGTGTGCCTCCGCTTTGTTGACCGGACATATCATAACAGATCAGCGGGAATAATCAAGTATAGGCGCATGAAAAAATGTGTTTTCATACATAATGCCACAAAATCTGCATAAATCCGGGAGGAGGGAGACGCGTTTTTGCCGAATTCATACACTTTTGTTGTTTCAGGGCGCGAAAAAGGCCGCCGCGCGCGCCCAATGTGCCCGCGGCAGCCCTGCTTTGCTTTCCTTTACCCTTCTCAGCGCTTCGCCTTTTCGCCCGATTGCTTGGCCTTGCCCTGCAGCTCGGGAACCGGCTTTTCCTCATTCTTGGGAATGTGCAGCTTGCGGTTGGACTCCGTGCCGTGCGGCTCCTTCGGGTCCGGCCGGCGCATGCCTGCTTTTGCCATATGGGTTTCCTCCTTTCCGAAGCATGATCGGTCCATAGCATGCGCAAAGATGCGCAAAACCACTCGGGATGCGAACATAAACCGTGTGCAGGGTGGAATCGTGCGGAAAATGATGGAAAACGGGCGGGTTTTATGCTATACTTGGCGTACTTGCTCTTTGAAGGAGGCCACCGCGTGACCATCAGCCTCAGCCAGTTTCTCAGCGGCATCGTATCCAGCCCCGCGCTTTTGATCATTTCCGCGCTGACGCTCGGGGTGATCCTCGTAAACGGCTGGACGGACGCGCCCAACGCCATCGCGACCTGCGTATCCACGCGCAGCATTTCGCCGCGGTTGGCGGTGCTGATGGCCGCGGTATTCAACCTCCTGGGCGTGGTCATTATGACCGGCGTCAACGCGACGGTCGCGCAGACGGTCTTTCACATGGTTT
>CAZUIA010000126.1:7681-8287 GCA_964620835.1 uncultured Oscillospiraceae bacterium
CGCGCCGCCATTTACATGGCCACGGTGTTCAACTTCCTGGGCGTGTTCGTGATGACGATGGTCAATGCCACGGTGGTGCAAACGATTTATAACATGGTGGACTTTGGCCAAAACGCGCAGGAGGCGCTGCTCGCGCTGTGCGCGGCGCTGTTTGCCATCGTGCTGTGGGCCACGGCCGCCTGGTGGTTCGGCATTCCCACCAGCGAAAGCCATGCGCTCATTGCCGGCATCAGCGGGGCAGCCATCGCGGTGCACGGCGGCCTGGCCGGCATCAATGGCGCGGAATGGATCAAGGTTCTCTATGGCCTGCTCTTCTCCGCGTTCGCTGGCTTTGGCATGGGTTTCCTCACCGTCCGGCTGATCGAGGCCCTTTTCAGGAATGCGGACCGCCGCAAGACGATCCCGCTGTTCCGAAACGCCCAAATCGCCGGGGCAGGGGCCATGGCCTTCATGCACGGCGCGCAGGATGGTCAGAAGTTCATGGGCGTGTTTCTGCTGGGCGCTTTCCTGGCCAAGGGCAACGCGAATGTCGCGAGCTTCGACGTCCCGCTGTGGCTGATGCTGCTGTGCTCTGCCGTGATGGCGCTTGGCACTTCCATCGGCGGC
>CAZUIA010000127.1:0-8234 GCA_964620835.1 uncultured Oscillospiraceae bacterium
ATCGAGGAAGCCAAGAGCCGGCCGAGAAAGCGCCTGAAGAAGGACCGCAGCAAGCGGCCGCCTACTGAAAAAGAAAAAAAGCAGTTGATTTAAAGGAGCGCCCATGAGCGAACAAAAGCGAATCGAAGCCTACGGCGTTCGGGTGGGGCGGCTTCCCAAGGGGCCGCTGAACAAGCTGACGGATGTGCCCGGCGTGCTGGTCGGGCATTGCACCCTGGATACGGACCGATACAAGACCGGCGTCACCGTGGTGCTCCCGGGGCCGGATAACCCGTTTTTTCGAAAGCCCGTCGCGGCAGCGCACGTGCTCAACGGGTACGGCAAGTCGCTCGGCCTGATGCAGGTGGACGAACTCGGCGTGCTGGAAACGCCGATTGCCCTGACCGGCACGCTGAACGTCGGCCTGGTGCACGACGCGATGGTGGAGATGATGCTGGAGCGCTGCCAGGGAGAGGGCAAGCGCTTCACGTCGGTCAATCCGCTCGTGCTGGAATGCAACGACGGCCGCCTGTCCGACATCGCGGCGCGCCCCGTCCGCCTTTCGCACGTGCGCGCGGCGTTCGCGGATGCCCGGGAGGACTTTGAGGAGGGCGCGGTGGGCGCGGGGCGCGGCATGATCTGCCATGGGCTCAAGGGCGGCATCGGGTCCGCGTCGCGCAGAATCGAGCTGGACGGCGAAACCTACACGCTGGGCCTTTTGGCGCTGACGAACCACGGGCGCATGGACGACCTTCAGATCGCCGGGGAGGCGGTCGGCGCGCGCATCCGGCGGGAGCTGGATGCCCGGGAGGCCCCGGAGCGCGGCTCGGTGATCCTGGTGGTGGCGACCGATTTGCCGGTGGACGACCGGCAGCTTCGCAGAATACTCAGGCGCGCGCCGGTCGGGCTTGCGCGGCTGGGTTCGTATGTCGGGCACGGCAGCGGCGAGGTGATGATTGGGTTTACCACCGCCAGCCGGATGCCCTTTGAGGAAGGGCCGGCGGTTCTGGAGCGGCGCGTGCTGCGCGAGGACCTGCTGGACACGGCGTTTCGGGCGGCGGCGGAGTGCGCCGAGGAAGCGGCGCTCAATTCGATGATCTGCGCCGCGCAAACGACCGGCTACCGGGGCGACGCGGTTCTTTCGCTTCGCGATAAATGGCCAAAAGAAAAATAAGGATTTTGCGTTTTCATACTGGCTTTTGGACCGAAAGCGTGCTATACTATCTGTCGAAGGCCCAACAACAATGCCTACCATGGATCCTCCTCGTGTCAAGGTGCCCATACCGGACAGGGACTGGAACGCCACGGGATCATCGGGTTTGGGTACTATCAACTAGGAGGGTATCTTTTCATGTACGAAGACAAAACGTTGACCTGCCGTGAGTGCGGCGCCGAATTCGCTTTCACCGCGTCTGAGCAGGATTTCTACGCCCAGAAGGGCTTCCAGAACCAGCCCAGCCGTTGCCCCGCTTGCCGCGCGCAGCGCCGGGCCAGCGGCGGCGGCGCCAGCCGTGGCGGCGACCGCCAGATGTATGAAGTGATTTGCGACGGCTGCGGCGTGACCACGCAGGTTCCGTTCCAGCCCCGCGGCGATCGTCCGGTGTACTGCCGCGACTGCTTTGACCGTCAGCGCCAGAGCCGCTACTAAGACAAGAATTCGATGAAACAGGGGCTGCCGCACAAGCATGCGGCAGCCCATTTTGTTTTCAGGCGCAGCCCCCAAGAAGGGGTCCGGGGACATATCCCCGGCGGTTTCCAAAGGCGGCGCCTTTGGCCGCCGGAGGCCTTTTTTCGCGCGCAAAGGGCTACCAGGCAGAACCGACCCAGCCCCCGCGCCGCGCCCTTTTTTCGCCCCCAACACCGGCGCGGCGCGGGTTCCTCCCCGACGCTCGCGCGCACGCGAGCGAGGCCGCCCGCTCGGATCCGCGCGCATCCCCCGGTCCCCCGCCATACGCCTTCCGCGCCCTTCCCCTAACCCTGCCCTTACCGTAGAAACGGCGCGATAGGCAGGATCCCCTTCACCCCGAACCGGCCGGCCAGCTTGTCAGCACACCGCGAAAGCGCCTTGGCTGAAAGAAACGGCGCCAGCGCGACGAAATTCTCCGGCTTTGCGGTATCGGCGAGGGCCAAGGCCAGCGCGTCAAGCGCCTTTTCGGGCAAAAACGGCGCCAGCGCCAAAACCGCCTCCGGATGAACGTCCTTTTCCCTGCCCATGCGGGCGACCACCTCGCCCAGCGCTTCATCGGACAGAAACGGCGCCAGCGCCACCAGATCGTTCCACCCCGCGCCGTCCAGCGCCTGGAGCACGAGCTTGTTCAGCGATTGCTCCGACAGAAACGGGGCGAGCGGCACAAGCTTGCGCGGCGAAACGCCCGTGCCGGACAGCTTGTCGCACAACAGGTCCAGCGTTTCCTCCGAAAGGAACGGCGCCAGCGCCGCCAGGTCGTCCATGTCCTCGACCGCGTCAATCCGCATGGCCCAGTGATGCAAAAAATCATCGGACACATACGGCGCGACGGCCGCAACGTCCTTCAGGCTCCCGGCGTCCTTGCGCTCCGAAAGCACCGCCTTGACCAGCCGCTCGGCCTGGTCGGGCTTTAGAATCGGCGCAACCTCGGCGACGGTGTCGGCCTTGACGGCTTCTTCCTTTATATAGCGGGCCTCGTCGCCGTCCAGGATATGCTTGATCAGCCTTGCGGGCTTTTCATCCGTCAAAAGCTCGTCGATGGAAAGCTGCAAAAGCGACGAAAGCTCGGGGAGTTTTCCGATATCGGGCATGGAATTGCCCCGCTCCCAGTTGCTCACCGCCTGAAAGCTCACGCCCATCCGGTCGGCCAGCTCCATCTGTGTCAGGTTCAGTTCCTTGCGCCGGGCCGCGATCTTGCGGCCCACCTCCTGCATGCGGAACATGTTCACATCCATCCCTTCGTTTGAAGGTATTTGCGCTCGCGAAGCGCCCGTTCCTTTCGCGCCAGATCCGAAAGCATCGCCTGGTCCGGACTCTTCCTGCCCCCCGTTATCTTTCGCGCAAATTTGCGGATCATGCGACCCACCGCCTTTCTCATGGTCATCGCCCCGTTTCTCGTGGGATGGCCTAAGGATACGGCGGAAAAGCAGGGAACCTACAGCAAGCGGTGGTTGAATTTCACCGGTTCAAGCATCACTTGAGCGCCGAAAGGCCCTCGCCGATTTCCTCGCGCGAAAAGCCGCCGGCCTTCAGTTCGGCGTCCGAAAGGCGGAAAAGGCGGCCGTAAAACGCCTCGGCCTCGGTCCGAAGGCGCGGCGCCTTCGCATAGGCCGCAAACAGCGCGTCCTCGGCCGCGGCGTATTGCCCGCCCCGCTCCTCCAAAAGCGCGACGGAAAACAGCGTGTCAGCCGGGAGGACGTCCAGCGCGCCCTCCATCATCCGCGACGCGCGGTCGCAGGCGGGCAGCAGATAATCCGGCTCAAAAAGAGAGGCGTACAGCGACAGCGCCTGCTGGACGGTGGGCAGCAGCTCGTCCTCGGTGTGCTTTCTGCGGCTGACCTCAAGATCGATCGCCAGCAGCTCGGCGGCCAGGAAGCGCTGCGCCTCGCCGAGCAGCTCGGCCAGGGCATCGGGATCGGCGGTCTTGAGCATCGCCATGGGCATGCCGCACGCCCGGCCGCTGATTTCGTTAAGCTCCGCCCTCGCGTCGGCCTCCTCGGCAAGCGCGCCGATGCGGCGCATCATCTCCCCCAACATCTCGATCATGCGAAGCACGTAATCCTTTTGAAAATACATGGGCTCTCTCTCCCCGCTGGCGAATTTTTCTCGTTTGTAGTATAATGCAATCGAAAAAAAACGGCAAGCGGGAGGAAAACGGCATGATCATCACCACAACACCCACCGTGGAGGGCAGGCGGATCCGGGAATACAAGGGGGTCGTGTTCGGCGAAGTGATCGCGGGCGTCAATTTCGTGAAGGATTTTGCCGCGGGGCTTTCGAACTTCTTCGGCGGCCGGTCCGGCGCGTATGAGGACGAGCTGATGGAGGCGCGCGAAACCGCGCTTTCGGAGATGGAGCGGCGCGCCGCGCAGATGGGCGCCAACGCCATCGTCGGCGTGGACGTGGACTACGAAACGCTCGGCACCGGCGGCAACATGCTGATGGTCAACGTCAGCGGCACCGCCGTCGTTTTGGAATAAGCGGCCGCTGAAGGCAAGAAACCGCCTTTGTGTCCCGTTGATTAGACATGCGTACCATTACCTTTGAAGGAGTTTTTCCGTGAGCTATCTGCGCCGTTTTCTTTGGTACATCGCCAAAAGGCTGCTGGGCCTGACCGTGCTTTTCGGCGCGCTGATCATCGCGTTTTACATGGCGATGAACACGGCCAACATCACCATCCTTTTGAAGGATGGCATGGCTCTGCGCGCCCAGGTGGTGATGATGAATAAGGAAGCGGACGAATTGACAAAGTACTTTGAAAATGATTTTGTCAAGGTCGATACGGCGCTGAACATCGGACAGGGGGGCGCGTCCCCGTACGCCAACTACGCGATCAACGGCATTGACCACCGCATCACGCTGGAATGGCTCTGGTGCTGGCCGTGGGACGATGTCGCGCGGGCCGATTTTGTGGAAAGCGTGCCGAAGATCGACGGCCGCATCAAAGCCAGCCTGCGCGCGGAGGCGGAAAAAAACAACCCCGCCAGCGTCTACCCGCCCAGTTGGAACACGTCGCGGTACCGGGCCACGCTGATCCGCGAGGGGGGCAGGTGGAAGATCCAGGCCATCAAGCTCCTTCAGGCGCTGCCCCAATGATCAGAATCGGCGGCCTGACGCTTGACGCGGGCGCGGTGCTCGCGCCGATGGCCGGCGTGACGGACCTGCCGTTTCGTCTGCTGTGCCGGGAGCAGGGGAGCGCCCTTTCGGTGACGGAAATGATCAGTGCGAAGGGCTTTTTGTGTGCGCCCAAGGACCGAAGAGAGGTTCAAGCGCTGCTTGAAAAAGCGCCGCAGGAGGGCCCAGTCGCGCTGCAGCTCTTTGGCGCGGATCCGGACACCGTGGCCGAGGCGGCCCGGCGGCTTTCGGACCGGGGCTTTTGCGCCATTGACCTGAACATGGGCTGTCCCGCGCCCAAGATCACCGGCGGCGGAGAGGGCAGCGCGCTGCTGAAGGACCCTGCGCGCGCCGCGCGCGTCCTTGCGGCGGTCCGCAAAGCGACCGGCCTCCCGGTGACGGTGAAGATGCGGCTGGGCTGGGACGAGAAATCCATCGTGGCCGTGGACTTTGCGCGCATGGCCGAGGCCGAGGGCGCAAACGCGCTCACGGTGCACGGCAGAACGCGCGCCCAGCAGTATGCGGGAAGCGCGGACTGGGGGAGGATCGCGCAGGTGAAGGCGGCGGTACAGATCCCGGTGATCGGCAACGGCGACATCGACTCGGCCGAAACCGCCCTCTCACGGCTGCGCGAAACCGGCTGCGACGGGGTGGCCGTCGGGCGGGGCGCGCTCGGCAACCCATGGATCTTCGCGCAGATCCGCGCGGCGCTTCGGGGGGAAGAAATCCGCCGGCCGACGGATGCCGACCGCCTTGCGGCGGCCCTTCGGCACGCGCGTATGCTCGCCGCCTGGAAGGGGGAGGCCGTGGCCGTGCGCGAGATGCGAAAGCACGCGGTGTGGTACACCAAGGGCATGCGGGACGCGGCCCGCGTCCGCCCGGCAATCCAGGCCGCGCGGACGCTTGAGGAACTGCGGTCGTCGCTTGAGCGCTTGTCGGACGCGTTCGACAAAAGATGAATCCTTTTCCCTGATTCGACAAGCTCTGTGCAAAGCGCACAGAGTGTATATCATGAACTAAAGCAATTTATTGCGTTGCGGCATTGACAAAGCAGACCCCGGGCCGTATAATCGTAGTTCATGAGGAAGGGAACACTGTGCCTTTGGGCGCGGTGTAATTTTCTATCTTAATTGGCAAACCTAAGGAGAGGAAACCATGATGCCAGACGTAAGCAGCAAGAGCCGCCCGGTCATTTCCGCCAGCGGGCTGGCGAAACTGGAGGAGGAACTGAACCATTTAAAGGTGGTCAAGCGCAAGGAAATCGCGGAGCAGATCAAGACCGCCATCTCCTTTGGCGACCTGAGCGAGAACGCCGAGTATGATGAGGCGAAGAACGAGCAGGCGCGCATCGAGGGGCAGATCAGCCAATTGGAGAACATGATCCGCCTTGCGATCGTCGTGGACAGCGAGGATGTATCCACCGACGAGGTCGGCGTGGGCAGCGTCGTGCACGTGCGCGACGTGGACACGGGCCGCGAGATGGAATACACGATCGTCGGGGCGACCGAGGCCGACCCGCTTTCGGGCCGCATCTCCAACGAATCGCCCGTGGGCGCGGCGCTGATGGGCGCGCGGGTCGACGGCGAGGTCAGCTTTGCGGTGCCCGACGGCATGCGCACGCTGAAGGTTTTGGGCATCAGAAGGGAATAAAGGGGGATCACCATGGAAGACGGGCGAATGGACATTTCCTATAGCGAACAGGAAGCGATTCGGCGCGAAAAGCTGAAGGCGCTGCAGGAAGCGGGGCAGGATCCGTTCCTCATCACCCGCTTTGATCAGCAGCTGCATAGCGCCGACGTGGCGGGGCGCTTTGACGAGCTGGAAGGCGCGGCGGTCAGCGTCGCGGGCCGTATGATGTCCCGGCGTATCATGGGCAAAGCGAGCTTTTTCCATCTGCTCGACCTCAAGGGCGAAGTCCAGGCCTATGTGCGGCGGGACGACGTGGGCGAGGAAGCGTACGCGGCGTTCAAACAGATGGACATCGGCGATATCCTGGGCGTTTCAGGCAAGGTGTTCAAGACCCGCATGGGGGAGATCTCCGTCCACGCGGAACACATCACGCTGCTTGCAAAGTCCTTGAAGGTGCTTCCGGAGAAGTTCCACGGCCTGAAGGACAACGACCTGCGCTACCGCCAGCGGCCGGTGGACCTCATCGTCAATCCGGAGGTGCGCGACACCTTCGTCAAGCGCAGCCGGATTATCAGCGAGATGAGGCGTTACTTTGACGGCCTGGGCTTCCTGGAGGTGGAAACGCCCATCCTCAACACCGTGGCCAGCGGCGCCACGGCGCGCCCGTTCACCACGCACCACAACACGCTGGATATCGATATGTACCTGCGCATCGCGCTGGAGCTGCGCTTAAAGCAGCTCATCGTCGGCGGGCTGGAGCGCGTCTATGAGATCGGCCGGAACTTCCGAAACGAGGGCATGGACACGACGCACAACCCCGAGTTCACGATGATGGAATTGTATCAGGCATACACGAACCTGGACGGCATGATGGAGATCGCCGAGGGCGTGATCAGCCACTGCGCCAAGGCCGTGCACGGCACGACCCAGGTGACATACCAGGGCCAGGTGATCGACCTGGCGCCGCCGTTTCGGCGCCAGTCGATGAACGATGCGGTCAAGGACCACACGGGCGCCGATTTTCTCGCCTGCGCGTCGGACGAGGCGGCCCACGCGCTGGCTAAGCAAATGGGCCTGCACCTGGAGGACAAGACAGCCTCCAAGGGGCAGATCCTGGCCGAGGCGTTTGACGCCTTTGTCGAAGAGAAGATCATCCAGCCGGTGTTCATCACCGACTATCCCATCGAGATTTCGCCGCTTGCCAAGAAAAAGCCGGGCTGCCCCGGCATTACCGAGCGGTTTGAGCTGTTCATCGCCGGGCACGAGTACGCCAACGCGTTTTCCGAGCTCAACGACCCGGTGGACCAGCGGGAGCGCTTTGTGCAGCAGGCGCAGCTTCGCGCAAAGGGCGACGACGAGGCGATGGTCATCGACGAGGAGTTCTGCGAGTCGCTTGAGTACGGCATGCCGCCGACCGGGGGCATCGGCATCGGCGTGGATCGGCTGGTCATGCTGCTCACCGACAGCGCGTCCATCCGCGACGTACTGCTGTTCCCGACGATGAAGCCGAGGGCGTAAGATGCAGGATACCAAGATTACAAAAGAGCGCGTGCAAAACCACTTCACGTATTCCTGGTGGAAATACGCGCTCCTTGCCGTCGTCGCGGTGTTTGGGTGGAACCTGCTTTACACGGCCACCGCCTACCGTGCCCCCAAGGACAAACGGCTGGATATCTACTTCGTGACGCACGCCCTGTCCGCCGAGGCGACGGAGCTGGTCAGCGCACAGGTGCTGGAACACTTCCCCGAGCTGGAGGATTCGACCTGCGCGTCGATCGTCTATACGAAGGACGACAACTACTACGGCGCCATCCAGCTGACCACC
>CAZUIA010000128.1:0-8227 GCA_964620835.1 uncultured Oscillospiraceae bacterium
GCGAGGTACAGCTCCGTCAGCGCCACCAGGGCGCAGTATTCGTCCAGGAGGTTCCATTGCCCGTCGTTTGCGTAGGTTTCATTGTTTGCTTCCAGGTAGGCATAGCTGTCCTTGGCCGCCAGGATGTATTCGCTTTGGCTGAAGCCGGCCGACGGGTAATAGTGGCGGCCCGCCGCCGCGAGCGCCGCGATGCACAGCCCGCCGCCGCAGCGCAGGCTCGTTTCATAGTTGCGGTCCGCGACGGTTTCCTGCCCGGCGGTCGCCGCCGCGCCGAACTGGCGGCTGGAATGGTCGTACTCGAACACCAGCTTTCGGCTGACCCGCACCGACGCGAAGGAATCCAGCCGCTGGACCGCCTTGAAAAACGTTCCCTTCTCGGTGCGCATGCGCATGATGAAATCGGCGCCCACGTAACCTTCGTCGAGGTACCGCCGCAGGATCTGGTTGTACAGCCCGTTGCCGGTGGCTTCCAGCAGGTCAAACGCCTGAAAGAACACATAGGCCGACAGGGGATGCTGCTGCGGGTTGAAGTACGTGGCGTGGGACAGATGGGACATGTGGATGCCGGGGTCGCCCGAGGCGTCATACCAGCCGCCGTGGACGTCCTTGACCCCCTCGCGCGATCCCATGAAGGTGATGCGGCGGTCCGCCTCCAGCCATTCCCCGGACGAGCGCTGCGCCTTGAAATAATAGCCCGCGTCCGATAGCGTCCGGCGGCCGAGCAGGTTGCGGCGGATCTCAAAGGGCTGCGAAAGGACCGGGCCTTCCTGTGTGTCGCATCGGATCGTGAACAAGCCTTCCTCGCCGCACGCGGTGAAATCAAGCAGATAGTAATAGCCGGTATGCCATCGGGCCACCTCCCCGCATTCCGCGGCATCGCCGCGAAAGACGGCGGCCCCGCCGTCCGCGGGGAGCAGGGTAAAACCGCCGACGGCGGTTTTACCCTCGCAGGCCAGCAGCGCTTTCTTGTGCGCGCGCTGCTCATAGCCGATATGGTTGGTCAGTATCTTCATGATTCCTCCGGTCCCATCAGGCTTTCTCCTCGCGGAACGGGGCGTTCAGATCCCACGCGATGTCGTTGCCGGCGTCCCAGGGGCTCTTGTCGCCGTAGCGGTTGTTGAACTTGTCGATCTCCTCCAGCGGCAGCGTCACGTCGCCTTTCAGGTGCGAAAGCTGCACGCTGTTGATGATCTGGATGGTCTGCGCGGCCATCTGCGTGTCCAGCAGGGAGCGCTTGTTTTCCAGCACGCACTTGGCAAAGCAGTTGATCTCATCCTTGAACGACTCGTCCTCGGTTTTGTAGCTGGGGATCGGGATGCTGCGCTCGCCAAAGGCACGGCTTTTGATCCGCACGTACTCCTGGCCGTTTTCGTCAAAGTACACGTCGGCCGTTCCGGTGGAGCCCTGCACCTCGATATACGCCTTGGTGGAGCTGCTGGATCTGCCAAGGCGCGGCCAGGTCCAGGTGCTTTCGATGGTCACGTTGATCCAGTCGTTGTTGACCGGGTTGACGTAACGGATCTTGAAGAGGGCGTTGTCGTCGACCTCCACCTTGGTGTAGCGGCCGTTCCTGTACTTGGTGCGCTCGTACACGCCCATCTGCATGGAGCGGACCTCCGCGGGCACCTTGTCAAAGCCGACGATGAACCAGGTGGTGCAAACCGCGTGGGAGCCGTAGTCAAAAATGCAGCCGCCGCCGGATTCCACGGCCTCATAGAACCAATCGCTGCGGCGGGGGGAGACGGAAAAGGAGCCCCGCGCCGTCCACACGTTCTGCACGTCGCCGATCATGCCGCTTTCCACCACATTGCGAAGCGCCTGGTACCTGGGCAGGAAGATGTTGTCGTCGTTGAGCTGGAAAATAGCGCTGCTCTTCTTGCCGGCCTCCACCACCTGCTTGGCCTCCAGCCAGGTGCGGGCCATCGGCTTTTCGCTCATGGCGTGAACGCCCCGCTCCAAAGCCATGGCCGAATAATAAGCATGATAGCGAAGCGACGAGCAAATGTCAACCGCATCCACGTGTTTGAGCATTTCCTCGGCCGAACCGTAGATCACCGCGGTTTCCGGCTTGACGTCGCGGTTTTCCTCGCGCAGGTAACGGAAGTAGTCATCCCGGGCCGCCTTGGCGTTTTCGGGATTGATGTCGAAAAATCCCGTCACCTCGGTTTGCGCGATGGAGGCGAGCGCCGGCAGATGGGCGGTGCGCGAAATATTCCCTGTCCCAATCATTCCTACTTTGATCTTTTTCATGGCTAGACTTCCTTTCTAAAAGTGTGGCATATTGTTTGGCCGTCCTGTATAATGAGGCCAGACAACCGATGGAGAAGCGCGGCGGCGCCGTGAGTGAGGGATGGAACTTGAGCAAACCGAAGCTGCATATCTATGCGAAATTCCTTTGTACGTACCTGGCGGTCATTATCATCCTGCTGCTGGGCACGCTGCCGGTGTACAGCCACTATGCGGATAACCTGCGCCAGGAGGAAACCGCCAAGGTGGTTCGGACGCTGGAAAACGGGATCAAGCGCCTGGAGGAAACGGTGGTCGACCTGTCCTGGGCCATCACCAGCCTGGAGGAGGACTTCACCTACCGGCGGTTGACCTCCAAGAGCGAATCGCTGACCCCAAGGGAGCTCTACGCGGCCATCCAGGTGCAAAAGAGCTTCGCCGTCGCCGTCCGCAACACCAGCCTGCTCGAGTACGCCTTTTTGAGCTTCCTGAACAACGACATCATCATTGACCTGGAGCGCGTCTACCGAAACAGCGACAATTTCTACGGCGCCTTTTTGCACTATACCGAGCGGGACTTTGACAGCGTGGACGACATCCGGGCCACCGGAAACGCGGTGCTGCCCTGCCAGCCGGTCACCATCCGCACCCGCAGCACGCTGCTTCAGGGCGAATATGTCACCCTCATGTTCTCCAACAACTTTGGCCAAACCACCCCAAACACGATCTATGCCTTCTTTGGGCGGGGCCAGCTGCTGGACCTCTTGCTCAGCCCCGGCGTTGCCGAGCAGGGCGCGCTGCGGATCCGGGACGCGAAAGGGCAGGAGATTCTCTACAGCAACCCAGAGCAGGTTTCCCTTGCGCCCGACGCCCGCGGGGTGAAGCTGCTGGAGCGCGACATCTCGCTGCTCGGGCTCACCGTCCAGGTGGCGGTGCCGGACGCGATGTACGTCGGCGGTCTCTGGAAGGCCATGAGCCGGGTATTCGTGTTCACCCTTGTCGCCCTGTTCTTCAGCACCTTGGCCGCCTTTCTGTTCGCCTATCGAAACGCCAAGCCCATTCAAAACACGCTCAAGCGCATCCGGGAAATCGGCAGCGAGGCGCGCGACGCGTTTGGGTTCATCAACCGGGCGCTGGACACGATCAGCATGGACCGAAACAAGCTGTCCGTGGAGCTGCAAACCTATCAAAAGCGGCTGCGCCACCAGACCATCGAAAGCCTGCTGAACGGGTATGTGGTCTACGCGGACGACCCCAAGATCGATGTACACCTTCCCAGGCGCAACCGGCTGCTGCTCTTTGGCGCCAGCAGGCCGGAAACGGGCACCCGGTTCGGCGACGACTTTGTGGAAAACTACGGCGAACTGGAAGCCTTCGTGGCGCTGAACCTCATCAAGGCCGGCCTGCCGGAGGGGATCATCGTGCACGAGACCGAGGAGCGGGACATCGCCGTCATTATCCCAGGCGGCGGCGCGCCCTTTGGCAGCGCGCAGGACGTCCGGGCGGCGGTCGAAGGCATTTTGGAAACCCTGAAGGCCCGGCTGAATGTCCGGCCGTATGTCGCCATTAGCCCGGTGTTTGACAACCCCAATCACCTGTCGCGGGAATTCACCCGGGCCAAGAACGCGCTGGAGACCTTCCCGAAGCAAAGCGGCACGATGATCTTCCTGCCCGAGCAGGAAGAGGCCAACGCGTATCCGGACCTCACGCCCACGGTGATCAACCAGATCTACGAGCTGCTGATGATGGGCGCCTACGACCATCTGATGGCGGTGCTGGACATCGTCTTTGCGCCGGAGGTGCTTTTGTCAAGCCACTTCAAGCAGGTCTACTACAGCGTGCGCGGCCGCCTGCTGACGGTCTCCTTCAAGATCAAGGGCGAGGACGGAGCCAGGCACCATATCCCCGACTACGAGCCGAAAAAGACCAACCAGGAGCTTCTGTCCGAACTGAAGGAGAGCTGCCGCGTCCTGTGCGACCTGGTCAACCGCCAAAAGGTCAGCCAGAACAGCCAGCTGGTAAACGCCATCCTCGCCTACATCAACGAAAACTACACCGATTCCCAGCTCAGCGCCACGGCGATTGCGCGCAGGTTCAACATCTCCAGCAAGTACATGTCGCAGTTCATCAAGTCGCAGACCGGGCGCACGTATTCGGAGTACCTGGAAAACGTACGCCTGGAGCGCGCGTTGCAACTGCTCAAGGACCCGGGCATCAATGTGACGCAGATCGCCAATAGCGTGGGCTTTGCCAACCAGAACACCTTCTACAAGGCGTTTCGAAGGGTGTATCGGGTGTCGCCCAGCACCTGGCGCAACAGCGGGGGCGAAGCCGGCGCCTCTTCCGCAGCCAAGGACGAATGATCCCTACCCAAGCGGGATGGGGCAGCGGCCCTTGGGCTGGCGTTCGCCCCTGAGGATGCGACAAAGCCCTTCCACGGCCGGCGGGGTGTACTCGTACAAAAGCAGCTGGCCGGCCGCGCTTTGGCAGTACTTGGCGTCGAAGGGGTTGCGCATGGCGATGGCGCCCACCGTATGCCCGGCCCTGACCAGCGCCTCCACCACGTCCGCCTGCGCGGTGTTTCGGTGGGCGTTGTAGGTGCACACGAACACCTTTTGGATGCCTTTCGCACATTGGACCAGGGCGGCTATCTCGTCCTCGTCCGGACCTATGCTCATCTCCGCCGAAAGCGCCGACGGGAAAGCGCGGGCCACCATCTGGGCGATGTTGTGGCGCTTGAGGCTTTCGTCCACGATCGTGAAGTTCACGGGCTGGGTGTAGACAAACAGGGCCTTTTCGCCCGGCTCGACGGAAAACACCTCCCGGCCGCGCAGGGCCGTAATGGCGTCGGTGCTGACCGTTTCGGCGAGCCTTCGGTGCGCGTCCATGTCCATCGCGCGGATCGCCCCGTCAAAATCGCCTTCCCGGTTTTCCTGGTACACAAAGTCATACGCCCGCTTGTACCGAAGGATCCGGCCCACCGCATCGTCCAGGCGCTCAAGGCTGATTTCGCCGGTTTCCACGGCCTTTCGCAGCGCTTCGGCCGCGGCGCGCTGCACGCTCTGCGTATGGCACACCAGCAGAAGATCCGTTCCGGCCTGCACGGCCCGCACGCAGCCCCGCGCGGTGCCGCAGTAGTGGTCCAGCGCCTTCATTTCCATGCAGTCGCTGATGATCAGGCCCTCATACCCCAGGGCTTGCCGCAGTTGGCCAGAGATCATGCGCCTGGAGACGGTGGCGGGCACGTCCTCCACGCCGTGGTAGATCTCGTGCGAGATCATCACGGTATGGGGGCCGGCGGGCAGCGTCAGCGAGACCGCCCGCATCTCAAGCGCCTTGAGCGCCTCAAGCGGCGCGTGGCTTTCACCGAGCGAAAGGTGCAGGTCCACGTTGCTGCTGCCGATGCTCGGGAAGTGCTTGATCGTGGCGATCGCGTGGCGCTGCAGGCCGCGCACATAGCCCCCGGCGTACGACGCGATGACGGCGGGGTCGTTGCTGTAGCTGCGGCTGCCGATGTTGGGGTTGTCCTCATTGTTGCAGATGTCCACCGAGGGGCCCAGGTTCATGTTGATGCCCATGGCCCTCAGTTCGCGCCCGATCCCCTCGCCCACCCGTTCGGCAAGGGCCGGATCATCAAGCGCGGCGATGGCCATGCTGCCGGGGAACCATGTCAGGTCGCTGGTAAAGCGGGTGATGCTGCCGCCCTCCTGGTCCACCGAGATCAAGAGCGGCACGCCGTTGTAGCGCATCGCCAGGGCATGCAGCTCCTTCACCAGGTTATACAGCTGCCGCGCGGACTGAAAGTTTCGCGTGAACAGGATCACGTTGCCCATGTGATCGTCCTGGATGGCGGACACCACATGGTCGTTCACCTGGGTGCCGTGAAATCCGAAAAAAATCAGCTGGCCCACCTTCTGCCGAAGGGATAGTTCGCTTAGGTCTTTCATGGCTTGCTTCTCCGTTTCCTCAGCCCTTGATGGAGCCGATCATCACGCCCTGGATAAAATACTTCTGAACGAACGGGTACAGGCACAGGATCGGTACCGTCGCCACGACGAT
Organism: uncultured Oscillospiraceae bacterium; assembly: GCA_964620835.1. GTDB lineage: Bacteria > Bacillota > Clostridia > Christensenellales > Aristaeellaceae > Avichristensenella. Next base: position 6,286 of record CAZUIA010000128.1, read on the forward strand.
CAGCGAGTATTTCAGCAGGTTCGCCAGACCCTGCTTGGCGGCCAGCAGCTCCGGATCGCTGATCTGGCCGGGGTCGATGGAGTTCATGATGAGGATCTCGCGCAAAAACAGCTGCAGGGGGAACAGTTCCTTTTTGTTCAGGTACAGGAACGCGTCGAAGTACGCGTTCCAGTGGCCCACGGCATAGTAAAGCGTGATGACGGCGATGACCGCCTTGCTTAAGGGCAGCACCATCTTCAGGAAGTACTGAAAATCGTTGCAGCCGTCGATCTGCGAGGCCTCCAGCATCTCCTCGGGAATGCTGTTTAAGATGAAGGTCCGGGTGATGATCATGTTGTACGCCGAGATCGCGCCGGGCAGCAGCATGACCCAGACCTTGTTGAGGATGTTCAGGTCGCGCATCAGGATGAAATTGGGCATCATGCCGCCGTTGAAGATCATCGTGAAGGTAAACAGGAACATCAAAAACCCTTTGTACGGCAGTTTCCTGCGCGCGAGCGGATAGGCGGCGATCAGCGTCATGCCCACGTTGATCAGCGTGCCAAACACGGTGTAAAAGAGGGTGTTTCGGTATCCGACCCACACGTTGGGGTTTTCAAAGACCGCCTTGTAGCCGTCCAGGCTGAAATCCACCGGCCAGAGCACGACCTTGCCGGTGCTGACGGCTGTGGCGGAGGAAAAGGAGGAGGACAGGATGTAGGTCAGCGGATAGAGCATCATCAGGCAAATGATGCCGACGATGGTATAGATGACCCGGTAAAAGATCCTGTCTTCGCGCGAACCCTGGATGCGGCGGCTGCCGCTTGATGCGGTGTCGATCGTTGCCATCTTGCCATCCCCCTTTCTACCACAGGCTGGATTCGCTGACCCGCCTGCTGATGGCGTTGACCGTCACGATGAGCAGGCAGTTGACGACGGAGTTGAAAAAGCCGATCGCCGTGGCGTACGAGAAGTCGCCGCCGCCGGCCGCGAGCCCGACATTGTACACGTAGGTGGAGATGACCTCGCTGGCGCTGCGGTTCAAATCGTTTTGCATCAGGTACACCTTTTCAAAGCCAATGTTCATCATGTTGCCCGCGTTTAGGATCAGCATGATGGAAATCGTGGGCACAATCGCAGGCAAATCGATATGGAGGAGGCGCTTGAAGCGGGTGGCGCCGTCGATTTCCGCCGCCTCGTGCAGCTCCATGTCCACGCTGGCAAGGCTCGCCACATAGATGATCGTTCCCCAGCCCATGTTTTGCCAAACGCCGGACCAGACGTACATGTGCCGAAAGGCGGTTGGGCTTGCGAGCAAATCCTTGGTGGGGTAGGCGCCGTTAAGCCAGTAGTACAGGGTTCCGTACAGCCCGATCCGCGCGTTGAACAGCTGAAACAGCATGCCCACCAGCACCACGGTGGAGATGAAATGGGGGATATACGTCAGCGTCTGCGCAAATTTCTTGTACCGCTTCCCCCGCATGGCGTTGAAGCACAGCGCCAGGACAATGGGCAGCGGAAAGCCGGCAAGCAGCTGGTAAAAGCTCAAAAGGAGGGTGTTGGGGAGGACCCGCCGGAACTGGTAGGAGGTAAAAAAACGCTGGAAGTTGTTCAGGCCGACCCATTTGCTGCCCCAGATGCCGCCCAAAATGCTGTACTTTTTGAAGGCGATTTGAAGCCCCAGCATCGGGGTGTACTTGAAAACCAACAGGTAGAGGAGGGGTAAAAGCAAAAACAGGTAGAGCTGCCAGTACGGACGAAGGTTGGCGATGAAGCCCTTTCGGTGCTTGCGCAGGTCAACTGACGCGGCCCCCCGCGGGCTTTTGGTTGCCTTTGTGATCAAGCGGCTTCCTCCTTTGACGGGCGTCTGTGACCGAAGCGCCGTGACGGTTGCCCGCCGCCTGCGGCGGCGCCGCAGGCGGCGGGGGACGGTTGGCCGGGTCGGGAGAGGCAGCATCTGCCT
>CAZUIA010000129.1:0-8202 GCA_964620835.1 uncultured Oscillospiraceae bacterium
TCCGCCTGCACGCCGATGAAGAACAGATCGCACGTGGGGTCGTACAGGCGCGAAAAATCCATGGAGGCGGCGAGCGCGTCCAGCCTGGCGGGCAGCGAAAGCAGGCTCGCGTCCACCTCGGACAGGCGACTGCGCACAGCCTGCGCGGTGAGCAGCAGGCAGCCCGCGAGGTTGCCGGAATCCACGCTTGACACATACCGCCGGGAAAGCGGCGCAAGGGTGCGGATGTCGTACCAGTTGAAGAGGTGGCCGTGCCACTTTTCCATTTTTTCCATGGTGGAGACGGTCGGCTCGATCCGGCGCGCCATGGTGTCGGCGTCCAGCAGGGAAAGCTCGCACGCGGACACGCAGGCGATGAGGTACATGCCGATGTTCGTCGGCGAGGTGCGCGGCGCGATGCCGCGCGGCGGCTCCAATTGCAGGTTGTCCGGCGGAAGGTGGTGCGTTTCCGCGGTGACCATCTCCTCAAAAAAGCGGAACGTGCGCCGGGCGATGGAAAGGAGCATATCCCGCCTGCGCTCGTCCAGCGGCTGTTCCGGCTTTTCTTTGGCATCCAGCCATTCGGCCAGCAGCGGCGCGATACCCCACAGCGCGGAAAGCGGCAGGGTGAAGAGCAGCCAAAGCGGCGCGCGCAGGGAAGCGATCACGAGCAGCGTAGCGGCCAGGAAATTGGTAAAAAAGCGCAGCGGACTGTTGGCCGGGCGATGGCGCTCTGCTTCCTGCGAGGGAACCCATTCCAGCAGGCGCTTTCGCGAAAAGAGCACACGCCAGAGCGTGCGCAGCGCGGCGTCCAGCAGCGTGACGGCCTCATAGGGCAAAAGCGCCAGGTGCGTCCCTGCGGCGAGCAGGCTCTTTCTGGAAACGGGCAGCAGCGCGCGCACATGCGGCAGCAGCAGGCCCGACAGGAACGCGGCGGGCAGGTTCGCCCATACGCCCACGATCAGCAGCAGCGCGCAGGCCGCCGGCACCAGGCTTCGGCGCAGGTTGTCGTACACCTTGAACTGGTTGAGCATGGACAGCGGGTTTTTGCCCCATCCGTCCTTCGTTTTGACCCAGGGCAGCAGCCAGGGCAGCAGTTGCCAGTCGCCGCGCGTCCAGCGATGCAGCCGCTTCATCCATCCGGAAAGCGACGCGGGCTGGCTGTCATACAGCGATACGTCGCACGCCAGCGACGAGCCGACCAGCCCGCCCTCCAGCAGATCGTGGCTGAGGACGGTATTGTCCAGGATCTTGCCGCGCGACCGCTCCTCAAACGCCCGCGGATGATAGATGCCCTTGCCCGCAAAGCTGCCTTCGCCGCACAGGTTTTGGTAGATGTCCGAAAACGCGGTGGTGTAGGGGTCAAATCCGCCGTCGCCGCCCCACAGGCGCGCGATGCGCGTATGCACCGTGGCGGCGGAGGTTTCCATGCGCGGCTGGATCACGGCGCACCCGCGCCGCTTGCCCTTGGCCGTGCACGGGCGGTTCAGGGGGTGCGTGAGCATTCCGGCCAGCTCCAGCGCGGTGCCGGGGGGAAGCTGCGTGTCCGCGTCCAGCGTGATGACCAGCTCGAACCGGCCCTTCAGCTCGGACGCCTCACAGGTTGCGGCGGCAAACCGGTCCTTGCACGCGCCGGTCAAAAGCAGGTCATTGAGCGCGCACAGCGCGCCGCGCTTTCTCTCCCGGCCCATATACCGCTTGGCGCGCTCGTTCCATTCCCGCTCGCGGTGCAGGTAGTAAAAGCCGCCGTTCCATACGTCGTTGAGCGCGCGCACGGCGGAAAGCGCCGCGTCGGTGATCTCGGCGTCATTTGGATCCACGGCCGCGGGGCCGTCCTTGAAATCGCCCAGGAGCATATAGGAAAGGCGCGATTCCGGGTTTGCCAGGCGGAGCACGGACAGGTGGCGCGCCATCTCCAGCGCCTGCGCGCGGCCTGTCAAAAGCGTGGGCACCACGACGAGCACATCTCCGGGGTCCAGCTGGTCGGGCGCCAGGCGCGCCATGCGGCGCGGCGGCGACAGCCGGTGGATCAAAAGCCCCGCAAGCTGGCGAAACCCTTCGCCCGCCACCAGCATCGCGGGCGCGACCAGCCAATGGCGGATGCCTAGGAAATACAGCAGCACGCCCGTGGCCGTGGAGCCGATCAGGATCATCAGCACATAGATCAGCGCGGCATGTGCGCCCAGCGCGCGCAGGCGCTTCAGGCGCGGCGGCGTTTTGCCGAGCGCCTTCCAAAGAAGGGGCTGCCCCTCGTCCATCAGATAGTAGCCCACGTGGCGCGAAAGCTCGGGCAGGGTGTCGTCCGCGCCTTCCTCGGCGCAAAGGAGCGCGCGGCTGGCCACGACGGCCTCGGACAGGCGAAACTGCCGGGCGATCTTTGCCGCGCGGCTTCGGTACATGCCGCGCGAAGCAAAGTCCATCCGGGGGTAGACGCCCGTTGGGTCCTTGCGCAGCATCGCGTCGATGGGGGAAAGGGCCTCCAGGCTCGCGCGCCATTCGAGCGCGCTGACCGCCCGCAGCGACGCGATGGCGTTGCCCGTCCACAGGCACGCGCGCGTCTGCCGGTCGTGCTCGCGGTCGGCGATGCGCGCCGCCGTGGTACCCAGGTCCAAAAGGCGGTTGTCGAGGAGCGACAGGGCGTCGGCATCCTCCCGCTCCTGCAAAACGCAGGAAAGCCGCTCAAAATACGCGTCCGGGCGGTTTTCCGCCGCGATGTCGAGCGATGCCTCGGCGTGGGTGCGCTCCCTCTCCGTCTCGGCGCTGTGCGCGGCAAGGTCCGAAAGCAGCAGCACGAGACAGCGGCGAAACGCCAGCGGCAAAAGGCACAGCTCCACCTCGTCCAGCGCGCGCGCGGCCTGCCACGCCGTGGCCGCGCGCATCAGCGCGTCGCCGTCCACGCGGGCGTCGGTGTGGGAAATCCACTCGCGCGCCAGGCGGCTGACGCGCGCCTCGCCCCGATGCGCGGGCAGGCGCGGCGCGGCGCGCAGCTCCTGCTGCAGCGTGACGCACGCTTCCTCGATCAGCCGGGCGTTGTCGACAAGCCATAGCGACGCGGGCGTCAGTTCCTCCGCGTCATGCCTGGCCCTGAGAATGGCAAGGGAAACGTCCAAAGATCGCATGGCGCGGCGGATGCCCTTCAGGCGGACAAACCCGGTCTTTCGGCATTCCGTTGCGACCGCGCGCAGATGCGTATCCAGCGCCGCGCCTTCCAGCGGCGCGTCGCGGAGGATGGTTTCACGTGTGGACACGGACGGTATCTCCTTAAATTGCCGCCGCCTATGAGCGGCTGATGCGCCATATTGTGCGCGCCAAGGCCGTTTTTGATGCGAAGCCCTTGTTTCGCAGACATGCTTACGGTAAAATAAGATAACCGTATGTTGGGGAGGAGAACGCTTGCCCAAGATCGTTTTGGTCAACACGGTGTGCACGGGCAGCCACGGGCGCTTGATGCGCGATCTGAGGCGCACGGCCGAAGCCGCGGGCTTTGAAACCACCGCCGCGTTCGGGCGCGGGCCGGAAAACGGGCCGGGCTGCCTTCGCATCGGTGCCCAAAAGGACGTGCTCGCGCACGTGGCGCTGACGCGCCTTTTCGATCGGCACGCGCGCGGTTCAAAGGGCGCGACGCGGGCGTTTGTGCGCGCGCTTTCCGGCCTGAAGCCCGACCTTTTGCACCTGCACAACCTGCACGGGTACTACCTGCACGTGGAGACGCTGTTTGCCTATCTCCGGGAAAGCGGCGTGCCCGCCCTGTGGACGCTGCACGACTGCTGGGCCCTGACGGGCCATTGCAGCCACTTCGTGCGGGCCTCGTGCGACCGATGGAAAACCGGCTGCCACGACTGCCCGCTGAAGCGGGCGTACCCCGCGTCGTATGGGCTGGACGCGTCGCGCGCAAACTGGGCGTGGAAAAAAGCCGCGTTCACGGGGATCGACTCGCTGCTGATCGCCTCGCCTTCACAATGGCTTTCGAATGTGGTGGGCGCGTCGTATCTCAAGGATGCCCGACGCGTGACGATCCCAAACGGGGTGGATCTGAACCTGTTCACGCCCGCGGCCGAGCGCGCGGCAGAGGACCGGCACGGCGCCGGCAAAGGGCAGGCGCTGCTGATGGCCGTGGCAAAGCCGTTTGACGAGCGCAAAGGGTTTTCGGACGCGCTCGCGCTTTCCCAAAAGCTTCAGGGCCGCGCGAAAATCATGCTGGTCGGGCTGTCCGGCCGGCAGCTTCGCGGCCTGCCGGAAAACGTCATCGGCCTGCCGCCGACGGACGGCCCGGAAAAGCTGGTGGCGCTGTACCGCGCGGCGGACTGCCTGATCAACCCGACGTACGAGGACACCTACCCGACGGTCAACATGGAGGCCATGGCCTGCGGGACGCCGGTGGCCGCGTATGCCGTCGGCGGCTGCCCGGAGCAACTGGCGGAGCCGGTCGGCCAAACCGTGCCCTGCGGGGACGCCGACGCGCTGGCAAAGGCCGCCATGGCGCTGGCGGAGCAAAAAAGCGCGCTGTCGGCGGCCTGCCGCGCACACGCCGTGGCCCGCTTTGACCGCGAAAAGGCCCTTCAAGCCTATCTTTCACAGTATCGGATGATGACGGGAGCGCGATGAGCTATGCCGAAGGAAAACATCTTCAATGTCCCGAACCTGCTGACCATGCTGCGCATGGCGCTGATCGGCGTGTTTATCTGGCTGTTTGCCGCGGGCGGCCGGTTTTGGGCGATGGGGGTATTCCTCGCCGCGGGGCTGACGGACCTGCTGGACGGATACCTGGCGCGAAAGCACAACCAGATCACCAGCTTTGGCAAGCTCATGGACCCGCTGGCGGACAAGCTGATGCTCGTTGCCGCGCTCGCGTGCCTCACCGCCGTGGGGTGGTTGCCGCTGTGGATCGTCCTCGCTGTGGCCGCGAAGGAAATCTTCATGGTCGTGGGCGGTTACCTGCTGATGAAAAAACGCGGCATCGTCGTGCAGTCCGGCCCCATCGGCAAGGTGGCGACGGCGGTGTTCACGGCCGCGACCGTGCTGACGTTCTTTCATGAGAGCGTCGCGCCGCTGGACCTGTACGTGCAGTGCTTCGCCGTAGCGCTCGCCTACGCGGCCATGGTCTGGTACACCGTGCGGTCGGTGCGGCTGTACGGGAAAAAAGCGTAGCTCCGCCCAAGCCGTTGACAAACTGCGGTTTGTCAACGGGAAGGAAGGGTTCGGCCTGAAATCCTGCGGGATTTCCGGGCGGCCTCAGGTGGAAAGTACAGATTCCGCCGGCTTCGCCTCTGGAATCTGCGCAAATCCACCGTACTTGCCGCTGGATTTGATTTGATTCGAGAGGGGCTTCGCCCCTCTCGAGCTCTCCCGAAGCTTTGTCAACAATTTGAACCCCGTCCTTTGTTTTGCTAGCACTCGAACGAAACGAGTGCTAGTTTTTTCTTGACAATTCTCTGCAGGCACGCTAGAATAGTCAAAGAAGGGCGAAAATAATACCATGCAAGAGGTGAATACTGTTGGATACCAAGGGCCAGATTTCCATCCATGCCGAGAACATCATGCCCATCATCAAGCGATGGCTGTACTCGGATCAGGATATCTTCATCCGCGAACTCGTCTCCAACGGGTGCGACGCGATCACCAAGCGCAAGATCGCCCAGCCGGGCGCGGAGGTGGACTTTCGCGTCACCGTGCAGGCGGACGAGAAGGCCGGCGTGCTGCGCTTTGTGGACAACGGCGTCGGCATGACGGGCGAGGAGGTGGAAAAATACATCAACCAGGTCGCCTTCTCCGGCGCGGAGGAGTTTTTGAAGCAGTACGGCGGCGAGGGCGATGAGAAAAAGGGCGGCATCATCGGCCACTTCGGCCTGGGGTTCTATTCGGCGTTCATGGTATCCAAGCGGGTTAAGATCGACACGCTTTCCTTCCAGGAGGGCGCGGCGCCCGTCCGCTGGACGAGCGAGGACGGCATGGCCTACGAGATCGGGCCCTCTGACCGCGCCGAGGTCGGGACCACGATCACGCTGACCCTCTCTGAGGAGGCGCACGAGTTTTTGCACGGCCACCGCGTGCGAGAGGCGCTGGACAAGTACTGCGCCTTCCTGACCACGCCGATCTACTTTGAGGACCTGGGCGAGGAAAAGTCCACCCCGAAGGAGGGCGAAACGCCCGAGACGCCAAAGCCCATCAACGACACGCACCCGCTGTGGCTGAAAAAGCCGTCCGACTGCACGGACGAGGAATACCGGGATTTTTACACCAAGGTATTTCACGAGTTTGAGCCGCCGCTTTTTTGGGTGCATCTCAATGTGGATTACCCGTTCAACCTAAAGGGCATCCTCTATTTTCCCAAGCTCAAGCAGGAGTTCGGCGGTATGATGGAGGGCCCCATCAAGCTGTTCAGCGGCCAGGTGTTCGTCGCCGACAACATCAAAGAGGTCATTCCGGAATTCCTGACGCTGCTCAAGGGCGTGATCGACTGCCCGGACCTGCCGCTGAATGTGTCGCGCTCCTTTTTGCAAAACGACGGGTACGTGAAGAAGCTGTCCGCCTACATCACGCGCAAGGTGGCCGACCGCCTGACCGGCCTGTTTGCCTCCGAACGGGAGAACTACGAGAAGTATTGGGACGACATCCACCCGTTCATCAAATTCGGCTGCCTAAAGGACGAGTCCTTCTTTGACCGCATGAAGGACGCGCTGCTGCTCAAAACGACCGACGGCCGCGCGCTGACGGTTCAGCAATACCTGGACGCGAACAAGGAAAAGGCGCCCGGCAAGGTGTTGTACGCCTCCGACGCGAAGGTGCAGGCCGCCGCGATCCAGCTGTACACCGCGCAAGGCATCGACGTGGTGCTTTTGGATTCCCCGCTGGACACGAACTTTGTTTCGTTCCTGGAATACAAGAACCGCGACGTGAAATATGCCCGCGTGGACGCGGACCTTTCGGGCCTGAAGGCCGAGGATGCGGACGCGCCCGAGCTGGACGAGGCGAGGCTGACCGCGCTGTTTCGTGACGCGCTTTCCAATCAGGAGCTCAAGGTGAAGCTCGAATCTTTCAAAAGCGAGGACCTGATCGCGATGGCGATCGAGGATGAGCAGATGAGGCGGTTCAAGGACATGTCACGCCTGTACGGCGGCGGCTTTTCCATGCCGTCCATGGCGGAGCTGGTGCTGAACAGGCGAAGCCCCGTCATCGCCGCGCTCAGCCGGCGCGAGGCGGGCGAGGAGACGAGCATGATCTGCCGGCAGGTGTACGACCTGGCCGAGATGGCGCGCCAGCCGCTGGAGGCGGAGACCATGGGCAAGTTCATTGAGCGAAGCAACCGGATTTTGGCCCTGCTGGTGAAGTAATGCTTCCCGAAAAAACGGCAAAACCCGGCGCATGCAGGCGAATGCGCGCGGTAGGGCGCGGCCTGCCCGTGTGCCGGGGGGAGATTGTCCCGCGAATTTCGCCGGGACGGGACGCCCCGCGCGCGGGATTTTTGTTCGTTTTCGGCAGGGGAATATTTTTTTCTTGAAGCGGCAAACTATTGCCACAGAATGGAAAACATTGTATACTAAGATGTTGTGAATATTATTATTCAAGAATTGCGTGAGGAGAAGATCGAATGGCAACGAAGTATGTCTATCTGTTCAAGGAAGGAAGCGCCGCCATGCGAAACCTGCTCGGCGGCAAGGGCGCGAATCTGGCTGAAATGAGCAATATCGGCCTGCCCGTTCCGCAGGGCTTTACCGTAACGACCGAGGCGTGCATCAAGTATTATCAGGATGGCAAGGTCATCAACGACGAGATCCAGGCGCAGATTTACGAAGCGCTTGCCAAGACTGAAGAAATCGCGGGGAAGAAGTTTGGCGATACGGAAAACCCCTTCCTTGTCTCCGTCCGCTCGGGCGCGCGCGCTTCGATGCCGGGCATGATGGACACCATTTTGAATCTTGGCCTCAACGACGATGCCGTGGTCGGCATGGCGAAGAAATCCGGCAACGAGCGTTTTGCGTACGATAGCTACCGCCGTTTCCTCATGATGTTCTCCGACGTCGTGATGGAGGTGGACAAGGGCAAGTTTGAAGCCATCCTCGAAAAGACGAAAGAGGAAAAGGGCGTTCATTTTGATACCGACCTGGACGCGAACGATCTGAAAGAGCTGGTCAAGAAGTTCAAGGCCCTCTACCTTCGGGAAAAGGGCGAGGAATTCCCGCAGGATCCCAAGGTGCAGCTCATGGAGGCCATCAAGGCGGTGTT
>CAZUIA010000130.1:0-8200 GCA_964620835.1 uncultured Oscillospiraceae bacterium
ATTTCACCGTCCCACCACCGGGCGGGACGGTGAAAAATCACTCGCCGCTTCGGACGCTGGATATCCTCCCGGTTACAGCGCGATCTCGCCGATGCGCTCCGGCTTTGGCCCGATGAACGCCCTCAGATCGCCGGTCAGCACCTTGAAAAGCGCGCTCCGCTGCGCGTCGGTCAGATCGACAAACCGCTCGCTCTCCACCACCGGCCCATACCGGCCGATGGAGCAGCTCTCCTCGCGCTTGAGCGGGAAGGCCTTCAGCACGCGCCCGCCGTAGCGATGCAGTTCAAACCGACAGGCGCGCGGGCAGCGCTCGCAGACGATCTCCTCTTTTTCCAGCGGCAGCGGCGGCGTTTTCTCAAACGGCCGGCGCTCCTGCAGCGCGCCCGTCGGGCAGATTTGGACGCAGTACCCACAGGAGATGCAGTCGCTTTCCCCCATGGGCCAGTGAAACGCGGGCTGCGCCGCGGTTTCAAAGCCGCGCCCGTCAAAGCCTAAGGCCGTCACGCCCACGAGCTCGTGGCAGGCGCGCACGCACAGGCCGCACAGCACGCACTTGTTTTCATCCCGCCAGATGGCCGGATGGCTGCGGTCGGGCTTCGTGTTGCGCGCACGGCCCTTGATGCCCGCGTCCGCCGCCTTGTACTTTTGCAAAAGCGGCAGCAGACGGCAGTCGTACAGGTCGCAGCAGCCGCACTCCAGGCAGCGGCCCGCCTCCCGCATCGCCTCTTCCGTGGTCAGCGTGTCCACAAACTCGCCGAAATGCCGGGTGCGCTTTTCGGGGGCCTGCGCCCTGACCTGAACGCGCTTCACTTCCGGGGTTTCGGGGATATCCTCCTTGGTGAAATCCGGCCTTTCGACCAGGAACGGCTTGATGATCGGTTTCATCTCGCCCCACAGGTAGCTGTCGATCACCTGCGCGGCCTGCTTTCCGTGGCCGATGGCCGCGATGGCGATGCCCGGGCCGTCGTTCACCGCGTCCCCGCCCGCGAACACGCCCGCCTCGCTGGTTTCGTAGGTGGCCGGGTCCACCTTGATGGTCCGCCAGCGGTGCTTATCAAGCGCTTCAATGCCGTCCGGCTTTACCTTCTGGCCGATCGCCGCGATGACCGTGTCAAACGGCACATCCTCCACTTCGCCCGTTGGTTCCGGACGGCGGCGGCCCGAGGCGTCCGGCTCGCCCAGGCGCATCTTCGACAGGCGAAGTCCCGCCGCGCGGCCGTTGCTCTCCAGCACGCGCTCGGGCGTCATGAGGAAGTCAAACTGCACGCCCTCCTCCATCGCCTCCTCCACCTCCAGGTCCTCGGCCGGCATTTCGGCGCGGGTGCGGCGATAGATCAGGCGAACGTCCTTTGCGCCCAGACGCACGGCCGTGCGCACGCAATCCATCGCGGTGTTGCCGCCGCCGACGACCGCCACGCGCTCACCGATCGCGGGCGCGTTTCCCCGCGCGACCGCCTCCAGAAAGTCGATGCCGCCGATCACGCCTGGCAGCGCTTCGTTCTCGCACCCAAGCGACGCGGATTCCCACGCGCCCACGGCCACAAACACCGCGTCAAACCGGTCGCGAAGGTCCTTGAGCGAAAGATCCTTGCCCAGCTTTTGCCCGTAGTGGAACGCAACGCCCATCTTCTCGATCCGGTTCACCTCTTGGTCTACCACGTCCTTGGAGAGACGATAGGAAGGAATGCCGTAGCGCAGCATGCCGCCCGGGGCGGGCATCTGCTCGAACACTTCAACTTTGTGACCCTTTCTGGCGAGAAAATAGGCGCAGGAAAGCCCGGCCGGGCCCGCGCCGACCACCGCGACCGCCTTGCCCGTCGGCTTTTCTATCTGCGGGGTGAAGCGCTCCCCCGCGGTTTCCGACGCAAAGCGCTTCAGGTGCATGAGGGACAGCGGCCCCTCCAGCAGCTCGCGGCGGCACGCGGTCTCGCACGGATGCGGGCACACGCGCCCGATGCACCCGGGCAGCGGGTTGTCCTCCATGATCAGGCGAAACGCCTCGTCAAAATCGCCGTCCGCGATCAGGCCCATATAGCCCTGGCAGTCCTGGTTCGACGGGCAGGCCATGCGGCACGGCGGGCGGCAGTCGGCCAGATGGTCGCTGAGTAGCATCCCCAGCGAGGACTGGCGGCTTCTTTCGATCCTCTCGCTGGTGGTTTCCACCTCCATGCCCTCGCTCGGCTTGACCGCGCACGCGCGGGCGGGGCGGGGCATGCCCTTGATCTCCACCAGGCACAGGCCGCAGCCGCCGTACGCCTCCAGTTCCGGCAGGTAGCAGAGGTTCGGCACGTCAAAGCCGTTTTCCAGCAGGCCCGTCAGCAGGCTTTCCTGCGCGCGCACCGTGATCTGTCGTCCGTTTACCTTGATGTTCATTGCGCCGCCTCCCCGCTATAGACTTCGACCGCCGAAAAGCGGCATACCCTTTGGCATGCGCCGCAGGCAATGCACTTGGCCGCGTCCACGACATAGGTCTTTTTCAGCTCTCCCGTGATCGCGCCGGTCGGGCACTTGCGGCTGCATAGGGAGCAGCCCGTGCATTTCCCGGGCAATATCCGGTATTTAATAAGCTTTGTGCAGCGAAGCGCCGGGCAGCGCTTGCCGTGTATGTGCGCCTCGTACTCCTCGGGGAAATAGCGCAGGGTCGTCAGCACCGGGTTTGGCGCGGAGTTGCCAAGGCCGCACAGCGCGCTGTCGCGGATGCTCTCGCCCAGCTCCTTCAGGTGCCGCACGTCGCCGTCCTCGCCCTTTCCCTCGCAGACGCGGTCCACGATTTCCTTCATGCGGGTGGTGCCCACGCGGCAGGGCGTGCATTTGCCGCAGCTTTCCTTGCTCGTAAACTCCATGAAAAACCGCGCCATGTCCACCATGCAGGCCGTGTCGTCCATGACGACCAGGCCGCCGGAGCCCATGATCGCGCCGGTCGCGCCGATGCTCGCGTAGTCGATGGGCGTATCCAGGAGGCTTTCCGGCAGGCACCCGCCGGACGGGCCGCCGATCTGCACGGCCTTGATGGGCCGGTCGTCCCGTATGCCGCCGCAGATGTCAAACACGATCTGCCGGAGCGTGATGCCCATGGGCACCTCGACAAGCCCCCCGCGCTTGACCTTGCCGGCCAGCGCGAACACCTTGGTGCCCTTGGAATCCGCGGTGCCCATCGCGGCAAACGCCTCACCGCCGTGCGCAAGGATCCAAGGGACGTTCGCAAACGTTTCGACGTTGTTGATGCTGGTCGGGCAGCCGTGGTAGCCCGATTCCGCCGGGAACGGCGGCTTGGGGCGCGGCATGCCGCGGCCGCCCTCCAGGGAAGCGAGCAGGGCCGTCTCCTCGCCGCAGACGAACGCGCCCGCGCCCTTGGTGATGCGGAAGGTGAACGAAAAGCCGCTGCCCAGGATGTTTTCGCCCGTAAGCCCGGCCTTTTCAAGCCCGACAATCGCCAGATGCAGCCTGTGCACGGCCATGGGGTATTCCGCGCGCACATAGATCAGCCCTTCGCGCGCGCCCACGGCATAGCCTGAAAGCAGCATGCCCTCCAGGACCGAGTACGGGTCGCCCTCCAGGACGGAACGGTCCATGAACGCGCCCGGGTCGCCCTCGTCGGCGTTGCAGACGATGTATTTTTTGTCGCCCCGCGCGTCCCGCGTGGCCTGCCACTTGCGCCAGGTCGGGAAGCCCGCGCCGCCCCGGCCGCGAAGGCCCGAAAGCTTCATCTGTTCGATGACCTTTTCGGGGGATTGCGTGAGCGCGCGGCGAAACGCCTGAAAGCCGCCCGCGGCCTCGTACGCCGCAAGGCTTTCCGGGTCGATCCGGCCGCAGTTGCGAAGCGCGACGCGCGTTTGGCCCGTCAGGAAGGAAAGCTCCTCGTCCGTCAGCAGATTTTCTCTGGGAGTCTTTCCCGAAAGCAGCGCCGCCGCCAGCGGCGCCATATCCTCCGGCTTCAGGTAGCCGTAATACAGGTCCCTTCCCTGCTCATCCACCACCTGCATCATGGGCTCGGCAAAGCACATGCCGACACAGCCCACCTTTTCCATCGCCTGGCCGCTTCCCAAAAGCGCCGCCTCCAGCGCGTCCGCCACCTGTTCGGCGCCCGCCGCGATGCCGCAGCTTCCATAGCCCAGCATGAACCGCATCAGCCTACACCCCCCGCCGTTTCCTGGCGCTTGATTTCCGTGAGCACCTTGGCGACCCCGTCGCCGGTCAGCTTTCCGTACGCCCGGCCGTTGATCATCATCACCGGGGATAGGGAGCAGCACCCAAGGCACGCCACCTTTTCCCAGGAAAACAGCCCGTCGCCGGTTGTTTCGCCCTCCGGCACGCCGAGGAACGCCTCGACCGCGTCGGCCACCGTGCCTCCGCCGTTAACGTGGCAGGCCGTGCCCATGCAGACCATAATCTGGTGCTTGCCCGGCGGGCTCAGTCGGAACTGGGCGTAAAACGACGCCACGCCGGAAAGGTTCGCGGCGGGAATGCCCGTTTTTTTGGAAATATCCAGCAGCACCTTCTCGGGCAGATACCCGTACGCCTCCTGCAGGTCCTGCAGAAGCGCGATCAGGCTGTCCTCGGGCCTTGGGTATTTACGAAGAAGGATGTCAACCGCCGTCAGATCCGGCGTATTCGTGGGACAGGCCATGTCTTCACCTCGTTTGTCGCATGTTCGGGAATCATGGGGAAAAGCACGGTCCTATCATATAAGAGATGCGGAGGTTTGTCAACGAAAGCGAAACCGGGAGGGCCCGGCGCGAAGCGTTCTTGCGCGGGCCTTCCCGGTCCCAAAAGGCGGCCTTGCGGCGGCGCCTCAGGCGTTTCGGATCATCTCGTAATTCTGATACCATACGCGGATGGAAGGGTTTCCCACCCAAGGGGCATATACGGTGTTCGTCGGTAAAAGCCCGCACCTGGTCAGCACGCGGCCGGAAGACGAGTTGTCGATATGGTGCCGCGCATACAGCCTGTCGAATCCCGCCCTGTCAAACGCGTAGCGGACGACAGCCGCGCAGGCTTCGGTCATATAGCCGTTTCCCCAAAAAGGTTTGCCGAGCACATACCCGATTTCCGCTTGATTCAGGGCCTCGTCTACGTTTAGCAGGCTGATCGCGCCGATGGCTTGGCCGCTTTTCGTTTGTTCAATGGCCCAGTGGAAGCAACAGGCGTTTTCGTAGGCCAGGATCCATGAAGCCAGGATGCATCCCGTGAAGTTCTTATCGCCGTGCGGCTTCCACGACAGGTAGCGCGTTACGTCGGGATCGTTGCACCAGTTGGCGAACATATCCTCCGCGTCTTCGGCGCAGAACCTGCGCAGCAAAAGCCTGTCTGTCCGGATCGGCTGTGTCCCAATCGCATGCAAAAGCGCCGCCTCCTGTCCGCGTCGTCTGCCTATCGCTTGCGTCCAAGCGTTGCCCGAACAACCCGATAGGCCAGCAGCGCACCCCAAAGCCCGGCCATGCCGCCCGCGAAATCCAGCAGCACATCCTGCACCTGCGCCCCGCGGCCGCTGAAGATTTGCAGGGCCTCGTCGGTCACGGCCACGGCCAGCACGGCAAACATCGCGTGCAGCACCAGGTGCACATGCACCCGGCCCAGCAGCATCAGTGTGCCCGCGAGCGTCACACCCAGGACAAAGAATTCGGCCGCGTGCGCGATCTTTCGGATATTGCCCTTCAAAAACAGCACCCACGCGTGGCTGTCGCCCAGCACCCCGCCCAGCAGCCCTGTGACAAACCTGGCCGCCGCCTCGCTGCGCCGCTGGGATTCGGCGGGCGAGATCAGGGAGTTGCTCCAGATAAACCAAAGGCAGCCGCCGAGCAGCCCTAAAGCCAGCGCGGTCCGAAGCCATCCGGCGTGCCTTCTCACCGTGTCATGATTCATACTCAGGCAATCCGTCCGCTTGTTCTTTCAGCTTTTCAAACGTGATCTGGCTGATCACGTGCTCCATGCGGCAGGCGTCCTCCGCCGCCGTCTCCTCGTCCACCCCCAGGTTCACCAGGTAACGGGTAAGCATCTGGTGGCGCTCATACACCTGCTCTGCCAGCGCCCGACCGGCATCGGTCAGGCACAGGCCGCCCGCCGCGTCCACCGTGAGCAGCAGCGCGCTTTTCAGGTTTCCCACCGCCACCGAAACGCTGGGCTTTGAAAACCCCAGGTAATTGGCCACGTCCACCGAGCGGACAAACTGCTGCCGCTTTTCCAGCACCAAAATCGCTTCCAAATAATCCTCTCTGGACTCGTGTGTCTTCACTGCGTGCCTCCTTTCCCACCATCCCCGCTTGCCGAACGGGCTTCCTTCCCTCATCGTATGAAAAACCGTCATTCGCTTTGGCCCCCACCATGTTAAGACAAGTCAACGAGGAGACAAAGCCGATCATTTTATGCCAAACGCCCCTGCCTGATTCTTTTAGGCGCCGCGCGGGACTTCCCCCGATTGTAAAAAACATACCGAGCCTATGCCGCAAGCATACCCCTTCCTTCTGGTATCATAACACGTTGCGTCCCCGTTGACAACGGCATTTGGCCGCGGCGCCGAAATCCGGCTTGTAAACGCGAAATGCCTCTGCTACAATGAGCCCGACGTCACAAAGGAGGTTTTTTCCATGCCGAAAAAATATCCGCCCGCCTTCCCTGGTTTTGCGCGCCTGATCCACGGCGGCGACTACAACCCGGACCAATGGCTTTCCCGCCCGGATATTTTGTCGGAAGACCTTCGGCTGATGCGCCTGGCGAACCTGAACAGCGCCACGGTCGGCATTTTCGCCTGGCACGCGCTGGAGCCCGAGGAGGGCGTATTCACCTTTGCGTGGCTTGACGAAACCATGGACCGGCTGCACGCAAACGGGCAACGCGTCATCCTCGCCACGCCGTCCGGGGCGCGACCGGCCTGGCTGGACCGCGCCTACCCCGAGGCGCTTCGTACCGAGGCAAACCGCGTGCAAAACCTGCACGGCGGCCGGCACAACCACTGCCTTACCTCCCCCGCCTTCCGCGAAAAGGTGCGCATCCTCAACGGCAAGCTGGCCGAGCGCTACCATGACCATCCGGCGCTTTCCCTGTTTCACATCTCCAACGAGTATGGCGGCGAGTGCCACTGCCCGCTGTGCCAGCAGGCGTTTCGCGCATGGCTTCAGCGCAAATACGGCGACATCCGCGCGCTGAACGAAGCCTGGTGGACCGCCTTTTGGAGCCATACCTTCACCAGCTTTGAACAGATCGAATCCCCGGCCCCGCACGGCGAAAGCGCGCTGCACGGCCTGGTGCTTGACTGGCAGCGGTTCGTGACCGACCAGACGGTCGACTTCATGCGCGCGGAAATCGAAGCCCTGCGCACCTTCGCGCCAAAAACACCCGTTACTACGAACATGATGTACCTGTTCACGCAGCTCAATTACGCGAAAATCGCGCCGCACGTGGACGTGATTTCCTGGGACGATTACCCCCGCTGGCACAATGATGAGGAGCCGCTGTGGGCCACCGCGCAGCGGGACGCGTTCAACCACGACTGGTTCCGCGCGATGCGGTCCGGCCAGCCCTTCCTGCTGATGGAATGCACCCCGTCGCAGGTAAACTGGATGCCGGTGAACAAGCTAAAGCGCCCCGGCGTCCTGGCGCTGCACGCGATGAACGCCATCGCCCACGGCGCGGATTCCATCCAGTATTTTCAGTGGCGCAAAAGCCGCGGGGCATCGGAAAAGCTGCACGGCGCGGTGGTAGACCATGTGGGGCACGAGCATACGCGCGTCTTTCGGGAGGTTTCCGCGCTTGGCAAAGCGCTGCAAGCGCTTTCCGGCGTCGCCGGCACGACCGCCTGCCCGGAGGTGGGCCTGATCTTTGACACGGAAAACAGCTGGGCCATCGACAGCTTCCAGGGGGCCAGCGACCGGCGAGAGTACGCGGAAACCTGCATCCTGCACCACCGGCCGTTCTGGAAGCGCGGCGTTTCCATCGACGTGATCGATTCCACCCAGGACTTCGGCCGCTACCGGCTGCTTGTCGCGCCGATGCTGTACATGCTCCGCCCGGGCGTTTCGGACAGGCTGCGCGCGTTTGCGGCCTCGGGCGGCACGGTCGTGCTGACCTACCTGACCGGATATGCCGACGAAAACGACCTGTGCTTCCTGGGCGGCTTCCCGGGAGACGGGCTGATGGAGCTTGCCGGCGTGTGGGCCGAGGAGCTTGACGCGCTATACCCCACGGACGAAAACACCCTGCACTT
>CAZUIA010000131.1:0-8182 GCA_964620835.1 uncultured Oscillospiraceae bacterium
GCTCTCCCGGGGCTTTGTCAACAGTCTGGGGGCGCGAAGAGATTTCTCCGCGCCCCACATTTCGTTTTGCCTTGGAAAGCCTTATTGGTTTATCAGGTTTGCGAACAGGCGCACGCCGCCGGGCACAAGGTCCGGCACCTG
The DNA here is from genome assembly GCA_964620835.1 of uncultured Oscillospiraceae bacterium. Taxonomy (GTDB): domain Bacteria; phylum Bacillota; class Clostridia; order Christensenellales; family Aristaeellaceae; genus Avichristensenella. Next base: position 142 of record CAZUIA010000131.1, read on the forward strand.
GCGGAAGAACACGATCGAGGTGTAGGTGAAGCGGCCCTCGCCATACGGCGCGGTCAGGATCTGACCGTCGTATTCGCGCCCTTCTTGCTCCACCAGGCCGCTGCGGATCGGCGCCTCATACGCCGGGTCCCATTCCATCGGCACATACAGCGAGCGCTCCTGCACCCAGCCGTCCCAGTCCGCCTCCGCAATCTTGTTGGGGGCGTTGAGCAGCGGCGAATCCGGCACCAGAATGGTCACGGGCGAGTCCTCGTAGGTGACGCGCCATTCGAGCGATGGGCTGCCGATCTTGAACGGATACGGCGCGTATTCCGGCTTGTAGCCGTCGCCGGAAGTGTGGTACTGCACGATCAGGTTTCCGCCCTTTTCCACATAGGAGAGCAGCCGGTCGTAGCACTCGGCGAGCACGGTGCGGTAGCGGTAGGCGCGCACGCCGGTGATGATCGTGCCATACGCGTTCAGATCGCCGTAGCGCACGTCGTCGTCGGTCAGGAACGTCACGTTCATGCCCAGGGTCTGCAAGGTCTCGCCCACCGTGTCGTTGCCGCTGGCGATGTAGCCGATCTTGCGGTTTTCATCGAACGCGACGGGGAACACCTGCACGGTGCCTTCGGCCTTGAAGATGTAGTACGTCTTGTCGATGTGCTGGTAGTCGATGACCTGCACGGTCTGGTCGCTGAGCAGCGTTTCGCCCTGCATCTGGGCGACGAACGTATACGCGCCCTCCGCGACGCCTTCCGGCGGCATGACCTCAAACGTGACCGACGCGCCCTCGCCGCCCTTGGCGAACGAAAGCTCCTTGGACGCGGGCTCGGCCGTGAACCCTTCGGGCAGCGCAAGGCTCAGCGTGCCTTGGTTCGCCTCGGGGCCGTTGTTGGTGACCTTGATCGTGAAGGAGGCCGGGGCAATCTCCTTGGCGGTGTTCACGGCCACCTTCTGCGGCTCCACCGCCACGGAGAATTCGGGCACAAACGCGAAGTTTCCGTCCGACGTGCCCACCTGCGTAAAGGCCTTTTCACCCTTCAAAGAGACGGTGGCAAAGATGCCGTCGCCGTGGAAGGCGTTGTAGAAGTCCTCGTTGGCGGGCGCGGTCGGGGCCGTCACCGTGAAGTTCTGGATGTACGTCAGGTTTTCGCCCAGCGAGCCTTCCACCGCGCCCGTTTCGATGGCAAAGCCCTCGGGCAGGTTCAGCTCAATGCTTTCGACGGCCATCGGGGCGTCGACGCCCTGGTAGACCCGCACCGCCACGTTGAACGTCTGTCCGGGCACAACTTCCATGTCATCGGGCACCACGAGGATGTCGATGGCCGCCGCGGCCGCCGCGGCGCGGGCCAGCTGGGTGAGCTTCTTTTCCAGGTGGAAGTTCAGGTCATACTTGACGTCGTCGCCGAGCGAGGACGCGGCGACCAGGGCAACGGCCTTTTCGACGTTCTCCTGCATCGTCCATACGCCCGAAAGAACTTCTTTATTGTGCGGGAAGGCCGCGTAGATGGCCTCGTAGTTGTCCTGAATCGTGCCAAGCAGCGCGGCGATTTCCGCGTCCTCCACCAGCTCCGCGTACTCCCTGAAGTCGTACGGCACGCCCTCAAAGATGCTGGTCTCGGGCTTCACTTCGGGCATCGAGGTGGGCGCGCCCGGGCTTAGCTGCAGCAGCAGCTCGCGCGGCCCCTGATAGGAATACCCGCCCATGCCCTGGCAGGCGTGGAAGCCGCGGGCGTACTCGGAAATGTGCTGATAGGTTTCGCCGTACCACGGATCGTATTTGCCGGTGTTGATCCTGGTGGTGACGTTATCCTTGTTCGCCGGCTCATACATCTTCTTCACCTGGAACGCGGGCAGCCCCTGCTCCGGATACCGGGTAGGATCCGCGGCGGCCTCGATGCCGTTGATCGTGCAGATGATGATGGCCTGGTGATGGCCATGCGTGGTGCGGTCCAGGTTAAACGGAATCACCACGATTTCCGGGCGGTACTTGCGGATGAAATAGCAAAAACGCTCGGTCACGTAGTCAAAGTCCCATTTTTCCTGGGTTTCTTCCCACATCTTGGAAAATCCGAAGTCCATGCAGGGCGAATCAAACTCAATGCGGGCGTAGTCGACCGTCGTCTCAAGCACCTTGACGGACTTGTTCAGTTCCTCCGTGCGCAGCACGCCCATCGCGTTGTAGATCTCCGGGCCGATGGCGTTTTGTCCGCCTTGGCCCCTAGTGATCGTGACCAGATGGGTGGATACGCCTTCGCCCAGGGCCAGCGCGGCCAGCATATTGCTGCGCTCATCGTCCGGATGGGCGGCGGTGTTCATGACGGTGGCGATGGTGCCCAGCGGGCGGATCGCTTTGAGCAGCTTGATGACGCCCGTATCCGGGATCGGTTCATTCAGCACAACAGCAGCCCCGGGAGAGACGACGCCAAGCAGCATGGCCAAGCACAGAACCAACCCGATTATCTTCCTGCGGTGTTTCATGGTTTCCTTGTTCCTCCTTACTTTTCTGTCAACCACCCCAGCCTGTATCCGGTACCGGTCCCTTCCTTTTTTTGGTTCTCCCTCCTTTTCTGTTAGGTCCCGCCTGTATCGCCAGTGCATTGAAACCAAACCGCCCAAGTTATTAACATAGTGAAAATATCTTGTCGAAAAAACAGCTTTTTTCGCGAATGGAGCCTCAAACCAACCACCAACGTACGCAAAAAAAGCAAAGGTCAAAAGAGAAAATAAGATAGTACCAAAATGTCAATATGTTGTTTGCGTTAATTATAGCACAGTTTTTTTATGCGTCAACCCCCTCAAAAAAGAAAAGGCGCGCCGCCTTTTGACGCATCCGGCATGGTTTTTGCGGTTTGCAGAAACGATTGTTCGGGGTTTGCGCCATGCATCTCTGTGGACAGGATAAAAAAGGAAGAGGAATACCCAAGCTTCAGGACCGGAAAAACGCGGGAAACACACCTTGCCGATCCCGCCCCCAAGAAAAAAGGCGGCATGCTCAGCCGCCATCCGCGCATAATCTCGATTTTCATTCGTCCTGTCCTTCATCAAACATCGTCGCATGCGGCAAAAGGGCGGGCATGAAGGCGCCCGGAGCAAGCTTGACGGCACGGCCGGAAAATCAGGACGCCAAAAGGAATCCTACTCCGGCTTTTTCACCACATCCTCGCGCAGCCGGTACAGCGTCGCGCCGTTGTTTCGGTCCTTGACCAGCCACCCGGCAAACTCGTCCAGGGGCCATTTCTGATAGGCGCGCACAAAGCCGTACCGCTCCCCATCGATGCGCTTGTTGGAAAAGTTGGAATCGGACCAGTACAGCGTGCCGGTTCTCGGGTCATAGGGCTGGGTGAACAGGAGCGTGTGCGTGCCGCGCCCGCCGCTGGAATACGTGGCCAGCATCTGCAGCAGATCGCCCGCGCGCACATTGGACAAAAACGCCTTTGCCAGGCGCAGGTTTTCCCGGTCAGACAGGGAAGGATCAAAGTCAAACCGCGCCACCTCAGAAAACGCGTTGCCGGTCGACGGGTCCGGCATATTCCAGCAGGTGCCCATCGGGCGGCCGGAAACCTCGCTGTCCGCGTGGTCGGTGGGCAGGTACAGCGCCGCGCCGGGGTTTAGGGAAAGCGCGTACCCTTCCGAAGCGGCCGCGAACGAATCGATCTGAAACCGCTTGCACTGGCCGTGCAGCAGGACCGAACCGCTGGGGTTCATGGCCCCGTGCTCGGACAGCTCGATGAGGATCATCTTGGCCATCACATGGTCGCGCGGGGCCGGGGTGGCGGGCGTTGTGCCCAAAAGAGCCGACAGGAGCACGCAAAGCGCGGAAATCATTTCGCCGCCGCGGCCGGGATGTACTGGCCGTAGATGAACTCGTGCAGCGCCTTGACGTTGGCCTCCTGATTGAAGGTGAGCACGATCATATCCGTGCCCTTGCGGTCCTTTTCGGTCGTGTTTTTGAACGTGCCCTCCATGGGGACGGAGAACTCCGACAGGGTCATGGAATCGGCCTTCAGCAGCGCGCCGCCGATCTGATAGATCAGCATGATCGGCACGTTGGTGGCGGTGTTACCCATCATGCTCTGGGCCACGCTGACGATGGTCGACAGCGTCGCGCCCTCCATCACCTTGTTGAGCATGGTCTGCAGCAGCACGCGCTGGCGGCTGGAGCGGCGAAGGTCGTTGTCGAGCTTTCGGATGCGGGCGAAGGAGACCGCCTGCAGGCCGTCCAGGTGCACGACCGTGTTTTGGTCGTCCTCCGTCAAAAGGCGGCGCAGGGCGCTCTTGGCAAACCCCTCGTAATCCTCGCCCAGGGCCACGCCGTAGTTGATGTAGTAATACTCGCCGTCGGCCAGCTCGATATCCACGCCGCCCAACGAATCGACGATCGAGGCCATGCTGTGGAAGTTGACCACCACATAGTGCTCGATGTTCATCTCAAAGATCGAGTTGACCGTCTTGACGGCCAGGTCGGGCCCGCCAAAGGCGTACGCCGCGTTGATGCGGTTTTTGCCGACCTTTGGGATTTCGACGAACAGATCGCGCGCCAGGCTCGACAGCTTGATTTCGCCGGTCTTGGCGTCGATGGACGCGATGATCATCACGTCGGTGCGGCCGGTCCGGGCCTTGATATCGCGGCTGTCCGTGGCCAGCAGCAGCACGTTCAGCCAATCGTCCGGCAGGTTTTCGTTGACGGACAGATCCTTTTTGTCCACGGTGACGCGGTCGGCCTCGGAAACATCCCCTTCGCCCCGCTCCTCGGCCGTGATCTCGGAAAGCAGCGCCTCCAGCTCATCCTCGGTCTTGGGCGCGGCCTCGGCGCGCGCCGAGGGGATCAGCAGGTCCCAAATCCGCGCGACCGGCTCTTGGGTGGGGAAGGAAAGCGGCTCTGTGTCGGCCAGCGCGTCAAAGGCTTGCGGCGCGCGAAAAATGCCGGTCGCATACAGGCCAAGCGCCCCGGCGATGACGAGGCCGAACACGACGACCAAAACAAGCTGCGCGGCCAGGCGGTCACGCGCTGTGCTGCGGTTTTTTGCGGACATGGCAAAGGTTTCCTTTCTGGTGTATCAATCGGATTTGATAGGCTTTCAAGCGCGCTTCCTACGCTTGCAGTACCCGTTTATTTTGCCCGTTTGCCGCGCCTTTGTCAAGACCGGCGCCACGGGTTGGCAGAAAATACACATTTTCGCCACGCTCCTGACACGCATAATTGTCTCTTGCGCGCGCATATTCTCCGGTGAATAGCGAGCGGAAAGGAGGGACGCGGAATGATCAAGGATGCCGCCGAGGGCAAACGTCCGCCGCTTCGCGCACACTCGATCGTGATGGAGGACAGAAAGCGCGCCGTACTGACGGGCGTAACGGACGTGGCCAGCTTCAACGAGCAGGAGGTCATCATGCTCACCGAGGAGGGGGATATTTCATTGGTGGGCGAAGGGCTTCATATCGCGCATCTGAACCTTGAAGAGGGGAAGCTCACCGTCGAGGGCAGGATCACGGGCATTGAGTACGGCGACGCACCGGCGCAAAAGCGGGGTGGCATCCTGGCGCGCATGTTCCGCTGACCATGTTTCAGGCAGAGGGACAGGCGCAGGCGTTTTTGGCCACGGTGTATGCGGGGCTCGCGGCGGGCGTGGCGTATGACTTGCTGCGCCTGCTTCGGCTCTCGCTCAAGGCCGGACCGCTGCTGACGGCGCTGCTGGACGTGGTCTTTTGGGTGCTGACCGCCGCGCTGGTCGCGTGCGCGGCGGCGCTTTCGGGCGCGCACGGGCTTCGGTTTTACCTCCTGCTCGGCGCGGGGAGCGGCGCGCTCCTCTGGGCCGCGGGCCTTCGCCGGGTCATGCGCGGCGCGGGGCAGCTGGCCGTCAAAGCATTCGTTCCCCGGAAGGCAGGAAAGAAGAAGGGCGACGGAGAATTACCCGCCAAGGGGTGAGGATATGCCGCCGCTGTCAAGGGATTGGCTGAACAAAAAGGTAATCGTCAAGCCGCGCTTTTTGCTGATCGTGACGCTTGTGATGGCGGTCGCGGTCAGCATCGCCCTATCCGTCAAAAGCGCGCGCATCCGAAAGCTCGACGAAGAGGTGCGGGAGATTCAACAGCTTGTGCTGGAGGCAAACGCCCACGCGGAGGAGCTGGAGCGCCGCCTGGAATTCACGGCGACGGACGCGTACATCGAGCAGGAAGCGCGCCGCCGCTTCGGCTACATGGCCGACGGGGAGATCCGCTTCGTGATGGAGGGCGCCGAAGAAACGGACATGCCCTGAAAAAGGAAATCGCCGCAATCCTTCGCCGCACCATGGGCACATTATGACAAGAGGGGATGCGCATGCCGCACGCGGTCATCGGAATCGGTTCCAACTCCACAAGGCTTCTCATCGCCCACCTGACGGAGGGGAGGGTGATTCCCGTGCAGCGCATGCGCGAGGGCACGCGCCTGTTTTCGGGCCTTTCAGACGGCGCGCTGTCTACGGAGAGCATGCTGCGCACCGCCGACGCGGCGGCCCGCTTCGCGCGCATCGCGCGCGACGAGGGGTGCGGGCAGATCCATCTGATCGCCACCAGCGCGGCGCGCGACGCAAAAAACGGCGAGGCGTTTTGCGACCTGGTGATGTCCCTGACGGGCTTGCCGCTTCACATCATCTCGGGCCGGGAGGAGGCGCGGCTTTCGTTCCTCGGCGCCGCGGGAAACGGGTATTGCGGCATGGTGGACATCGGCGGCGGGTCCACGGAGCTGGCGGTCAGCGGCGGCGGAAGGCCGCTTCAGGCGGCCAGCGCGCAGCTTGGGGCGGTCCGGCTGCTGGGCGAGATGCCCGATCTTTCGGGCGAGAGGTTTGACGCGGCACTTGGGCTTGCCGTGGCGCGCGTTCGCGAAATCTGGGAGCCGATGGCCGTGCGCGAAGCGCCGGGCGCGTGGTACGGCGTCGGCGGCACCCTGACGTGCCTCGCGTCCCTGGACATGCGCCTGCCCCGGTTTGACCGCGAGGCGATCCATGGCCACGCGCTCAAGAAAAGCGCGGTTTTGCGCTGGGCGAAGGAGCTTTGCGGCATGACCCTGGAGGAGCGCGCGGCGCTGCCCGGCATGCTGCCCCAGCGGGTGGACATCATCGCGCACGGGGCCGTGATCCTGCTGGGTGTGATGGAGGCGCTGGCCCTTTCCCGCGTCATCGTCAGCAACCGAACGAACCTGGACGGTTACCTTCAGGAGATCGCTTCGCGCGAGGCGGCCGACGACGGCGTGCAAAAGGTGCGCGCCTACTATGACGCGTCCGTGGAAAAGGAATGGGACCGCCTGGAGCGCCACTTTTTCGAGTTTGAGATCAACAAGCGCTACATCGACCGGTATGTGAAGCCCGGGGACCGGGTGCTGGACGCGGGCGGGGGGCCGGGGAGGTACAGCCTGTATATGGCGGGCAGGGGCGCGGACGTCGTGCTGCTGGACCTGTCCGAGGGCAACGTGGCCTTTGCGCGCGAGAAGGCGCGCGAGGCGGGGGTAAAGCTGGAAACCGTCTGTGCGGACGCGCGGGAGATCGGCACGGCGGTCGAAGGCACGTTTGACGCCATCCTGCTGATGGGGCCGCTGTATCACCTGACCGAGGAGGCCGACCGCGCGCGGGTCATCGAGGCGTGCCTTAGGAAATTGAAGCCCGGCGGCGTGCTGCTGGCGGCGTTTATTTCGATGATCGGGGGCATGATTTACGCGGCCAGAAGCCTGCCTGAGAGCATCCTTTGGGAGGGGGAGGACGTTTTTTACGAAAAGATCCTGGCCAAGGAGGACTACGCGGGTCCCGCGTTCACGCACGCGTTTTTCATCGAGCCGGACCACGTGCTGCCGTTCATGGAGCGGTTCCCGCTGGAAACGCTGCATCTTTTGTCCAGCGAAGGCATCTCGGCGCCGTTTGAGCTCAGCCTGATGGAGCAGCCGCCGGACGTGCGGGCCAAGTGGCTGGCGCTGTGCCTGGCGCTGTGCGAGCGGGAGGAGTTTTTTAGCTACGCCGAGCATCTGCTGTACATCGGCAAAAAAAAGGAGGACCCATCGTGAAGGTATTGCTGCTTAACGGAAGCCCCC
>CAZUIA010000132.1:0-8109 GCA_964620835.1 uncultured Oscillospiraceae bacterium
TCGATGCGGGCCTCCTCCGCGTCGCCGGCGAAAAAGAAGCGGTGGTGCCCGTCCGTCATCAAAACGGCGAGGGACAGATCGTTGTCCGACTCGGTCGAAAGCTCCGAGGGCAGCAGTGTGAAGGAAAGCGGCCCGAAGGAGAGCGCGGTCTCCTCCGACACGCGCGTGCGGGGCACCCCGGCGGCCTCGATCGCGCGCAGGTAGGGCTCGTACTGCTTGCCCTTGCCCTCATAGTCCGCGTCGTACAGCGCCTTGACGGGAATGCCGAGCAAAACGCCGTCCGCGCCGCCGACGTGGTCCTTGTCAAAGTGCGTGATGATCATCGCGTCAAGCGCCGAGATGTTCCTTTGCTTTAGATGCGAAAGGATCTCCGCGGCATCCTCGTCCTCGCCCGCGTCCAGCAGCACCGCGTGCCCGCCCGAGGTGATCAGGATCGCGTCCGCCTGGCCGATTTTGAAAATCACGACCTCGGTATCGACGGCCGCCCGCGCGCACCCGCCGACGGCCAAAAGCGCGACGGCCAGGAGCAGCACGAATGCGCGCTTGACAAAGATGCTTTTTTGCATGCTTCCTCCTTGCGGCTTATTTCCTTTCCGCCAGCACCATGGCCGTGCGGCAGGGAGAGTAGATGCGAAATCCCTCGCCGAGCGATGCGTCCTGCGAGGTATGGTACACATAGTCAAGGTCAATCCGGTTGTCGCCGCCAAAGCGGCCCTCGTCGGTGGAGAACAGCACCTGCCACTTACCCCTCTGGCGGACGGGCACGAAGAATTCCGTCTGCGACTGGGTCGGGTGGAAGTTGAACAGGAAGATCATGCCCGCCTTTTTGTAGCAGAGGATCTTCTTGGCCTGGTCGATCCAAAGGCTCTGCAGGTCGGTCGCCTCCAGGATGCCGCAGGCCTTCACCAGGTTCAGCATCGCCTGGTCAAAGTTGGCGATCCACTCGTATTTGAGCAGGCCGTTTGACGCAAGCGACCACTGCCGCCTTGCGTAGTGATAGCTCCACCCGTTCCCCTCGCGCGGGAAATCGATCCATTCGGGGTGGCCGAACTCGTTGCCCATGAAGTTTAAGTACCCGTCGCCCGCCAGCGTCAGCGTCACGAAGCGGATCAGCTTGATCAGCGCGACGGCGCGGTCGATCACCTGGTTGCGGGTGGATTTTTCCATGTCCGTGTACATCGACGCGTCGGCCAGCCGGAAGATCAGCGTCTTGTCGCCCACGAGCGCCTGGTCGTGGCTCTCGCTGTACCCGATGACCGGCTCGCCCGGCCGCCGGGTGGTCAGCTCATGCCACATCTGGTGCATGTCCCACTCCTCGTCGCGCAAATGAAGCGTGCGGATCCAGAAATCCGGCACGCCCATGCCCAGGCGGTAGCTGAAGCCAAAGCCGCCCTCGCGCACGGGCAGGCACAGGCCCGGCATGCCGCTGACATCCTCGGCGATGGTGAGGGCGTTGTGCTTGAGGCTGTGCGTCAGCTCGTTGGCAAGCATCAGGTACACGGCCGCGCCCATGTCGAGGTTGCCGTCGAAATACTCATCGTAGCTGGTGAACGCCTTATGAAGGCCGTGGTCCTGGTAGAGCATGGAGGTCACGCCGTCAAACCGGAAGCCGTCAAAGTGGAATTCGGTCATCCAGTACTTGATGTTGGAGAGCAAAAAGTGCAGCACGTGCGGCCGGTCATAGTCGAACACGCGGCTTCCCCAGGCGGGGTGAAAGCCCTTGTCGCCCGCATGGAAGAACTGCGACGGCGTGCCGTCAAAATCGGCGATGCCCTCGGCGTAGTTGCCGCTGGCGTGCGAGTGCACCAGGTCGAGCAGGACGACGATGTCCATCTCATGGGCGGTGTTGACCAGCTCCTTCAGGTCTTCGGGCGTTCCGTACCAGGAGCTGGCCGCGAAAAAGTTGGTCACCTGGTAGCCGAAGGAGGCGTAATACGGATGCTCCATGATGCCCATGAGCTGGATGCAGTTGTACCCCGCCTTCTGGATGCGCGGCAGCATGTCGCGCGTGAATTCCCGGTAGGTGCCGATGCCACCCTGCTCGCGCGCCATGCCGACGTGCGCCTCGTAAATGAGCGGGGGCGTCGCGCGCACGGGGCTGAACGCGGCATCCGTCCATTTGAACGGCGCTTCCGGCGCCCAGATCTGCCCGAGGAAGCGCTTGGACTCGGGATGCTGCACGGCCCGGCGGACATACAGCGGGATGCGGTCGCGCGTGGCGCCGTCCGCGCCTATTACCTGCACCAGCACGTGCTGCCCATGGGCGAGGGACTTGACGCCCGGCAGCACGATTTCCCAGGAATTTTCATCCAGGCGGCTCAGCGGGTGCGATTCACGGTCCCAGCCGTTGAAATCGCCGATGAGGTGCAGCGACTTGGCGTGGGGGGCCCATTCGCGGTAGACCCATCCCTGCGGGGTGAGGTGGATGCCGTAATACAGGTGGCCGTTGGCAAAATCCCTCAGGCGGCCGCCGCCCGGCAGCAAACGGCGGCGCATGGCGGCGTGGCGCGCCAGCCGGTAGCGGATCTCCGCTTCATAGGGCTCAAGCCAGGGATCGCGCGCGATCATATCAAGGGGACGGGTCTTACGCGGCATGCGTGAGGCCTCCTTTAGCAAATCAGTAAGGCAGTCATAACCAAAGACAGTATACACCACATGCCTTGAAGGTGGCAAGCAATCCGGCGGAGAAAACGCAAAAATGCGGCTGCCGCGCATGGTCTTTTTGCGCGCGCGGCGTTGAAAATGCCCCCTGCCTATGGTATCATCAGCGTATGGAGATACGAGATCTTGTCGAAGACATCGGGCCGCTTGACGAAGCGGCGATGCAAAGCGCGCAAAAGCGGCTTAACGCGCTGGCCAAGCCGCCGGGCAGCCTTGGCGAACTGGAGGCGTACGCCGTCCGCCTGGCAGGTATCTTCGGGCGGGTGCCGCCGACGCTTTCGCCCCGGGCCGTCCTTATTTTTTGCGCGGACAACGGCGTGTGCGCCGAGCGGGTCGGCTCCGCGCCGCAGTCGGTCACCCATGCGCAGACGGTCAACTTTGTGCGCGGCCTGACGGGCGTCGCGGTGCTGGCCCGCGCCTTTCAGGCGTCGCTGATCGTGGCGGACGTGGGGGTGAACGCGCCGGTTACGTATCCGGGCGTGCGGGATCTGCGCGTTCGGCCCGGCACGGGCAACATCCGCGTCGAGGACGCGATGGCGCGCGGCGAGGCGCTTGAGGCGATCAGGCGCGGCGCGGCGCTTGCGCGGGAGGCGGCGGCGCAGGGCTTTTGGGCCCTGGGCGTCGGCGAGATGGGCGTCGGCAACACCACGACGAGCACGGCCGTGCTCTCGGCGCTCACGGGGGTGTCCTCCGATCTGCTGACGGGCATCGGCGGCGGCATCGGGGACACGCGCCTTGAAAGAAAGCGCGAGGTCATCCGCGACGCGATCCGGCGGGCCGATCCGGACCCGGGCGACGCGGTGGGCGTTCTGTCTAAGCTCGGTGGGCTGGACCTGTGCGCGATGGCCGGGGCGTACCTCGGCGCGGCGGCGGCAAGGCGGCCCGTGGTGATCGACGGGCTGATCGGCGCGGTGGCCGCGCTGGCGGCTGTCCGGCTGGCCCCGGCGGTCAAAGGCTACCTGTTCGCCTCGCACCTGTCCAAGGAGCCCGGCGCGGCGCTGGCGCTTGAGAAAATCGGGCTTGAAGCCCCGCTTCGCCTTCAGATGCGGCTGGGCGAGGGCAGCGGCTGCCCGCTTTTCTTTTCGTTGCTGGACGCCGCCTGCGCCGTGTACCGGGACATGGCGACGTTTGATGAGGCGAGCATCGACGCTTCGTACCTGAAGGAGATCGGGCAATGAGCTGCGTGCAGGTATATACCGGGGACGGAAAGGGCAAGACCACCGCGGCCCTCGGCCTTCTGGTCCGGGCGGTCGGCGCGGGGCTGAAGGTGCGCGTGTTCCAGTTTTTGAAACACGGCGGGTACAGCGAGATCGAGTCGCTTCGGGAGCGGTTTCCCGAGGTGGAGGTCACGCAGCTTGGCAGCGGCCGGTTCATCAACCCAAGGGCCGTGCCGGCCGACGAAGTCGAGCGGGCAATCCAGGGGTTTGCCAAGGCCCGAAAGGCCGTGCTGTCCGGCGCGTACGACCTGGTGATCCTGGACGAGTTGAACGGCGCGATGGCCATGGGCCTCGTGCCGGTTTCGGACGTGCTCTCGCTCTTCAAGGAGAGGCCGGAGCGGACCGAGCTGGTGCTCACGGGCCGGGGCGCGCCGCAGGAAGTCATCGACGCGGCGGACCTGTGCACCGAGATGCGCATGGTCAAGCACTACTACAACCGGGGCGTTATGGCGCGCAAGGGGATCGAGTCGTGAGGATTCTGATCTCGGGCGGCTGCAAAAACGGCAAATCCACCCTGGCGCAGCAGATCGCCGCCGCGCAGGGCGAAAAGCGGGTCTACGTTGCGACGATGCGCGCCCGGGACGAGGAGGACCTCCGGCGTATCGGGCGGCACCGGGCGGAGCGCGAGGGCTGGGGATTTGAAACCGTCGAATGCCCTTGCGGCGTGGACCGCCTCATCGGCCGCCTTGCCCCTAAAACCAGCCTGCTGCTGGACAGCGTGACGGCCCTTTTGGCCGAGGAGATGTTCGGCCAGGGGGGAGAGATGGACCCGGGCGCGGGCGGGCGCGTCCTTTCGCAGCTTTGCGCGCTTTCGAACGCGTTTGCGCGGATCGTCCTGGTTTCGGACGGCATCTATTCCGACGCGCGCCGGTTTGACGAAGCGACGGAAAATTACCGCCGCGCGCTCGCCGCGATCGAACGGGCCCTTGCCGCGCGGTGCGACGGGGTGGTGGAAAGGGTCTTTGGGCAGAGCATCCTGCACAAGGGGGGTGAGCGCGTTGCGGAGTTGCTTGAGAAGGCTGCTTCGGGCCTTTGGGATGGCGATGGGGCTGTACACGGCGCTGCCGGGCCTGACCCGATGGCATGAGCCGAGCGTCCCGCTGCTGGCCCCCTGCCTGCCGGCCGTGGGCCTGGTGCTCGGCGGGGTGTGGTACGGCCTGTCCACGCTGCTGTGGTCGCGCACGCCGCCGCTGCTCGGCGCCGTGGGGCTTTCGCTGACGGTCCCGCTGCTCACCGGCTTTATGCACCTGGACGGCTTCATGGACGTGTCCGACGCGCTTTTGTCCGGCCGCGAAAGGGAGGAAAAGCTGCGCATCCTCAAAGACCCGCACGCCGGGGCGTTTTCGGTCATCGCGCTCGTATGCCTGCTGCTCTTTCAGACGGCCGCCGCGCACGCGGCGCTGTCGCGCCGCGGGTCGCTCGCCCCGCTTTGGCTTTTGCCGGTGATCTCGCGAGCGCTGGCGGGCCTTTCGCTGATGTCGCTTGCGCCGCTTTCTCAAAGCAGCTACGGCAAGATGGCGTACACGTCGGCCACCGGGGCCCTGCGCGCCTTTTGCGCGGGGGCGCTGGTGCTTTCGCTGCTTTTTTCGCCGCTCTTGGGGTGGCGCGCCGCCGCGGCCTGCGCGCTTGCGGCGCTGGGGTTCGCCGCGCCCTGCGCGCTGGCGGTCCGCTCGCTGGGCGGGATGAATGGGGACGTCGCCGGGTGGTCGATCTGCATCGCCGAGCTGTGCGGGCTGATCGCGCTTGGCTGTCTGTAACGCGGAGGAAAACGGATGATACTGATCGTTGGCGGGGCGTACCAGGGCAAGCGGGCGTACGCGCTTGAAGCGCTGGGCCTTGACGAAGGGCGCGTCGTGGACCACGTGGAACTGCTCATAGGGAAATGGGTGGACGAAGGGCTCGACCCCGTTGCGGAAACGGAGCGCCGCCTTCCCGCGTGGCGGGACAAGGCGCTTTTGCTCGAGGACGTCTGTTGCGGCATCGTCCCCATGGACGCGCGCGACCGCGCCTACCGCGAGGCCGTCGGCCGCTGCGGCACGCTGCTTTCAAAGAACGCGCGGCGCGTCGTCCGCGTCTTTTGCGGGATCGGAACGGTGATCAAGGATGCGTGAATTGCTGATGCTGCGCCACGGCGTGACCGAGGCGAACGAAAAACGGGTGTTCACCGGCGCCAGCGACATTCCGCTGTCGGAAGGCGGACGCGCGGCGCTTTCGCCGCTCCTTGGAACCTATCCGGAAGCGAACGCCTTTTTCACCAGCGGCATGCTGCGCGCCAGGCAGACGCTTGCATTGCTCTACGGCGACGTGCCGCAGGTGGAAATTCCCGACCTGGCCGAGTACCGCTTTGGGGATTTTGAGGGGCGGGGCCACGAGGATCTGTTTGAAAACGAGCCGGTGTATCGCGCGTGGCTTTCGCAGGAATCCGTCGACGTGGTATGCCCGGGCGGAGAGTCGCGCCGGATGTTTGACGCGCGGGTGGCGCGCGGGTGGCGGCGCCTTGTGGCCGTGCCTTGGGACGGGCGGGCGGTGCTGGTTTCCCACGGGGGCGTGCTCGGCAGCCTGATGCGGCAGTTCGCGCCGGGCGCGCAGGGCTATACCCCGCCGTTCAACGTTCACGGCTGGCGGGTTTGGCTATCAGGCGGCGGAGACATCCTGCGGCATGAGGCGTTTCCATGAGGGTGCGGGCGAAAATCGGGCTTTCCTTCCTGCTGTGCTTGGCGGCGCTGCTGCTTTCCGCCGGGGTGGGCAGCGTGCGGATCGGTGCGCTTGACACCGCGCGGATCCTCGCGCACAAGCTGTTTGGCGCAAACCTTCCGGCATCGGTTCCCGAGGCCAGCGTTTCCATTTTATGGGCCATCCGCCTGCCGCGCGTGCTGCTTGCGTTTTGCGTCGGGGCGATGCTCTCTGCTAGCGGCACGGTGATGCAGAGCGTGCTTCGAAACCCCCTGGCTTCGTCGTATACGCTGGGCGTCAGTTCCGGCGCGTCGCTGGGCGCGGCGGCGGTGCTGCTGACGGGGTTTTCCCTCCCGCTGATCGGGCCGTATACGCTGCCGCTGGTGGGGCTTTTGTCCGGCCTTGCGGCGGTGCTGCTGGCCGTCGCCTTTTCCGCGAAGATGGACAAGGGCATGCGAAACAACACCATCATCCTGGCGGGCATGGTGTTTTCCCTGTTCATCAACGCCATGCTCACGCTTTTGTACGCCTTTGCCAAGGAAAACGCGCAGCGTCTGGTGCACTGGCAGATGGGCAGCTTCGCGCTCAAGGGCTGGGGCGAGGTCGGCCTGCTGGCCCCGATCGGGGCCGTCGGCCTGCTGCTTTTGCTGCGCTACAGCCGGGAGATGGACATGCTCACCTTTGGCGAGGAGGATGCCAGCGCCATGGGCGTGGAAACCCGGCGGGTCAAATGGCTGCTGCTTTCGCTGTCCGCGGCGCTCACCGGCAGCGCGGTCGCGTTCGCGGGGGTGATCGGGTTTGTGGACCTGATCGCCCCGCATGTCGTGCGCCGTTTTTTCGGGGCCAGGCACAAGCTGGTGCTGCCGATGTCGGCGCTCCTGGGCGGCGGGTTCATGGCGCTTTGCGACATGGCCGCGCGCACGCTGGTCGCTCCGGTGGAAATGCCCGTGGGCGCGGTCACGGCGCTGATCGGCGCGCCCTTTTTCGCCTATGTCTACTTTAGCCACAGGCGGGAAGGGAGGGGCGTATGAGCATTTTGTCGCTTCAGGGCGTGCGCGCGGGCTACGACGGCGCGGACGTGCTGCACGGCGTGGACCTGACGGTCGAAAGCGGCGAGTGCGTCTGCGTGATCGGCGCGAACGGGTGCGGAAAGACGACGCTGCTTCGCGTGATCGCGGGGCTGCTGCCCGCCAGGGGCAGCGTGCTGCTGGGCGGAAAGCCCGTCAAGGGCATGAAGCGAAGGGAGGTCGCCGCGCGGGTGGCGCTTTTGTCCCAGCTCACGCAGGTGTATTTCGCGTACACGGTGTATGACACGGTGATGCTGGGCCGCTATTTGCACCTAAAGGGTGCGTTTCGAAGGCCCGCGCCCGAGGACCGGGACGCGGTCCGCCGCTGCCTAACGACGGTCGGCCTGTGGGAGATGCGCGACCGGAGGATCGACGCGCTTTCCGGCGGCCAGTTGCAGCGGGTGTTCCTGGCGCGCACGCTCGCCCAGGAGCCCACGCTCATCCTGCTGGACGAGCCGACGAACCACCTGGACCTGAAATACCAGACGGAA
>CAZUIA010000133.1:0-7770 GCA_964620835.1 uncultured Oscillospiraceae bacterium
ATAAAAAATTTGTCCGAAAACTGGCGTTTTCAGACAAATTGTGGTGGAGCATAGGAGATTCGAACTCCTGACCTCTACAATGCGAATGTAGCGCGCTACCAACTGTGCTAATGCCCCAGATAATATGTATATTCACCCAATCCCCAATCTATCAAAGGACCTCCTTATATGATGAAAGGGGGATACCGAAAACCGCGCCTCGTTCAGAACGGTATTTACTATAGCATGAGCACGGAAGATTGTCAACCCCATGTGCCGGGGGCGTTATGCAAAAATTTATAGGACCACATTGGCGATCTGATCTTCGCTTCGGACATGGAAAAATCAATTCCAAGAAGACCACTGCATAAAGGCTCGACGGCAGCCTCGCTTGCCATCAATGGACGCTCTGTCACGATGACGTTCAAGGTCTCCGCCAGGAGTTTGACACCATGGCTGTTCGCACCGGACGCCACTGCGGCAAGGGGAAGATCTTTGCTTTGGGCCCATGTGCTGCGCTTGGTTTCCATTTTTCCCCCGGTCGGTTGGATTCCCGCCAACCGCTTCCAACACCAGAGATGCTTTCACCATGGATCCGTCAATACGTTCCCACGCCCAACCACTCCCTTCCAGTTCATCCGATCGCTCCATCCCGGCCCGCCACAACCGTTCCCAAAACCCCGGTTCAAGCCGTTGCCGAAAGTGCTTATGAAGGCTGCTCGCCGCGCCGTGTTCCCTGAGGATTGCGCCCCACGGGCAGGGATTCCGAAACGCATACAAGCCCCATCCCGGCGCACGATGTGGCGCCGGCAGTTTTTGCTGTCCGCCCCGCCTGCGCTTGGACTGCTTCTTCGGGGCTCGCTTTGGTCGAAGAACCTGGCCTTTTGTTGCAAGGTCCGGCAAAAGGGTGCGAAGGCGTGCCATTCGCCCGCCTCTTGAAGCCCTTGGACCGAGCGCGCCCTTTGGCCGTATTGCGCGAAGAACTTGGGGCCGCCGTGCTTGTTTCGCTCATGGCGTGATTTGCGCAAACAGCATCGGCATCAAAAGCGTCCCGTCCTCCACACGTTCCCCCTCGGCCGCGGCCGCTTCACAAAAAACGCACGGCGGGCCGCTTTGGCGGCTGTCATACAGACAAAAGGGCACCGGGCCTCCGTCGTGCGCGCCGGTTTCCAGCAGCGTCGGGTGGTCAGAGAGGAGCAGCACGCGGTATGGCTCGCAAAGGGCATCAAGCCCGTCAAGCAGCGGGCCGACCACGCGCGCGTCCAGGCGGCGGATGGCTTCCAGCTTGCCTTCAACATCCTTGGCATGCGAGCACTCGTCCGGCGCTTCCACGTGCAGGGCGGCAAAATCCGCCCCGGCCTGAAGGCCGTCCAGGGCGGCCTGCACCTTGCCTTCGTAGTTCGTGTCCAGCTCGCCCGTCGCGCCCTCCACCTCGGGCGCGGGCAGGCCGCAGAGGAATGCGATGCCCTTCACCAGCGGCACCGCGCTGACCACCGGGCCCGTGTGCCCGTAGCGCGCGTCAAAGCGCGCAAGGCCCATCGCCTCGCCGGGCGCCCAGGGCCAAATGCAGTTCGCCTGCCGGCCGCGCAGCGCGGCAAAGGCGGCCTCCGCCAGGCGGCGGATGTCGCCGGGGGGAATGAGCGCACCGATCGCCTCGCCCAAATGGTCGTGCGGCCCGGGCAGCGGCGCGCCCCACGCACTGTCCGTCGGCCCCACGCCCATCTGCCGGAAGGTGGGGCTTTTGTGCAGCGTGAAGCCCAGAGATCGGGCGAACCGGGCAAAGGCCGGATCTCTTTCCAGCGCTTCCACCGTCTCAAGCGCCCCTGCGCCGCCGATACCGCGGCCGTTGTGCGAGCGCATCACCGCGGTTTCGAACGCATCCCCCTCGACAGTGACGAGGTTGACGCGCCAGGCCGTCTCGCCCGCATGAAGCGCCACGCCGGCGCCCGCGGCCTCCAGCGCCGCACGGCCGGTGTAGCAGGTGCGCGGGTCGCACCCAAAGATGGAGAGGATGGCGGTATCGCTTCCCGGGGGCGTGCCCTCGGGCACCGTGCAAACCAGGCCCATGCGCTGCGAGGCAAGCCGCGCCATGTGCGGCAGCGAAAGGGATTCAAGCGGCGTTTTGCCCCCAAGCATGGAAACGGGACGGTCCGCAATGCCGTCCCCGATCACCAACACGTGCTTCATGCGGCTACTTTCCTTTCGTATCGAACTCTTCGCCCTCATCGGGTTCAAAATCCGGGCTGTTCGGCCGGACAGCCGGCAGGAACGGATCGGTCAGGTCCATCGGAGGAAGGCCGGCGATGGGCTCTTCCTCGGCGGAAGTGAAGCGCATCAGCCCGCGCCGCTTGGCGGGTTTGCCCGTTACCGTGCGAAGCGGTTCCTTCTGCTTGCCGGGCTGGGGAATCGGCTCGGCGGGGGGCTGTACCACGCGCGAGGGCCTCGTGTCCGCCCAGGGATCAAACAGCGGCTGGGATGGGGAAAACGGCACCTCGCGCGTGGACGGGGGAGTCTTCGACTGCCACGGCTCGCTCGCGCTTTCATGCAGGCGGCGGCGGCGGCGGCGGGCGGCGGTCCCGTCCTGGGACGCGTCGGGCGCGAAATCCTCGGGCTGCGGGGTATCTGACGATTCGGCGCCGAAAGGCGAGGCTTCCGCCTCGGCGGGGGAGGGTTCCTTTGCCTTGCGCGAGAAGGGAAAGCGCATGCCCGGCCACAGGCCGGGACGGCCAAAGTACTGCGGCGACGTCTGCTCAAGCTCGTCCGGCAACACGTCCGGCGCCTTCGGCGTCTCATCGCCGAAAAACGCCCCGTCGCTGAAAGCACTGTCACCCGGGGCATCGCCGTCGGACATCTCCGGCAGCGGCTCCGCTTCCCAGGCGGCCTCCTCCGCCTCCTCCCCGTACAGGCCGTCGGCCGGATACTCCGTGGGCGCGTAAGGAGATACGGCGTCCGGCGCTGCCTCCGTTTCCATCTCGGGTTCAGGCATCGCGCCGGGGAACCCCGCGGGCTCCTCCCGCTCGTCGGGCGTTTCGTCCCAATAGCCGCTCGCGGCCTCAAAAGCGTCCAGGGCCTCCGGAGGCTCCTCGTACGCCTCGCTGTAATAGTTTTCTTCCGGCGCGACAAAGGCAGGCGGGGGTTCCTTCTCGATGACGACGCCGCCCGCCCAGTCGGGGTCGATTTCCGACAGCGTGGAAAGCGTCAGGTCCGTCCATTCGACAGGGTCGGCGTCCACAGCCGTTTCGGGCTCGTAGAATCCCACGCCGTTGTCCCACGTTTCCGCCGGCGCGCTCCCCGCGGCCGGGGCATGGCGAAGCCGGCCGAACAGCAGGCGGTAGGGGCGCCACCGCATCATCCACATCAGCCAATCGACGACCAGGCCGGTGATCACCAGCACCGCCAGCCAGACCTTCCAGTTGGACAGGAACCACTCCAGCAGACCGCCCCCGCCGCCGCCCGAGGCAAGCGACCACAGCCAGTCCACAACGGCCCGCATCCAGCCAAGCAGGAGCATATAGGCAAGTTCGCCAATACCGGACAAACGAACACCCCTTTATCACGAGGGGGACAAACCGCATGGGTTTGTCCCCGGTTTCTTTCCAATAGAACGATTTGGGAAAGGAAAATGCTTCAATGCGCGCTCAGGGCGCGGCGGTCTTCGTCAGCGTGAGCGTCAGGCGCGGGAATTCGGGCTCAAACGAATAGGTTTCGGTTCCGTTCACGCTGCACCGAACGTCGAGTAGGTGCACGCCCTCTGAAAGCCCCGTCGCGTCCACCGACAGGTGGATGGCGTCGGCGGTCAGCCCCTCGACGCTTGCGTACGGGCCGCTGATGACGGCGTCCATCACGTCGTAGCTGAGCCGGGCAGACAGCTCGGGCGAAAGGCCCATCACCGTGACCGGCAGGTTGACGTAGGTGTGCACGTGGGTGGCGGGCACGATGTCCGCCTCGATGAACACCTGGTTGACCGAGCTGTGCACAACGCCGCTGACGGTGCGCAGCCTCGCGTCGCCGCCCTGCCGGACGCTGTCGCCCGAGATATCCAGCGGGTCCAAGACATGCAGCATGTCGATGGAGTCCAGCACGTCCTGCTCGGCGGCGATCAGGACCGTGTCCGGCGTGATGCGCACCTCGCCCAGCCTGTAGCCGTGCGCGGGCGTGCCGGTAACCGCGCTGTCCGCGCTGACGGGGATCTCGCGCGCGGGGTATACGTTCACATGGATGCTCACGGCGTCGATCGCGATGGATTCGTTCGTGATCCGAAGCAGGGGAGAGGAAACAGTGTTACCGTCCTTGTCCTTGAGCTCAAAGGCGTTGGAAAGCGTATCGTCCGGCCGCTCGGTCGACAGGCTGTCCATCGGCAGCGGCACCACCGCGCGGAGGATTCGGTCCACGATCGATTTCGGCCCGCTGACCGTCAGAAGGCTCGGGTCGGGCGTGGGGGCGTCGATCCACAGCGGCTGGGCGCTTTCGCCGACCCTTTCCACGTTCACCGGAATGCGCCGGATGGTGTAGGGCTCGACCGTCACGTCGATGTACTCCGGCTCGATGGAGAGCACCGTGCCGCTGGCGGTGATCTTCACGCGCTGCGGGCCCGGGGCGCTGATCTGGGAGGAAAGGTCGATGCGCGGGGAAAAGGTCTGCGCGCCTGCCTGGTCGTATTCCGATTGCCTGACCTCAACGCGCATTTTGACGGTGATCGGCTCGCTGGTCAGATCCTCCATGACGATGAAGCCTTTGGTGCGCAGCGCATCCACGCCGGCGATCTGCACGGGCACGTTCAAAATGGTTTTTTCTCTTGTAAGCGCAGGATCGGAAGCGATGAGGACGGCCCAGAACACAAACGCGATCAGCAGCGCCGACAGCTTCATAAACGGACGGCGCCGGATGGAGCCCAGCATGCGCTTCACATCGATCCAAGCGGTTTTTTCATTCTGCGGGACTTCGGGCTGCATAGTTCCTCCCCCGAACGTTATTTGCCCCCCTTGGGCTTTTTCTTGGTCAAAAGCAACGACAGAAGGCCGGCGTTTACCGGCTCGTTGCCGTAGATGGGTTCAAGCGTCTGGCGAAGGGACCGCGCGTCCAGGTGGCGTGTCAGGCGGCCGCCGCGCGCCATGGAGATGATGCCCGTCTCCTCCGACACGATCAGCGTGATGCAGTCCGTCGTTTCCGAGATGCCCAGCGCCGCGCGGTGGCGGGTGCCCAGCTCACGGCTGATGGTGGTGTCCTCGCTCAGCGTCAGGATGCAGGCAGCCGCTTCGATGCGGTAGCCGCGGATGATCATGGCGCCGTCGTGCAGCGGCGTGTTCGGCTCGAAGATATTCTCAATGAGCGCGGCGGAGATTTCCGCGTCGATGTGCGTGCCGCTCTCAATCACGTCCTGCAGGCCCGTGTGCTGCTCGATGACGATCAGGGCGCCCACGCGGCGGCGGGACAGGCTGACGAGCGCACTGACGATTTCCGCCACGACGGACGTGTCCGTTTTTAGCCCCTTGCCCGAGCGGATGCGGTCCAGCCGCGTAGAGCCCGCGCGGCCAATCTGCTCCAGCGCGCGCCGGATTTCGGCCTGAAACAGCACGACCAGCACCACGGCGCCGCTGTTGACAATCATGTTCAAAACCCAGTTGAGCGCCTTGAACCCCAGCCAATCGCTGGCCCAATAGACGACAAACAGGATGCCAAGCCCCTTTAAAACCTGGGAAGCGCGGGTATCGCGCGTGAGCATCAGCAGCTGGTAGATCAAAAACGCCACAATGAGGATGTCGAGGATATCGACGATCGTGGGCCGGCTGATCACGCTCCAGAGCAAACTGGAGAGGTTCTGCCAAAACTGCTGCAGCATTGTAGGGCCTCTCTTTCCATGGGGTCATTTTCATTATACACCAGTTCCGTGCAGGAGGAAAGGCGAGTTTGTATGAAATTTGTGTCAAAACCGGCGGCCGCCCACGGCGGCAAACCGTCAGAAAGGAGGGCGATTCTTTCCCTGAAAGACCGTTTTGCGGCTTGCATCCGCCCCAAGGCGCTAGTATAATAGAAAAAGATATGAACGCTGTTTAGCGATTGAAAATAGGAGGAATGGTTTATGAAAGCAAGTCCCAACGCCTTTACAAAGAGCAAGCCGGAGCATCGCCTGCTCGGCGAGCTGCCCAAAATTGGCATCCGTCCCTGCATCGACGGCCGCAGGCGGGGCGTGCGCGAGTCGCTGGAGGAGCCGACGATGGGCCTTTCCAGGGCGATCGCCGCGTTTTTGAGCGCGCATGTGTACCATGGCTGCGGTCTGCCGGTCGAGTGCGTGATCGCGGACACCTGCATCGGCGGCGTGGCCGAGGCGGCCATCTGCGCGGACAAGTTCCGCCGCGAAAACGTGGGGGTGACCATCTCGGTGACGCCCTGCTGGTGCTACGGCTCCGAGACCATGGACATGGACCCGCTGACGCAAAAGGCCATCTACGGCTTCAACGGCACCGAGCGGCCCGGCGCGGTATACCTGGCGGCCGTGCTGGCGGCGCACAACCAAAAGGGCCTGCCCGCCTTTGGCATCTACGGCCACGACGTGCTGGACATCGGCGACTTTGCCATCCCCGAGGATTGCCAGGAAAAGCTGCTCAAATTTGCGCGCGCGGGCCTGGCGGTGGCGACGATGCGCGGCAAGAGCTACCTGTCCATGGGCGGCACGTCCATGGGCATCGCGGGTTCCATGGTGAACCCGGCGTTGTTGGAAAAGACGTTCGGCCTGCGCTCGGAAAGCGTGGACCTGTCCGAATTTGTCCGCCGCTGGGAGGAAGGGATCTACGATCTCGAGGAGTTTGAGCGGGCGGTCAAGTGGGTGGACGAAAACGTCACCCTGGCCGGCTGGGACAAGAACGATCCGGCGATCCGCCACAGCCCGGAAAAGAAGCGCCAGTCCCTTCTGACGAACATCAAGATGTACCTGATCGCGCGCGATCTGATGATCGGGAACGAACGGCTCAAGGAGCTGGGCTTTGAGGAGGAGGCCTGCGGCCACAACGCCATCCTCTCGGGCTTCCAGGGCCAGCGCCAGTGGACCGACCACTTTCCAAACGCCGACTTCCTCGAAAGCCTTCTGTGCACCTCCTTTGACTGGAACGGCATTCGCGAGCCGTTCATCGTGGCGACGGAGAACGACCACCTGAACGGCCTGACCATGCTGATGGGCAAGCTCCTCACCAACCGGGCGCAGGGCTTCGCGGATGTGCGCACGTACTGGAGCCCGGCGGCGGTCGAGCGCGTCAGCGGCTGGAAGCCCGAGGGCGCAGCGGCAGACGGGTTCATCCACCTGATCAACTCCGGCGCGGTCACGCTGGACGCGGCCGGCCAGGCCGAGGAGGGCGGCAAGCCCGCCATCAAGCCCTGGTGGGAATTGACGCCCGAGGAGGCGGCCAAGACGCTCAACGCCGCCGAGTACTGCTATGCGGACCTTGGGTACTTCCGCGGCGGCGGGTATTCTTCTCACCTTCGCACGCGCGGCGGCATGCCCATGACCATGGCGCGCCTGAACCTCATCGACGGCCTGGGCCCGGTGCTTCAAATCGCCGAGGGCGTGAGCGTCGAGCTGCCCAAAGAGGTCAACGACATCCTCGAAATGCGCACCGACCCGACCTGGCCGACCACCTGGTTCGTGCCGAGGCTCACGGGCGAGGGCGCGTTCACCGACGTGTACAGCGTCATGGCCAACTGGGGCGCCAACCACGGCGCGTTCAGCTACGGCTACATCGGCGCGGAGCTGATCACGCTTGCGTCCATGCTCCGCATTCCCGTGTGCATGCACAACGT
>CAZUIA010000133.1:7836-8101 GCA_964620835.1 uncultured Oscillospiraceae bacterium
CTTCAGGCCCAGCGCCTGGGCGGCTTTTGGCACGAAGGACCTGGAGGGCGCGGACTTCCGGGCGTGCCAGAATTTCGGGCCGCTGTACGGGAAGAAGTAAGGGATTTAAAAAGAATTGGAGCGGCCGCCCCGCATGGGGCGGCCGCTCCAATTTCCCGCAAACTGCGGTTTGTGGGCGCGAAGAAAGGATTCGGCCCAAAAGGCTGTGTATTCGCCGTTACGCAGCGCGGGCAGCCTCGCTCGCGTGCGCGCGAGCGTCGGGGAG
>CAZUIA010000134.1:0-7166 GCA_964620835.1 uncultured Oscillospiraceae bacterium
CGGGATTTCCGGGCGGCCTCAGGCGGAACGCCCCGTCAAACGCTTCGCGTTCGCCTCCGGCCCGGCATTGTCGCGCTGTCCGCTATCGCGTCCATCGCTCTGTGCCGCTCCGCGGCTACGCCTTTGGAATCTGCGCAAATCCACCGTACTTGCCGCTGGATTTGATTGGAGCCGAGAGGGTTTTTGAACCCTCTCGAGCTCTCCCGGGGCCCTGTCAACGGTCTAAGGGCTGTCGCGCGATGTGGGCGACAGCCCTTTTTGTTGTGAAACGGGGGAACAGCCCGCCCGTCCGGCGCGCTTTTCACCTTTTTGCGCGATTTATCCCGGAACGGGCAGGGTTTGACGAATGCTTGGCGTACTGTACCGAAAAGGCAGAAGTCGGCTTTCGCATGTTCGCCGCCTGCCACCGCGTAAAGGAGATTGAGCCATGAAGGAAAGAATCGGGATCGACTTTTTCAGCAAGGTAGCCTTTCCCTCGCGCCTGAAGGCCAAGGGCGATACGCTGTACTGCGTCCTCAAAAAGGCCAACCTGGACAAAAACGGCTATGACAGCGATTTGTACCGCTTTGCGGACGGCAAGGCCGAGCCGCTGACCGCAAGCGGCGACGTGGAGGATTACGCGCTGCTGGACGAAGGCGTGGTCTTTCCTTCGCTCCGAAACGAAAAGGACAAGGAGGCGGCGAAAAAGGGCGAGCCGCTGACCGTGTTTCAGCTCTTGCCCTACGGCGGCGGCGAGGCGCGCGAATTCCTCCGCCTGCCCTACAAGGTATTGCAGGCCGAATGGCTGCCGGGCGGCAGGCTGCTTTTCCGCGCGGTGATCGACCATACCCTGAACCGCCTCCTGGAGGAAAACGGCGGCGACATGGAAAAGGCGCTGAAGGCCAAAAAGGAGGAGGACACCTCGCTCACGGTGATCGACGAGCTGCCCTTCTGGTTCAACGGCCAGGGCTTCCTCAACAAAAAGCGCGCCGGCCTGTTCCTCTACGACGGAAAGGAGACAAAGCGCCTCACCGATCCGTTTGCGGCCGTGGAGCGCTTTGTCCTTTCGCCGGGCAAAAAACAGGCGCTGTTTGCAAAGGCCGTGTATGAAACCGTAAAGCCCTGGGAGGATGAGCTGTGGAGGCTGGACATCGATGCCTGCGAGGCGGAAAAGGTACGGACGCTTCCCCGGGGCGTCGTGCACGGCTACGCGTTTGACGGTGAAAGCGCGGCCTATGTGCTCTTTGTCGACGAAAACGCCAAGTACGGAAAGAACTCCAGCAACGCGGACCTGCTGCGCGTGGGCTTTGCGGACGGGGAGGTCCGGACGCTGGATCAAAGCGGCGCGTACAACTATTACAACAGCGTCGGGTCGGACGTGAAGATGGGCGGCATGGAGGACAGCCTGGTGGTCGCGGACGGCCTTTTGTACTTTGTGGCCACGCTTGTGGATGACAGCCACCTGATGCGCTACGATCCGGCAAGCGGCGCGTTTTCGCAGGTGACAAAGGCCGCCGGCCTGGTGCAGGAGTTTTCGCCCTTTGGCGGCGGCTTCGCGATGATCGCCATGCGAAAGGATCAACCGCCCGAGCTATACACGGCGGACGCGCAGGGCAACGAGGCGCGCGTCAGCCATGTGAACGACGCGCTGATGGAGGGGCTTACGGTCGTGACCCCCGAGCCCCTGTCGTTCATCAACCGCCGGGGCACTGCGATCCACGGCTGGGTGATGCCGCCGGCGGGGTATGACCCCGGCCAAAAATATCCGGCCATCCTGGACATCCACGGCGGCCCCAAGACCGTCTACGGCTCGGTGCTGTTCCACGAGATGCAGTACTGGTGCGCGCAGGGGTATGCGGTGCTGTTCTGCAACCCCACCGGCGGGGACGGCCGCGGCAACGAGTTCGCGGACCTTCGGGGCCAATACGGTACCGTCGACTACGACGATCTGATGCAGTTCGTGGACGAAGCGGTTCGGCGCTTTCCGTTCATCGATCCCGATCGCCTCGGGGTGACGGGCGGGTCCTACGGCGGATTCATGACCAACTGGATCATCGGCCACACCGACCGTTTCAAGGCGGCGGCATCGCAGCGGTCCATCGCCAACTGGATCGGCTTTTGCAACACCAGCGACATCGGCCATACCTTCGGCAGGGACCAAATGGGCGGCACGCCTTGGGACAGCGTTGAAAAGCTCTGGCGCGCCTCGCCCCTCAAGTACGCCGATCAGGCCAAGACACCCACGCTGTTCATCCACAGCGAGGAGGACTACCGCTGCAACATGTTCGAGGGCATCCAGATGTATTACGCCCTCCGGCAGCTTGGGGTCAAAACCCGCCTGTGCCTGTTCAAGGGTGAAAACCATGAGCTGTCCCGCTCGGGCAAGCCGAAAAACCGCATCCGTCGCCTTCAGGAAATCACCGGGTGGATGGACAGCCATTTGAAGTGACGGAAGGCCGTGCGCACGCGCGGGCCTGCATGCATGAAAGAAGGCCGTCCGAAAGCTCTCTCTTATGGCCTTGGCCTATCGATCGACCCATATCCTTGTGCTGCGCAGGCATTTGGATGGGCTGAAGGTTAGAAAATAAACGCCCATAGCCCTGAACACCCCTGCCGTGCGAAAGCGCGGCAGGGGTGTTCAGGGCTTTGCCGCATCCACAGCAGCGGATCCATCCCCGCCGCCTCGGACGCATCCATGTTTTGTTCGCTTTACGCCGCCTGCTTCATCTTTGTGAAGATCATCCGCCCGGCGCTGGTCTGCAGCACGGTCGTGACGATCACGTCCACCGTTTCGCCGATGTAGCGCTTGCCGTTGTCCACGACGATCATCGTGCCGTCGTCGAGGTACCCGATGCCCTGCGCGTGCTCCTTGCCCTCACGCACGATCTGCACGCGCATCTCCTCGCCCGGAAGCAGCACCGGGCGCAGCGCCCCGGCCAGGTCGTTGACATTGAGCACCTTCACGCCCGTCACGTCCGCGACCTTGTTCAGGTTGAAATCGTTGGTGACGATGACGGCGCTGAGCTGACGCGCCAGCTTCAAAAGCTTCACGTCGACCTCCTCGACGTCGTCAAAGTCCAGTTCGGTGATCTGCACCGCGATGTCCAGCTCCTTTTGGATGCGGGCCAGCACGTCCAGCCCGCGCCGGCCGCGGTTTCGCCGGAGCGGGTCGCTCGAATCGGCGACATGGCGCAACTCCGCCAGCACGAACTGCGGGATGATGAGGGGCCCCTCGATAAAGCCGGTCTTGCACACGTCGAAGATGCGGCCGTCGATGATGACGCTGGTGTCCAGAATTTTGCCCACGGTGGCCTGCGCGGCGCTGCCGATCTTGCGCTCCAGGCGCGCCTGCTTGAAGGTGTGCAGCGACGGGAATTCACGCCAGCGCTTGTAGCCGATCGACGCGCCCAGGTACCCCAGCATCAGGTACAGGGTGGCCGCCAGGCCCGCCCATAAAAGCTCCGGAAGCCCCGAGCGAAACAGCGCGGCGATGAGCGTGGCGATCACCAGCCCGAGCACCAACCCCAATGAACCGGCCAAAAGCTGCATGAGCGGCATTTCGCTCAAGGATACCTCGATGGAGCCGGACCATTGCCGCACGCGCTCGATCAGGTGCGGCGCGAAAAACCAGGAAAAAAGAGCGAACAAAACCGTTACGCCCGTACAGATCCAGATGATGGCGGGCGTGGATAGCTCCGAGGCGGATTCAAAGGCCAAATAAATGCGTATGCCAAGCGCCGAAAGCCCGCCGCCGATGGCGGCCCCAAACAGCGTGATCACCGGCCGTAAGATGCTGCGAATGTTTGGTTTTCTCATGCCCAATCCTTTCTCGTCAAAATGTTTTGGGTTATAGCTGTAAGGCTTGCAGCGCCTCGGACACCGTGTCCACCCCGACGAGGCGAACGCTGTCCTGCGGGGACAGGCCGCGCAGGTTTCCGCCGGGCAGCACGCAGGTGTCAAACCCAAGGCGCGCGCATTCGGAAAGCCGCCTGTCCGCGTGGGCGACGGAGCGCACCTCGCCGGAAAGCCCCACCTCTCCAAAGACGGCGACGTTTCGCGGCAGGGGCTTGTCCCGAAGCGAAGAGGCGACCGCCACGCACAGCGGCAGGTCCGCCGCGGGCTCGGAAAGCGTGATGCCGCCGGCCACGTTGATGTATACGTCCTGGTCAAACAGCCGAAGGCCCGCCCGCTTTTCCAGCACCGCCAAAAGGAGCGCGACGCGGCCGCCGTCCAGCCCGTCCGCGGCCCTTCGCGGCATGCCGAAGGGCGTCCTCGCGACAAGCGCCTGCAAATCCACCAGCATTGGCCGGCTTCCCTCCAGCCCGCAGGCCACGACCGACCCGGACGCGCCCCGCGCGCGGCTGGACAACAGCAGCTCCGACGGGTTTTCCACCGGCACCATGCCCTCGTCGCGCATCTCAAACAGGCCGAGCTCGTTGACGGAGCCGAAGCGGTTCTTGACCGCCCTGAGGATGCGCCACGCGTGCTGCCGGTCACCTTCGAAGTACAGCACCGCGTCGACCATGTGCTCCAGCACGCGCGGCCCCGCGATCGAGCCGTCCTTTGTGACGTGGCCGACCAGGAACATAGCGCAGCCGCTGGTCTTGGAAAGCCGCGTCAAAAGCGCCGCGCATTCGCGCACCTGCGAAACGCTTCCCGGCGCGGCGGACAGCTCCGGCCGGTAGACCGTCTGGATGGAATCGACCACCATAAAATCGGGGGCCAGCTCCAAAAACCGCGCCTCGATGTCCGTCATCGCGTTTTCCGCCAGGACCCACAGCCTGTCGGCCGCGACGCCCAGGCGCCTGGCGCGCAGCTTGACCTGCCGCGCGCTTTCCTCGCCCGTGACGTACAAAACGCGCGCGCCCGATTCGGCCAGGTGGCCGCAGGCCGCGAGCAGCAGCGTCGATTTGCCGACGCCCGGATCCCCGCCCACCAGCGTCACCGAACCTTCGACAATGCCGCCGCCCAGCACCCGGTCCAGTTCGCCGATGCCGCAGCTTCGCCGCGCCTGCGCCTCGTCGCCGATTTCCGACAAGAGAAGCATCGGCTGCCCTGAGCCCGCGGGCCGCTTCATCGGCTTGACGGCCGAAGGAGCGGGCGCCGGGGAGGGTGTATATTCGCGTATCGTATTCCACGCGCCGCAGCCCGGGCACTTGCCAAGCCACCGGCCGGACTCGTAGCCGCACTCGTCGCAGACAAACGCCGTCTTTGCTTTTGCCATACATCCCATCCTTGCTGGTATTTGATTATACCACAGGTGGCGCGCGGGCGGAATCACAATTCCTGGGTTTTTTTGTATTCCGGATCAAAATCGTTCGTCAAGATGGGCCGTTTCCCTGACAAAACATGCCAGGGAGTGTGCTTTTCAGGTGCCGCAAAAGCGGGGGCTTTTTCGTTATATACGTGCGGGGAGGGGATGAGATGGCCAGGCGGCAGGTCGGCGTTTTCACAGCGAAAAGACGGGCGCACCCGTTTCGGTGGCTTCTGTGGATCGTTCTTGGAATTGTGGGGTTTTGCAGCATCCATACGGTGGTTGACAATGGGCGCATCGTGGTGAAAACGCAAAAGGTGTGGGTGGCGAACCTGCCCAAAGCGCTGGAAGGGTTTACCGTGCTGCACCTATCGGACCTGAACGCCAAGCGCTTCGGCCCAAACCAGAAGCAGCTGGCGGGCATGCTCAAGGGAAAGAAATACAACGCCGTTTGCCTGACGGGCGACATGGTGGGCAAAAAGGGGGATGCCGCCCCCTTTTATGAGCTGCTTTCCGCCCTGGACACGACCCGGCCGGTTTTCTTCATCGCCGGGGATTCGGACCCCGCGCCGGTGGGGGAGCGGCCGCAGGGCTATTACACGGTGCTGGCGGACTGGGTCGCGGGCGCGAACACGCGCGGCGCGACGTTCCTGGGCGCGCCGGCGTCCGTGACCGTGGGCGGCTCGACCGTCTGGTTTACCGACGCCGCGCAGCTGGCGCTGGACCTGGACACAGCGGCCGCGGCCTATTCCGCTTCCGGCACGCCGGTCAACGCCTACTGGGCCGAGGTGATCCAAAAGACCAAAGAAGCGCGCGCCCGGATGCAGGACACGGACCTGCACATCACGCTGTCGCACCTGCCGCTGATGCCCGACCTGGTGCTTCGGATGCAGAGCATGGGCGGAGCTAGCGACGGCTTTTTGCGCACGGTGGACCTGATCCTCGCCGGCGGCACGGCGGGCGGGCAATGGCGCGTGCCGCTCGTCGGCCCGGTTTGGGCAAACGGCTGGTTCCCGGAGGACCGCTTCACCCAGGGCTTTCGCCAGGCGGGCGGCCTGCCGGAGTACATCAGCGGGGGCTTGCACGTCTCCTCCCAAAGCCCTCTGCCGGGCTTTCGGCTGTTCAACACGCCGGAAATGACGCTGATCACGTTTACGTCGTTCATGGACGACGGGGTGCTGCCGGAGTAAGGGGCGAAGCTTGGGCCTGCGCGAAACCGGGGCGGCCGTTTCCGTCCCCCGTAAAAACAGCCGGCCAGACTGCGATAGTCGGCAAAAGGCCGTGCCAGCTCCTTCTTCTTTTCTATGATCCATGGGGTCCGCGCGCCGGCGATCATGCCACGACCAACGATTTTAACCCCAAGCTTCCTCTCCGTGCAAAGACCTCTTTTCCCGCAAAATGCCCGGACGGGCCGCCGCCTATTTGGCCGTGGGGACAAAGCCGTCGGGGCAAAGTGTCAATAATTGCATGATTCTAAGCAACAAACGCATGGAAATCTGTCATTTGTTTGGATATCATGAACACAAAAGAAAGAAAAAATAGGGAAGGAGGAATAAAAATGGATATCGCGAAAGCATACAAGGAGAAGATATTCGCATGTTTGGATGCGATCGAAAGCACCCAGGGCGAAGCGCTCGGCAAGGCGGCGGCGCTGCTGGCAAACGCCGTGGCCGAGGACCGGCTGATCCATGTCATCGGGCCGGGCGGCCACTCCAACATGGCGGCGGAGGAGGTTTTCTGGCGCGCGGGCGGCCTGGCTCCGGTAAACGCGATGCTGGACGCCGGCACAAATCTGATCCACGGCGCCAAGCGGTCGAACTACGTCGAAAGGACGCCCGGCTATGCAAAGGCCGTATTTGACACCTATGGCTTGAAGCAAGGGGACGTGCTCGTCATCGCCAACGCCTACGGCATCAACTCGATGACGATCGAC
>CAZUIA010000134.1:7176-8036 GCA_964620835.1 uncultured Oscillospiraceae bacterium
CGCGCGGCATCGCCTCCATCGCAATCACCTCGACATCCTTCGCAAACGCCGTGCCCAAGGGGAGCGCGTCGCGCCACCCGTCGGGACAAAACCTGTACGAGTTGGCGGATGTGTTCATCGACAACCACCTGCCCCTTGGCGACGCGGTCGTGGACGTGCCGGGCATTTCCCAGCGGATGGGTCCGACGTCCACGTTCGTCAATTGCTTTACCATCAACCTGCTCATGATGCGCACGGCGCAGGCGCTCCTGGAAAGGGGCATCACGCCCGCCGTATGGATGAGCGCGAACCTGCCGGAGGGAGACCGGAACAACCGCGCGTATGAGGAAAAGTACATGCCGCGCATCAAACAGCTCTAAGGCGAGCGGAAGGAACAACACGATGGAAGCGATTCTACAGTACTACGCGGCGGTTGCCGAGCGCTTGGACCGGATCATGAAGGAGCAGCGCGAGCCCATGGAAAAGGCCGCCGCCCTGATCGCCGAGCACGTCATGGCCGGAAGGATCTACCACATTTTCGGCACCGGCGGGCATTCGAACATGGCCGCCATTGAAATGCACCACCGGGCCGGCAACCTCGCGCCGACCAACTGCATGATGGACGCCGGCATCTCCAGCGAGCGCGGCTCCTTCCGCGCGATGGAGCGCGTGGTCGGCTACGCGCCCAAGGTGTTGCGCTATTACGGCGTCAACCCCGGCGACCTGTTGATCGCCGTCAACGCCTATGGCATCAACCCGGTCACGATCGACACGGCGCTGGAATGCAAGCGGCTGGGCGTCACGCTTGTGGCGATCACCTGCCCCGGGCTGTCCGTGCAGATCGAGCACGGCGCGAAGATGCGCCACCCGAGCAACAAGAA
>CAZUIA010000135.1:0-8034 GCA_964620835.1 uncultured Oscillospiraceae bacterium
CGTACGGGCGTCAGCGTGCTGATCCAGGCGCCGTGGCGGCCGATTTTTTGCGCCTCTACCGCCGAACGGCCTTCGGCGAGCGCTTCCTCGGCATAGCGGATCCCGGCGTATGGTTGAAAAGGCGGCACGTGGTCCGGCGAATCCGCCACCTCGGAATCGATCAGGACCGCGTATTGCCCACCCTGTCGGATGAATAGATACGCAAAACGGATGTGACGGTTCTTTTCACGCAGCCAGGAAAGCATGCGCAAAGGCGCCGCGCGTTCCGCGCTCTTTGGATCTGCCGGCTGCCCGGAATCGGCCGCAGCCACCGTGCGCCCGATCAGCGGTGCCATCAGCTCGGCCAGGGCGGCCGCGTCGGCCTTTACCTCGCGGAGAAATCCGCGGTAGCAAAGGCATAAATATATCGTGCCCAATACCATGAAGGCCAGGAGCACCGGCAGGAGGATGGGCGGATAAACCGGAGCCCTCCTGGCTTTGGGGGCTTCATGTATGGGCTTTGCGTCTGCTTGACTCATTGGTGTCCCTCATCACTTGTTTTTGAGCGCCCATCCCGGTGCTTGACGGCTTCCGTACCCTGGGTGAATCGGATCATTTTGCAATACCACCGGATTGCGGATCGCGCTCCAGCTCTATCTCGGGTCGCCTCTTTTCTCTTTTTGCAGGGTCCTCACATTCGACATTATAAAGGAAATTCATCTAAATTCAACATTATTTTTAGCGTTCGTCGGCCCGCGCCCGTGCTGCAATAAACGCATGGCGATCATTTATGAAAATGCGCCCGTGTGTAGCGCTTCTTCCGTGTCCAAAACCGCCCAATAAACCATTGCCAATGGCGTTATGCCGTTGCCGCATTTTACCATGGCGCCGCTGCCCGCGTGGATGATCTGCATGTTTTTGCCGGGCATTCCGCTGTTGACTTTGGGCGTGACTTTGTTTACGATGGGAGTGGAGTCGGCCATAGCGCCCATCGGCGAAACGATCGGCGCCGGGGCAAGGCTTACGGGCATTTTCGCGGTGATCCGCCATGTCCCGGGCTGATCCCGCGCACAAACACACCGATCAAACGGCTATCCGCCCTTTGGGAAGGGCGGGCCATCTCGGCATTTACAAGGAGGAATCATATATGCGCGTTGTTGAGCACGTCGTGCGCGACATCCGGCGTAAGGTTTTTACGGAAATTGCCCGCCTGTCCTATGAGGGCGACGGCGACTATTCCGCCATAGAGGATCTGCCCTACCGCATCATCCCGGGAGAGGTGGCAAAATACCGCGACTCCATCTTTTTGGAGCGGGCGATCGTAGGGGAGCGGCTGCGCCTGGCGATCGGCCTGCCGCTTCGCAAGGTGACCGAGCACGCCCCTCTTTCCATGGGCATTGAGGAGAGCGCCGTGGCGGAAAAGTACTATGAGCCGCCGCTGATCAACATCATCAAGTTCGCGTGCCACGCCTGCCCGGACCGCTTCCTCGTCACCGACGGCTGCCAGGGATGCCTTGCGCACCCCTGTGTTCCCGCCTGCCCGGTGAAAGCCATCCGCCTTGAAAACAGGCGCGCCATCATCGACCAAGACAAGTGCATTAAGTGCGGACGGTGCAAGCCGGTCTGCTCGTACAACGCCATCATCCGCCAGCTGCGCCCGTGCGCCGAAGCGTGCGGCGTCGACGCCATTGGCAGCGATGGAAACGGCCGGGCGGACATCGATTACGGCCGGTGCGTCTCCTGCGGCATGTGCGTCGTCAACTGCCCCTTTGGGGCCATTTCGGACAAAGGACAGATATTCCAGCTCATCCAGGCGATGAAGAAGGGCGATAAGCTCATCGCCATTGTCGCGCCGGCCGTCATCGGCCAGTTCGGCCCGAAGGTGAGCCTTTCGCGCCTGACCGGCGCGCTCAAGCAGCTTGGTTTTTGGGACGTGGCGGAGGTCGCCCTGGGCGCGGATCTTTGCGCGGTGGAGGAGGCGCACGATTTTCTTCGCGACGTGCCGGACAAGCAGCCCTTCATGGGCACCTCCTGCTGCCCGTCCTGGTCGGTCATGGCAAAGCAGGAATTCCCAGAAGTTGCGCATTGCATTTCCATGGCCCTGACACCCATGGTGTTGACCGCGCGGCTGCAAAAGAAAAAGCATCCGGAGCACAAAATCGTGTTCATCGGCCCCTGCTCCGCAAAAAAGCTGGAGGCCAGCCGCAAATCGGTGAAAAGCTATGTGGACTTTGTCCTCACATTTGAGGAGCTCATGGGCATGTTTGACGCCAAAGGCATCGATCTTGCCGCCGCCGAGCCTGAATCGGCGGGCAACGACGCGACGGCTGCCGGGCGTGGGTTTGCCGTGAGCGGCGGCGTGGCAAAGGCGGTGGTGGATGCGATCGCGCGCCTTGCGCCGGGGCGTGAGGTCAAGGTGCAGTGCGCCCAGGGGCTGCGGGAATGCAGGGAGATGGTCAGGGCCGCGGCGGCCGGAAAATACGACGGTTACCTGCTGGAGGGCATGGCCTGCCCCGGCGGGTGTGTCGCGGGGACGGGCACCTTGCAGGACGCCAGAAAGAGCGCGGCCCTCATCGCCCGGTACCAGAACGAAACGGAAACGAAAAACGCGATGGACTCCAAGTACGGGGACGACCTTGAGCTGCTCAAGCAGTTCAAGCACGAGGAATCGGCGAACCGTCCGTGAGGGCTGCCAACAGGGCATGCCGCCGGACGGGGGAAGGATTGGCTGCAATCCTTCCGCATGAAGGGGCACGGCTTCGCTTTGCCCGGCATCCAGGCCGGGGAGAGCTCCTCCCGGACGTTCCGGGCGTACGGGCGACGGCCTCGGCCTTGCCCCGCCGCTCAGAGCGCTTTTGATGGGAGGAGCCACCGGCAAATACCCATGCATGCCCGTTTCTCACTCAAACGGGAAGCGGTATTGGGACAGCCCCAGCGCGTCCCTGACGGAGATAAGCTCCTTTTGCACGGCGTCGTTGATGGGCACGCCTGAATCCTTGCGCTCCTGCCATGCCAGGTATTCCTTTTCCCCGGCGGTATAGATGCGCGCTTCTCCGGGCGCCTTTTGAGAACCCCGCAGATCCCGCAGGATATCCCCGCAGATTTTTTCAAAGGCGGCGCGGCCCATAAAGGCCTCCGTATCGATGGCGATGAAGAAATGGCCCAGGTGGAAGGGTATCTTTTCCCCGTTGGGGCCGATGCCGGTCAGCGCCCGCAGGAAATTGCCCTGCTGAAGCGCGGCGGACAGGATCTCCACCACGGTGGCATACCCATATCCCTTGTAGCCCCCCAGCTCCTCTCCGATGCCGCCCAGGGGAGCAAGGGCCGCATCCCCGGTGTTCAGTTCCGACAGGATGGCATGGGAGTCGGTTTTGGCCTTGCCGTCGCGGCCGATAACCATGCCCGCGGGCGTGGGCTTGCCCAGGCGGTCGTAGTATTCGATGCGCCCCCGCTGGGTGATGGAGGTGGCGCAGTCCAGCACAAAGGGAAACGGCTCGTCCGTAGGCATCCCGAAGGTCAGGGGGTTGGTGCCCAGCATGTTTTCCACGCCGAAGGTCGGCGCGATCGAAGGGCGGGCGTTGGTGCCGGTCATACCGATCATCCCCCGCTCGGTGGCCATGGTGACATAGTAGCCCGCGATGCCGTAATGACAGGAATTGCGTACGGCCACCATGCCCATGCCGTACTGCTTCGCCTTTTCAATGGCCATTTTCATGGCTTTTACGCCGACGACCTGGCCCATGCCGTCATGGCCGTCCACCACGGCCGTCGCGGGGGTTTCCCGGACGACCTCAAAGTGCGTGACCGGGTTTTGGATCCCGGCCTTGATCCTGTCCAGGTAGATGGGCTTGAAGCGGTTGACGCCGTGGGATTCAATGCCCCTGCGGTCCGACTCCAAAAGCACGTCGGCGCAGATGATTGCGTCCTCCCGGGGTATGCCGTACCCTACAAAGGCGTCAATGACAAAGCTGGTAATCAAATCCCAGGGGACAATGTTCGTGAAGGGCGCCATCGCTGATCTCTCCTTTTGTGTGATATGGCCGAGCATGCTGCCCGAAAATTCGTTTTTCGTGAAAAGACGGGCTGCATAAGGCGGTCACATGCGGCCAAGCGCCGTGACTTCGTTGCGCGGCGCCGGCGCTTTCCCTTTTCGTCAAAATACCTCCTCGCGTGGCATCCCTATCCTCGGCGCGAATGGGGGCGGGGAAAGATACTCCGGCGCAAACCTTGTCCAGACCATTCGTGAAGCAGTATATAACTTTTTATTGTTTTTGTACAGAGAGAACAAAAAACGAGGTGCACGGGCCCCGCTGCGATGATGCGGCGTTCCTCCGCGCACCCGTTTACGGGCATGGATCGCTCCCGTTTGCAGGAGGGCGCGTTTTTCGCCCCGCGACCCCTTGCCGGGGCATCCGTAGATCCCCGG
This sequence comes from uncultured Oscillospiraceae bacterium, assembly GCA_964620835.1. Taxonomy (GTDB): domain Bacteria; phylum Bacillota; class Clostridia; order Christensenellales; family Aristaeellaceae; genus Avichristensenella. The sequence goes on from CAZUIA010000135.1 coordinate 4,406, forward strand.
CAAGCGCCCGCAAACCCCTTAAAACAGCTCGCCCCACACGGCGATGTTCGTCATGTCAAACACCTTCGGGTTCCCCAGCACGATTTCCATGCCGCCGTCCTCGCTTTCGGTAAGGACCTTGTCGCCAAGGCTCCCCGCGGCGACGATTTCTCCCGGCCCGCCCCGCACCTCGCCCGTGACAAAAGCCTCCATCGCATACGCGGCCAGGCGGCCGACCTCCGAGGGGTTCCACAGGTACATCCACGGGCAGATGCCCTTGGTGATGTACTGCTCCATCTCGGAGGGCAGGCCGAGCCCCGTGAGCCTCACGGGCGACTCCGCCCGCTCGATGGCTTCGGCCGCGGCGCGCATCCCCACCACGTTGGGCGCGATGATGACGGACCGATCCGGGTATGTGTCAAGGAGATACCGTGCCGCCTCGGCGGAGGGCCCCGGCTCGTCCAGGCCGTATACGATCTCCACAAGGGTCATGCCGGCATACTGCTCCGGGTGGTCGGACAGCTCCCTTCGCATCCAGGATACCCAGGTGGCCTGATTCGGCATGGCGTCCGTCGTGGTGAGGATGGCGAACTGTCCCGCATGGTTCATCATCTGCGCGCAGGCCTGCACCAGCACCCGCCCGATGATCTCCGCCGACGCCTGCTGGATATGCACCACGCGGTCTTCGGGCTTGACCATGGAATCCAGCGAAACGACGGGGATGCCCGCGCTCTTCGCCTTTTGCAGCATGAAAGACACCTCCTCCATATCGTTGGCGGCGATGGCGATGGCGTCCACCTTGCGGTCGATCAGGCCCTCGAGGATCTTGGGCTGGCTGGGCGCGCCGTTTGCGCCCGGCCCCATGAGCAGCGGAAGCACGCCCAGCGCCTCGCACGCGCTGCGAAACCCGTCGTACATGGTGGCCATGTAAGGGTTTTCCAGGCTCTTGACCACCAGCGCGTACGTCTTTTGCGCGGCCGCCCCGCCCGTGCCGCCGTTTTCGCCGGTCCCGTCCGGAAGGCGCGCGCAGCCCGCCACCAGCAAAAGCGCCAACAGGCAGAAAATCAGCTTTTTCATCGCAGCCTCCCGTTATTGGGGATAGCCCGTGGGCCATACGCCCTCGTACTTCTTGAACGTCCTGGAGAAATGGTGCGGGCTTTTGAAGCCCACCCGCTCGGCGACATCGCGAATCAGCATGCCCGGGTTTTGCTGGATCAGCGCCTTGGCCTGAAAAAGGCGCACCCGGGTAAGGTATTCCGCCGGAGAAACGCCGTATTCCTTGCGAAACAGAAGGCTGATGTAGCTGGGCACATACCCGAACGCCTGTCCGAGCTTTTGGTTGTTGATGTGCTCGTCGTAATGGGCCGTCAGGTATGCCTCCACGCGCCGCGCCACGTTGTGCTGCGTGACGGAGGTTTCCTTTTCGCCGCCGAGCAGCGGCGCGAGTCCGCCAAACCCCTCCCGCAAATCCTGCCAGGACAGGGCGGATTCGATCACCTCGGCGACCAGGTTTTTCGCCTGCTGATACGCGCCCGCGCCGTCCTGCTCCGCCTCCAACTGGGCGAACGCGTCCAGGAACAGGGTGTGGATGCGCCGCTGTGTCCATGCCTCGCGCTCCATGCGCGACAGGAGCGCCTGCCACCTTTCACCCTTGGGAGACAGCCTGCCTTCCCCAAGGAGCGCGGCCAGGTTTTTGACCTCCTGCGCGTCCCTTGCCGCCGGCGGGATAGGGGGGGTATCCTCCGAAACCAGCGTCAGCGTGCCCTCGCCGATGCGCACCGAGGCCATAAGCGCCTCGCGCAGACGCTGGATGGTTCGGCCGATTTCCTTCAGGGATACGCTTTGCGCCGCGCACGCGCAGCTGATCGGCACCTGGGTGTCCCGCTCGATGGTCCGCATCAGCTCCGAAGCGATTTCCACGGCGGAGATCCCCGACGCCTCCAGGATCAGAATCTGCTCCACCTGTGTGTTGCCCATGAACGCCCAGGTAAATCCCTCGTACGCCGGGCACATGGCCGGGATCCGTTCCTCCATGAAAAGCCTGTCAAACGCCGCGTTGCCGCCCAGCAGCTCCGCATCCCCGTCAAGGGGCATGGGCCCGGCGCAAAACAGACAGACATGAAACCGCGCATCCCCGCCCACGGGCGGCTCCGCCCTGCCGACCGCCTCGGCGCGGTTGAGCGTGGCCGAAAGCTGGCGGGCCAGGCGTTCCCGCTTGCGCTGCGTGAAAGCTTCCTTCAGCCGCGAAAGGAGGGCGTCCAGGTCCTGCTGCGACACGGGCTTTAGCAGATAATCGATCGCCCGGGAGCGCATGGCGTGCGTCACATACGCAAAGTCCTGATACCCGGAAATGATCACCAGCAGGCAGTCCGGGTATCGCTCCCGGATGCGGTCCATGAGCGCAAGGCCGTCCATGACCGGCATGCGGATGTCGGAAAACACCACGTCGCACGGCCCTTCCTCCATCAGCACGAGGGCCTGCTCGCCGTCAAAGGCGGTGGCCGAAACCTGAAACGCCGGGTCGGACTGCTCGATCATCCGTTTGATCCGCCGCAGGGTCGGGGGTTCATCCTCGGCAATCAGGACGCGAATCATGGCAGGCTCCCTCCTATCCGGATGACGGTGCCCCTTTCAGGGCTGTTGCCGATGGAAAATTCAATCCGATCGCTTTTTAAGAGGGAAAGGCGCAGCAGCGTATTCACCAGGCCCATGCCGCCAAGGCGCAGGTTTTTGTAGTTGGTCGCCACATCCGACCGGTACGTTTCCACCTTCTCGCGGATCTGCGCGACCGTCTCCTCCGTCACGCCCACGCCGTTGTCCTCCACCGACAGCGTCCATTGCCCCTCGAAGGCGCTGACCCGGATGCATATGTGCCACGGCGGCCGGCAGTCGCGAAAGCCGTGCGTGAAGCAGTTTTCGGCCAGGGGCTGAATGATCATCTTGGGCACCAGGATGTTCTCCAGCGCTCCCTCGGCGACGATGTCGTACGTGAAGAGCGACTCATACCGGTCGCGCATGAGGTCCAGGTAGTTTCGCGCGTGCTGCAGCTCGTCCGTGAGGGACGCCTGGTCCCTGTTGAAATCGGCCACGTACCGGAGCATGGACGACAGCTTCATGCACATGGCGACCGTACGGCCGTCCCCGTGCTCCTCGCTGGACTCGATGATCACCGACAGCATGTTGAACAGGAAATGCGGGTTCATCTGGGACTGCAGCGCGCGCATGTGCGCCTGAATCTCCATGGAGATGGAGGCGTCCAGCCGCCTGAGCATGAAACGCGCGGTTCAGCGCGTCCAGCTCGGACGTGGAATAGGGCGTGCTCGTCTTTTGGATGGACTGCTGCATGTTTTGCAGGTTGACGCCCGCGACGGTGTTGGAAAGGGACTGCAGCGGCCCGGCGATGCGGCTGGCCAGGTAGTACATGACCAGCACGAGGCAGCACAAAAGCGCCAGGCACGCGGCGGCCATGATGACGATGCTTTGCACATAGGGGGCAAGCAGGCGGCCGGCGGGCATAACCCGCACGAACAGCCAGTCGGAGGGGGCCACGCGCGCCGCCATGACGACCACCTCCCGGTTGTCGAGCCTCTGCGTGAGCGTGACCGGCGTTTCCTCCGCCGCGTCCACCGCGGCCGCAAGCGGGGCAAACA
>CAZUIA010000136.1:0-7997 GCA_964620835.1 uncultured Oscillospiraceae bacterium
CGGGGCGTTCTGCCTGAGGCCGCCCGGAAATCCCGCAGGATTTCAGGCCGAATCCCCTTCCAAACCGCCCACAAACCGCAGTTTGTGGGCGATCGCCGCTATACGTACTTGCGCAGGTGCGACAGCGCGTTTTTTTCAAGGCGCGACACCTGCGCCTGCGAGATGCCGATTTCCCCGGCCACCTCCATCTGTGTTCTGCCCTCGAAAAAGCGCAGCCGAAGGATCCTGCGCTCGCGCTCGCCCAGGCGGCGCATCGCCTCCTTCAGGGCGATGCCCTCCAGCCACGTCGAGTCGACCTCCTTGTCGTCCTTCACCTGGTCCATGACATACACGGCGTCGCCGCCGTCGTTGTAGATCGGCTCAAAGAGCGATACCGGGTCCTGGATGGCCTCCAGCGCGAACACGACGTCCTCGCGCGGCAGCGAGAGCGCCTCGGCCATCTCCGTCAGGGTGGGCTCGCGGCCCGTCTGGGCGGCCAGCCTGTCCCGCGCCTGCAGCGCCTTGTAGGCGGTGTCGCGAAGCGAACGGCTGACGCGGATGGTGTTGTTGTCGCGCAGGTAGCGTCGGATCTCGCCGATGATCATCGGCACGGCATAGGTCGAAAAGCGCACGTTCTGGGAGACGTCGAAGTTGTCCAGCGCCTTCATCAGGCCGATGCAGCCGACCTGGAACAGGTCGTCCGCGTTTTCGCCGCGGTTGCCAAAGCGCTGGATGACGCTCAGCACCAGGCGCAGGTTTCCCCGAATAAACTCCTCGCGCGCGGCGGTGTCCCCGCCATGCACGAGAGGAAACAGCTCGCGCATGCGTTCATTGGTTAAAACCGGCAAGGTCGAGGTGTCCACACCGCAAATTTCCACTTTGTTAATCGGCATTGGCTTCCCTCCGTGTCTTCGGGATGAAAGCATTATTGCCGCCTTTATAAAAGATTATACCGGTTCAGCGGGCGCCTTGCGGGCGGCGCTTGGCGGGATTTGCCTTCGGAGCCGGTCACGTCAAACGCGCCATTTCCTTGCGCAGCCGGTGTAAAATCCTCTTTTCAAGGCGCGAAATATAGCTCTGCGAAATGCCCAGCGCGTCGGCCACCTCTTTTTGCGTGCGGCTCGGCCCGCCCTCCAGCCCGAAGCGAAGGCGCATGATGCGCTGCTCGCGGCCCGGCAGGCGGCCCAGCGCGGTTCTCAAAAGCTGCTTTTCCACGTCCTCCTCGATGACGCGGTAGACCGTGTCGTCGTCCGTGCCCAGCACGTCCGACAGGAGCAGCTCGTTGCCGTCCCAGTCGGTGTTGAGCGGCTCGTCCAGCGACACCTCCTGCTTTAGGCGGCTGTTGCGGCGCAGGTACATCAAAATCTCGTTTTCAATGCAGCGCGACGCGTACGTCGCCAGCTTGATCTTTTTTTGCGGGTCAAACGTGTTGACCGCCTTGATCAGACCGATCGTTCCGATGGAAATCAGGTCCTCGATGCCAATGCCAGTGTTCTCGAATTTGCGCGCGATATACGCGACCAGCCGAAGGTTGTGCTCGATTAAAATGGCGCGCACGCGTCCGTCGTCATGCTTCAGGTCCTGCACCAGCCGTTCCTCCTCCTCCCGCGACAGCGGCGCAGGCAGCACGTCCGCCCCACCGATGTAATCCACTCTTCCTGGAAAAATGCGCGAGATCAGTTTCAAAAGCGCGTTTTTGAGCGTTGCCCACAGCGTCATGAGGCCATCCTTTCCGCGCACAGCGCCCAGGGGACGAGTGCGCCGTCGAGCATGCCCGGGGGCGCCACCGCGGCCACGGCCCGCACGGGCCTGCCGTCTATCGATAGGAAGTCGGGCAAAAAGCACGGCAGAAGGCTCGCCCCCGCCGCGGTGCGCACGCACAGCACGCGCCCCTCCCGCGCCTGAAACGGGCCGCCGGGCACCAGCACCGCCGGAAGGCTCGTAAGCGGGTCCAGCGCGCGGTTGCCGGTGTCCACGATGGCGTCAAACGTGCGCGTGATCGCGCCCTGGCGCACCGTCAGCGTCACGCGCGGCGGCGGCGGCGCGTTTTTGCGCCGAAGCAGCGCCACGCCCGCGGCGCCGGTGGCCGCGCCCGCCGCGGCCACCGGCACGCCCAGCGCGGCGATCCCGCCGAGCACGGCCGCGAAAAGCCAGAGCGCGCCGGCGGATTTGAGCGTTTCGGCGCGCGCGGGGCAGCCGAACGCGACGAGCGCCATGCCCGCCGACACTGCCAAAAGCGCCGGGGCGGAGCGCAAAAGGCCGCCGGTCGCCGCGGCCAGCACCGCAAACGCCGTGCCGAGCAGCGCCCCCAGCAGGATGCGCGCGTGCCGTACGGGGCCTCCGCGCCAAAGCGCGGCGAGGTAGAGCAGCCCGGCGTCCACAAACGCGTTTTGCAGCACGAAGGTCTCCAGATAGCAAACCGCCACGCAAAGCCCTCCCTTGCTCCATCGGTTTTCAAAGTATAGATTCCGGGGCGACGCCGCCGCTGTTGAATTGCGCCGCGAAAAAATAGGGGCGTTCGACGGGATGTTTGGGGCTGTTTGCCCGGCCGGCCGCGCTGGCTTTTCGCGGCGAAACGGGAAGGCGATGCGGCGCGGGCGCGCCAAAAGACGGCAAAGCACCCGGCGGAAGGCCGGGTGCCCCCGCTAGATATTGCGCGTATGGATTTTTTATTGTGCCAGATATAGTTTGGCGGGTCCGCCTCTTTCGTTCCCCCTCGCGGGCGCGGCCGCGAATCTTCTGTTTCCATACCAGATCCTGCGGCGCGAAGAAGAGCGGTCTTTGCACTTTAAGCGACGCGCATGCGCGGCAAAGGCGCGCTGCCGAAGAGCGGGCGGGCGTCCTTTCCTTTTTTATTTCCGTCCTCGTCCTTTGCCCTGCGCGGGGAAGCGGGGCCCCTTCCCGACCCGTTTTGCGCAAAAAGCCGCCAGGCGCGGCCGTCGCGTTCATCCCGGGGCATGGCCTTGGCCCGCGGGCGGCCCGCGCCTTGTCAAAGCCGCGCGGATTGGGCGGCTTTTTCCGCGCTTCCCTGCCATAATCCCATTGTGTGTCACATAGAAACAGTACAAGCAGGGAAAATTGACAGGTGTGGAGAAGAAGACGTTTGTTTTTGCTATGCAGATGCAAGGAAAGGACAAGCCATGCCGACGCCCGCCCGCAGAAAACAACCCCGAAACCCCGGCGCCGTGGCGCTGGTGACGCTGCTTGCCTTGGTGGCGGTGGCGCTGATTCTCCTGAACAACCAGGTTTTTGTCGTCAGACAGGTGACCGTCGAAGGGAACCGCTACGTGTCGGCCCAGGAGGTGGCCGCCTCGGCGGGCATTCAGATTGGCGACGGCATGTTTTCGCTGGACACGGCGCGGATACGCGACGGCATCAACCAAAACCGCTATTTGCACTATGTCGGCATGCGTCGCGATTTTCCGAGCCATGTGGTGCTGACGGTCACGGAGCACTCGCCCCGGGCCACGATGATGTGGCTGGGCATGCTGATTTTGCTCAGCGAGGACGGTGTGGTGCTGGAGCAAACGGCGCAGGTGGACATGGACCTGAACGTGCCGATGATCACCGGCATGCAGGTTGCTTCCGTGCGCGTCGGACGGCCGATCGTCCTTTCGACGGCCGGGCAGTTTGACGCTTTGTCCGCGGTGCTGACCGCGCTGGACGCGCAAGGGGCGCTCCTTGAGATCTCGGAATTGAATGTGGCGCATCTGGACAACCTGTATCTGGTAACGCATGACGGACTGCAGGTGACGCTCGGAAGCGAGGAATTGCTTTGCGAAAAGGTCACGCTGATGTTGTCCGTTTTGCCGCGCCTTCGCGAACTGTCGGACGTCCGCGGCGGCATGCTGGACGTGACCACCGCCAAGACCGCGGATTACCACCCCAAACGGTGACGGGACGGCTGTTCTCCGAAGTGGAAGGTCAAAAGACCGACCGTCGGTCGTTTTTTCGATGGAAAAAACCGGGTTGGATACATTTTTTCCATTTTTCGGCACAAAAGCGTCAATCCTTTCTTGCAATCATCGACAAGAAAGGGTACAATAACGATGATGCAATGGGCGTTTAGACTTGCGTACGCTTTTTTTGCTGCGCGGGCAGATGCTCCTTACCCAAACGGATAGGGGGGTATCCTGATGAAAAACATGGCGGCGGCCATTGACTTCGGCACTTCCAAAGTCGTGACGCTTGTCGCGGAGAGCGGCGGATACCACCGTTGCGACATCATCGGCGCTGGTGTCGTACCATATGACGGCTATACCGACGGCTATTGGAACACGCCGGAAAAGGTCAACGACGCGATACACGCCTCCATTCAGGAAGCCGAGACGCAGTCGCATCGCCGCATCCATGAGGTTCACGTGGGCGTGCCGGGCGAGTTTTGCCGGGTATACGTCACCGAAACGACGCTGATGCTGCAGGGCGTTGACCCGCACGTCACGCCGGGCGACGTCGAGCGCATCTTCGCGATGGCCGACCAGGAAATTCAGCCCGTTCGCGGGGTTATCATCCACCGCTCGCCCGCCTGGTTCATGGTGGACGACGGCAAAAAGACCATGGAGCCGGTCGGCATCAAGGGGTCCACGCTGAAGACGTTCGTCTCCTTCATCGTGGCGGACGAATTTTTCTTGAACGATATCAACCGCCGGATGCAGAGCATGGGCATCGAGGTGGCGGGCTTTTTCTCCTCGCCCATGGGCGAGGCGCTCTTGTTTTTGCCGCCCGAGGACCGCGACCGCACGGCCGTGCTCATCGATATCGGGTATTTGAACAGCGAGATCATGGCCGTGGAGGGCGACGCGCTGGTGTTTCACAAGGTGATTCCCATCGGCGGCGCGCACATCACGGTCGATTTGACGTACGGTCTGGAGGCCCCGATGACCATGGCCGAACAGATCAAGCGCAGCTACATCTTTGGCATGCCTGGCGGCGATACTATTGAAGCGGTGGGCGAAAACGGCCGGCCGATGAGCTTTTCGCGCGAGGACATCGCCAGGGTGCTGGAGCCGCGCGTGGATGAGATCGCCGAGATGATCCGCGAGGAACTGAACCACAGCGGCGTCAGGCTTGGCAGCTGGTCCAACGTCTACCTGACCGGCGGCGGCCTGGCGCTGATGCGCGGCGGCCGCGAATACCTGGCTTCCCAGCTTGAGCGCCCCGTGCGGGCGCCCACGCCCAAGGCCGCCAAGCTCAACAGCCCCGTCTATTCCAGCGCGCTGGGGCTGATGGACCTCGTCTTTGAGACGATCGAACAGCAGGTGGAAAGCCGCGGGGTGCTGGACAAGCTGAAGGGCCTGTTCAAAAAATAACGGGAAACGCGAAAAGCCCGATTCATTGTTAGTTTGAGGGGGATGACAATGCTGGAGTTCGAAGTGGAAAAGAGCAGCTACGCTTCCATTAAAGTCGTCGGATGCGGCGGCGCGGGTGGAAACGCCATCAACCGCATGGTGGAGGAAGGCTTGCGCGGGGTGGAATTCATTTCCGTCAACACCGACAAGCAGGCCCTGGCCATGTCGCTGGCGACCACCCGCCTGCAGATCGGCGACAAGCTGACCAAGGGGCTGGGAGCGGGCGCCATCCCCGACATTGGACGGCGCGCGGCCGAGGAAAGCCGCGAGGAGATTTCACAGATGTTAAAGGGCGCGGACCTCGTGTTCGTCACCGCGGGCATGGGCGGCGGCACCGGTACCGGCGCGGCCCCCATCGTGGCCGAGATCGCGCGCGACCTGGGCTGCCTGACCATCGGCGTGGTGACCAAGCCGTTCCTTTTTGAAGGCAAGCAGCGCATGAAAAATGCCGAGGGCGGCATTCAGGATCTGATGCAGCGCGTCGACACCCTCGTCGTCATCCCCAACGACCGGCTTTTGCAGGTCGTCACCAAGGGCACGACGATGATGGAGGCGTTTAAAATCGCCGACGACGTGCTCCGCCAGGGCATCCAGGGCATTTCCGACCTGATCGCCGTGCCGGCGCTGATCAACCTGGACTTTGCCGACGTCAAGACCGTCATGGAGTCCGGCGGCATGGCCCACATGGGCATCGGTGTCGGCAAGGGTGAAAACAGCATGATCGAGGCGGCGAAGAACGCCGTGTCAAGCCCCATGCTCGAAACCTCCATCGACGGCGCGCGCGCCGTGCTCATGAACGTCACCGGCGGCGTGAACATGTCGATCGTGGACATCAACGAGGCCGCGCAGCTCATCATCCAGGCCGCGGACAACGAGGCGAACATCATCTTCGGCGCCGGGATCGACGAGTCGCTGGAGGACGAGGTCCGCATCACCGTCATTGCCACCGGCTTTGAAAAAACGCCCTTCCCGCCGAAGGAGCCGGCCAGAAAGCCGCATGAGCGCGAACGCGAGCGCGCGTACGGGAGCGAGCCGCAGCGCTACGGCTATACCACCGGGTGGCGCGCCCCCGCCGCGGAGCCGCAGCGCCAGCAGCGCGCCGACGAGCCGGACATTCCTTCGTTTGTCAACAACCGCGCGCCGGCCCCGGCCGCCCGGCCCATATACCAGGACGAGCCCCGGGACAGCGCGGGCTATGGGCGTCCCCAGCCCATGGAGCCCGCGCCCGAAAAGGGCGCAAGCGTGGGCAGCGACGTGCCCGCGTACCTGCGCAGGCCGCCCAAGCGGTAAAAAAGCCCCCTCAAAGCCGCGATTCCTTCGGGACGCGGCTTTTCCCCACATTGCGGTGTTGGAGGTACGAACCAATGATGCTTTGGCAGAGAATCCTTGCGCTCTTGGCGGCGCTTTGCCTGGTTGGGGGCGGCGCCGCCCTGGCCCAGGACGCCCCGTACGCGCTGATCGACCCGATCGAAACGTCAGCCGAGGCGCAAATCGTCGTCCGTTTTCGCGGCGAGGCGGGCGTCACGTATGCGCTGCACCACAATTACCAGGGCGTATGGCTTCAGCCCGCGGAAGTGACGCTTCTTTCGACCGAGGGCCAGTTCCGCGTTGTGCTCGGGCTTGGCCGAAACGAGTTTGTGCTCAACGAAAAGGGCCAGCCCCGCAACGCGCAGGGCGCGGTGCCCTTCGCCATCGAGCTGCTCGATCCGTCCAAGGCAACGCAGGCGCCGGCCCCGGCGGCGCAGGGGGGCGTGGGCGCGGAGGCCTCGCAAAGCCCGACGGCTTCGCAGGCGCCGGCCGCCCAGCCGGAGGCGCCCGCGAAGGCGGCAGGCAGCGCAAGCCCCACCGCGGCCCAGACTTTGAAACCGACGCAGACACCCAAGCCGGTGCAGGCCGCCGAACCGACCCGGGTTCCCGAACCGACCCAGGCCCCCGGTGCTGTTTTGGCTCCCGCGGCCGCGGCCGGAGCGGTCCCCGAACCCGCGCAGTCGCCCGAGGCGGCCGCGCCTTCCGAGCCTGAGACCGTGGATGCGGCCCCGGAGCAGGGCGGGGACCGGGTGCTTCGCCTATGGGCGCGCGGGAACGATGTAGAGGCCCTGCAAGCGCAGCTTTCCGCGCTGGGCTTCAAGACCGGCAGGGCCGACGGCGTGTACGGCCAAAGGACGCGCGCCGCCGTTCGGCGGTTCCAGCGCAAGCACGATTTGAAGATCGACGGCGTGGTGGGCGAAAAGACGCGCGCGAAGCTGGCCGAGCTGGGCGTGACGCTGCCTCCGTATGTCGCCCCCGACCTTTCGATGCCCGAGGGCTTTTCGCGCGAGCTGTCCTTTGGCGCGACGGGCATGGACGTGCACCGCGTCCAGGAAAGGCTGATAGCGCTTCAGTACCTGGACGAAAAGGCGGACCAGGTGTACGGCAAGCGCACGCGCAAGGCCGTCCTGGCCTTCCAGCTCGAAAACGGGCTGAAGGCGGACGGCATCTGCGGGCCGGAAACGCTTAGGGCGCTGTTCCCGTAAAGGAGTGGATTGCGTGAGGGGCTGTTGCGCGAGATGGCGCGGCGGCCTCTTTTGATTTGCCAACGGACAGAAAGAAGGGGTGGCGAGGGGAATCGTGCGGGCGTCCTCGCTCGCGTGCGCGCGAGCAAGGACGCCCGCACGATTCCCCTCGCCACCC